>NZ_JAPPRG010000002.1:2447800-2752837 GCF_026672515.1 Novosphingobium sp. SL115 | reverse complement strand
GCCCCCGCTTGTTCGCCCGAACCTTTCGGGCCGATATCCGGTGCGGATCAGCGGCCCTGTTGTGCCAGCAGCCGCAACCGCAGCGCGTTCAGCTTGATAAAGCCTGCCGCGTCCTTCTGGTCATATGCGCCCGCATCGTCTTCAAACGTCACGTGGCGTTCGGAATACAGGCTGTCGGGCGACTGGCGGCCCACCACCCACGCGCTGCCCTTGTACAGCTTCAGCCGCACGGTGCCGTTCACGCGGGCCTGCGAATGATCGATCGCGGCCTGCAGCATTTCGCGTTCGGGCGCGAACCAGAAGCCATTGTAGATCAGCTCGGCATACTTGGGCATCAGCTCGTCCTTGAGGTGCGCGGCACCCCGGTCCAGCGTGATGCTTTCAATGCCGCGATGGGCGCGGGCATAGATTTCGCCACCCGGCGTTTCATACATCCCGCGGCTCTTCATGCCGACAAAGCGGTTTTCGACAAGGTCCAGACGTCCAATGCCATGCTTGCGGCCCAGATCGTTGAGCGCGGCGAGCAGGGTGGCGGGCGACATCGCCTGACCGTTCAGCGCGACGCCATCGCCGCGCTGGAAATCGATGGTGATGTATTCGGGCTGATCGGGCGCGTCTTCCGGGTTGACGGTGCGCGAATAGACATAGTCCGGGGTTTCCTGCCACGGATCTTCCAGCACCTTGCCTTCGGACGAAGTGTGCAGCAGGTTGGCGTCGGTGCTGAACGGGCTTTCGCCGCGCTTGTCCTTGGGCACCGGAATCTGGTGCGCTTCGGCCCAGGCGATCAGCGCGGTGCGGCTGGTCAGATCCCACTCGCGCCACGGAGCGATGACCTTGATGCCGGGTTCAAGCGCATAGGCCGACAGTTCAAACCGAACCTGATCGTTGCCCTTGCCGGTGGCGCCGTGTGACACGGCATCGGCCCCGGTTTCGCGCGCAATTTCGATCAGACGCTTGGAGATCAGCGGGCGGGCGATGGAGGTGCCCAGCAGATAATCGCCTTCGTAGCGTGCATTGGCGCGCATCATCGGGAAGACGAAATCGCGCACGAATTCTTCGCGCAGATCATCGATATAGATGTTCTGATCGGGCACGCCCATCAGCTTGGCCTTGGCCCGCGCAGGCTCCAGTTCCTCACCTTGACCAAGATCCGCCGTGAAAGTCACGACTTCGCAATTGTAGGTGACCTGCAGCCACTTGAGGATGACGGAGGTGTCGAGGCCGCCGGAATAGGCGAGAACGACCTTCTTGATATCGGACATGAGCGCTGCGACTCCCGTGAATTACGCGCCGCGCGCCTAACAGGCGAGGTCCAACATCGCAACCTTTTGCCGCTTTCTGGCCAAGGCGTGATGTGCCTGTCTGCCCGTGTGGCGGGCATCGCGCGTCCAGCTGGTGGTGGATGGGCTTGTCGGGCCGAAAACCAAGGCCATGATCGGTGATTTCCAGGCCAACGTGGTGAGGTTGCGACCGGCGGATTCGCGCGTTGACCCCAATGGCCGCACGCTGGCGGCTCTGAACACGGCACAGTCCGAAGGCATCTGGACGCGTCAGTCAACCAGGCCTGCCCTTGCGCCCGGAACGTCGGGAGCAACGCCGGGAACGAGAGCAGTGGCCGGTTTGTCCGCCATCGAACAATAGCGGCCGACAATGTTGCGGGCGCAGTTGCAGGAGCGCCCTGCCACAACACCGGTGCAGGATTTCCTTGGCTATCTTGCCGAAAACGAAATTCAGACGCTGAAAATGATCCTTAACGGCCAAGGCGCGGTGCAATACGCGGTCGAGGCGATGATGGGCATCAACAACGCGCTGCAAGTGGGCTTCAAATCCGGCGATTATATCGTGACGATCCTGACCAGCCGTGCGGTGGGGCTGGATGCCGCGCGGGACATCATGCGGTCATGGGGCGCGACCACGAAAGTCGTGCTGGCGCTCAAATCATTGGGCAATATTGCGCTGGTGGTGCAGGTGTTGGCGACGGAGGTTGTGGTGATAGCCCATTTCCGGGCAGGCCGGTTTGGCCCCGGATTTTCCGAATTCTATGCCACGCCATGGGCGCGGCGTGCCCGGTGGGCGGCTTCCTGAACGCGATGCAGGAAATGCTCTATGCCGCAAACCCTGCGGCAGCAAACGATCCGTGCTTTGCCGCCGCGTTCCGTTATCTGCTGGCGATCGATCCGATTGGCGCGGGCAAGACGGCCATCGACACGATTGTCACGTTCACCGACCTGACAGGGCGCGGCCTGTTCGGCGGGCAGATCAAGGGCACCGAAGTTGACGATCTCATCAACCTGATGCGCGCCAGCCCGATGAGATTCTGGGTCGAGATTGGCGAAACGACGGGTAACTGGATGGGCGATAAGTTCGGGACTGGTGGTGTCGGAACGTGCTATCGTGAAGGATTATTTTACCGCGGCAACAGCGGGCTTGTCATCCGTTTATCCATCGCCTGCAAGATTTGCCGCATATGAGATAGTCCCGCTTCGGTAAGTGTTACGAAGCTGCGTCGCTTGTCGCTGTTGTCTGGCTTGCGCTCTATCATGCCTGCCTTTTCAAGGCTCCATAGCCATCTTAGCGCGGTGGTTGCGGGAACTTGTCCGGCCAATGTTGCGTCCGTTACAGAAATAAACTTATTTTCAGAATACGATATGAACATATCTAAAAGAATATCCCAAGCCGGGTCATGGAACATACCCGGTGATGGAAAATTGCTTTCTCGATCGCGACGGGAAAGGTAAAGTTTCTTCGCAAATATGCCCAAATCATAATCAGAATTACACGACTTATGGGGCGATATAATTGACGATGAAGTGATAAATTCTCGGATTTCTCGAATTTCATTGCCAATTGATGATATTTCAAGGATCAATTTCGAAATTTCATGAGATTGGGAATCAAATTGGCCCACAGTTGCAAACCTTTTGCAGATTACCGTTCAACAATCTCGTTCCAACACTGCGCACTTCCGGGCAGCGGGTCCATCATGCCGAGGTCAGACAGTGAAAGATCCTTGATCGGAGCGGAAACGGATTCGGCCAGATGTTCGATCGCATGGTCGACATAAGCGGCGGCGAGAAAGCAGCCGGTACTATCCAACAAAGAGACAGCCATGCGGAGCAGGCGCTCGGCTTCGGTTTTTGCTGCATCGGAAGACAAATTTTGACCCATGATAGGGCCGAGTTTAGCGGAGGATAGACATGTTTCCAGAGCTAAATTAAGGAACGAATATTAGCAGCATTTTTACGGATACAGGGGGCAGATGCATTTGCACTGCCCCCGTCATCCATTCATTGATGCCGGTAAACTGCGCGTTCGTGGCTGAAGCATTTGAAGCCGAAGTAGCCGTGGTAGCTGCCCATGCCGGAGTGGTTCACGCCACCGAAGGGCAGATTGTTTTCCAGATAGTGCGAGAACACGCCGTTGACGGTGACGCCGCCGGACGAGGTTTCTGACAGCACCTTTTCGACATTGGCTTCATCGTTGCTGTAAACATACAGCGCCAGCGGCTTGTCGCGCGATTGGATGTAATCGATGGCCTGATCGAGGTTTTCATAGGTCATTACCGGGATCACCGGCGCGAAGATTTCATCCTGCAGGATTTTCATCTGCGGGGTGACATCGGTGAGCATGGTGGGGTGGATGGTGAGGTCAGCCTCTTCCAGCACACCGCCAGCGGCCACGGTTGCGCCCTTTTCCACGGCATCATCGAACATGCCCTTTACGCGGGCGAAATTCGCCGCGTTGACGATCTGGGCGATGCTGTCCTTCTTGAACTGGCCCTGTTCGTCATAAAGGTTTTTCTGGACGTTGGCCTTGAAGCCTTCGACCAGCGCGGCCTTCTTGTCTTCCTTGACGAAAACATAGTCGGGGCTGATGCAGGCCTGCCCGCCATTGAACTGCTTTGCGGCGGCAAGCTGGGCGGCGATCTGATTGATGTCGGCGCTGTCGTCGATGATGACGGGCGATTTGCCGCCGAGTTCGAGCGTGACGCTGGTGAGGTGCTTTGCCGCAGCCGCCATCACGATCTTGCCGACGCGGGTGCTGCCGGTAAAGAAGATGTGGTTGAAGGGCAGGTCGAGCAAGGCGGTGGCGACCGATACGTCGCCTTCGAACAGCGCAACCTCGTTTTCATCAAAGGCTTCGCTGATGATCGAAGCGGCGACGCGGGCGGTGGCGGGGCACAGGTCGGTGAGCTTGACCATGCAGGTGTTGCCTGCGGCGATGGCTGCGGCCACGGGGCCAAGCGTGAGGCCGAGCGGAAAGTTCCATGGGCCGAGGATGAGGCACACGCCGCGCGCTTCATAAATGATCTGCGCGCGATCCGCCGGGTTCATGGAAGGGGTGACTTCGGTGGGGGTCATCCACGCATCGAGATTGTCGATGTTGCGCTGAATATTGCCGACGACGTTGAGCACTTCGGTCACGCGGATTTCGCCGACCGGCTTGCGCGTATCTTCGAGCACGGCGGCGATGATGGCGTCGGTATGGGCTTCGACCACGGCTTTGAGCTTGGCCAGCTTTTCCTTGCGCTGGGCGGCCGTGGACGCCTTTACCGCCCACTGGTGATCTTGCTGCAAGGCGAAGATGCGCTGGATTTCACCGGAAAGATCGGCGGCGGTGGGGACGGGTGTGGTCATGCGGGGTTCCTGCCTGCGGTCTGATTTAGTTAGCGTGACTAACAACCCATCGCAGGCAAGGCAACGGCAAGATTATTCGCTTGTGAAAAGTGCGTCGGTGCGTTTCGCCAGGTGCCATTCCGGCGCTTCATCCATTGCGGAAAGGCGCGCGGCTTCGGTCTGGATATAGTCGCGCGTCATGGGCAGGGCGCTGCGGCTTTTCACGCTTTGAATGTGGAAGTTGACCATGCTGCCGTGGCGGAAGCTTTGTTCAGCCCCGGCAAGGTAGAATTGCCACATGCGGAACAGGCGTTCGTCATACAGGGCGATGATCTCTTCACGGTGCAGCGTGGCGCGGCGATACCATTCGGCCAGCGTGTGGGCGTAGTGGTAGCGCAGGACTTCGATGTCGCCCACTTCCCAACCGTTTTTTTCAAGCGCGGCAACCAGTTCGCTCATCGCCGGGATATAACCGCCGGGGAAGATGTATTTGCGCGTCCACTTGTCGGTCGTGCCCGGAGGGCCGGTGCGGCCAATGGTGTGGGTGAGCATGATTCCTTGCGGATCGAGCAGGTCGTTGGTCTTGGCGAAATATTCGCCGAAATGGGGGGAGCCGACGTGTTCGATCATGCCGACGCTGGTGATGCGGTCGAACGTGCCGGTAACGTCGCGGTAGTCGATGAGCTGGAATTTCACCTTGTCGGCCACGCCTGCGGCCTGCGCGCGTTCTTGCGCAAAGCGGACCTGATCTGGCGCAAGGCTGACGCCGAGGACTTCGCAGCCGAAGTGTCGATTGAGATAGAGCGCGAGGCCGCCCCAGCCACAGCCGATGTCGAGTACCCGCATTCCGGCGCTCTGTTCCGGGGAGAGGCGGAGCTTGGCCGCGATCAGGGCTTTCTTGTCAATTTGCGCGCGTTCCAGCGTGTTTTCCGGATCGCGGAAGTAGGCCATGGTATATTGGCGGTCTTCATCCAGGAACAGTTCGTAGAACTGGCGCGTCAGGTCATAATGGTGGACGACATTGCTCGACGCTTTGGCGCGCAGATTGATCTGGTCGGCCTTGGCCACCATGGCTTGCGCCAGACGGCGGAACGGGCCTTTCCGGTCAATGCCGCTGCCGGAACTGGCATTGCGCATGACCAGCAGGATCATGTCGCGGATGTCATGCGGCGGCTCGACCACAAGGCGGCCATCCATATAGGCTTCACCCGCGCCGACGCGGGGATCGCGGGCGATGTGCAGGGCCGCGCCGCTGTCGGTCAACCGGATGGCTAGGGGGAGGGCAGCAGGATCGCCATAGGCATAGTGCGTTCCATCATGGTCGATCACGATCAGCTGACCCTTGCGGATCAGCCGTTTGAGCATCTGGTCCAGCATCCACATAAAAACAAAGGTATGCGCAATCTGTTCTGTCGCAAGGATTAATTGATCGGGGTATGGTTAACCTCAGCGCAAGGTGGCTTTTCACGCAAGGCCGCTTGTGCAACACGAAGCGATTGCAGATGAAACCATGCCGGGTGTGAAGATCATGGGTCGATATCGTTATTGCACGACCGTTGCTGTGGCAGCGGTATGGGCGCTGTTGCCCGGCGTGGTTCTTGCTGATGAGGGAATGTGGACGCTGGATGCCTTTCCGACGGCAAAGATGCAGGCCGATTACGGATGGGCGCCGGATGGCCCGTGGCTGGCGCGGGTGCAGGCGGCAGCCGTGCGGTTGACCGGTGGGTGTTCGGCCAGCTTCGTATCCGGGGAAGGGCTGATCCTGACCAACCATCATTGCGTGGTGGAATGTGCTCAGGACAATTCAACCGATCAGAAGGATTTCCTGAAAGAAGGTTTTATCCCGGCGCGGCGAGAAGATGAACTGAAGTGTCCGGGGCAGCAGGCCGAAGTGGTGACCGCGATCACGGATGTGACCGCGCGCATCAAGCAGGCAATCGGCGGTCTGAGCGGTGAGGCGCTGGTCAGGGCGCGGGATGCGCAAGTGGCACGGATTGAGCAGGAGGGCTGTGCCGATACTGGCAGGACGCGGTGCGAAGTGGTGACGCTGTTTGGCGGGGGGCAATACCGGCTTTACACCTATACCAAGTATTCCGATGTGCGGTTGGCGTGGGCGCCCGAATTTCAGGCGGCGTTCTTTGGCGGTGACCCGGACAACTTCAACTATCCGCGCTATGCATTGGATGCAGCGTTCTTGCGGGCATATGACAACGGTAAGCCGGTAGAGGTGAAGGCGTTTCTGAAATGGAACCCGCGCGCGCCCAAGGAAGGTGAGCCGACATTTGTGGTGGGCAACCCCGGATCGACGCAGCGATTGTTCACGGGAGAACAGCTGGCGTTTCAGCGTGAGGTGTCGCTGCCGCTGACGACCACGATCCTGTCCGAACTGCGCGGGCGGCTGATCGCGGCGATGGAAGAAAGCGTGCAGGCAAAGCGCGAAGGGGCCGATACGCTGTTCGGCATCGAGAACAGTCTGAAGGTCTATATCGGCCGGCAAAAGGCGCTGAATGATCCGGTATTTGCCAAAATGCTGGTCGATGCCGAAGCAGATATGAAAGCAAAGGCGGGCAATCTGCCGGGGCTGGGCGATCCTTGGGCGGATACCGCGAAGGCGGTGAAGGCCTATCGGGATATCTATCTGCCGTGGCGCTTCATCGTGCCGTCGGGCACGCTGATGGGATATGCGCAGACGCTGGTGCAAGGTGCGGAAGAGCGCGAGAAACCCAATGCGGATCGCCTGCCGGGGTACACTGACAGCGATCTGGAATTGACCACGAAGACCCTGCTGGACGATGCGCCGGTCTATCCCTGGCTGGAACAGGTTGAGATGGGATGGAGCCTGTCCAAGGCGCGGGAATATCTGGGGGCGGACGATGCCGATACCCGGCTTATGTTGGGCCGGGAATCGCCTGAAGCGCTGGCTGAACGGTTGGTGGGCGGCACGGCGCTGGCTGATCCTGCGGTGCGCAAGGCGCTGTGGGATGGCGGCCGCAAGGCGGTGGAAGCGTCGAGCGATCCGCTGATCGTTTACGCGCGCAAGGTTGATGCGCGGGAGCGGGAGTTGAAGCGGCTGGTGGACGAGCGTTACACCGGGCCACTGGCGGAGGCTGGCGCAAGGCTCGCTGATGCGCGGTTTGCGGCATATGGCAGCACGATCTACCCGGATGCGACGTTCACGCTGCGGATTAGTTACGGCAACGTGCAGGGCTGGGTCGAGCGGGGCCAGCAGGTTGCGCCTATGACGACCATGGGCGGTGCTTTCGACCGGGCGACCGGGGCGGAACCGTTTGATATCGCCAAGGGGTTTGCCGCAGCGCAGGCGAAGATCGACAAGGCTACGGTGTTTGATTTTGTCACCACCAACGACATTATCGGTGGCAATTCCGGATCGCCGGTGATCGACCGTGACGGCAGCGTGATTGGTGCGGCGTTTGATGGAAACATTCATTCCATCGGCGGAAACTATGGCTATCAGGCCGATGTGAACCGGACGGTGGTGGTGAGCGCAGCCGCGGTGCAGCAGGCGCTTGAAGTGATCTATCCGGCTCCGGCGCTAGTACGTGAACTGCGCGGGAAATGATGTAAAAAGGGCGGGGCCGTGTGACCCCGCCCTTTTGTGGAGCGAAACTTTGCAGGCGATCGATTAACGGCAGCGGCCACCGCTGCGTTCGATTTCGCGGCCCAGTAGAGCACCGCCGACCGCACCCAGAATGGTACCGGTCGCACGTTCGCCACGGGTATCGATGGCACGGCCCAGCAATGCGCCGCCAGCCGCACCGACGATCAGGCCCGTCGTGCCATTGTTGCGCTTGCAGTAGTAACGGCCATCACGCCCGCGCCAGACCTGATCGTTGCGGCTGATGCGGCGCGGCTCAACATAACGGCCACGGTTGTCGTAAATGCGATCACGATCGCCACCGCGCACCTGATGATAACCATGCGCCGGTGCCCACGAGGGCGGCGCGGCAAGGGCCGGGGCTGCGGGAATGGCGATGGCGGCAAGAGTGGCTGCCAGAATGGTCTTCTTCATGGGTAACTCCCTATAATTCGTTTGCCCGCTGGGCGGACTTGAACCTGACAACGACAAACTTCGCCGGGCGATCCACAACGCCAGATGAACGTACAAAAAATCCTGCGGAACTGCGATGCGACGTGCGGTCTATGCGACGAATGCCGTCTGCTGACGGGAAACATTCCGTTTTCCTACACGAACCAAAATGGTTATCTGCTTCGGTCGATTGTTCCAGAACCCATCGGAGACATCGATGCCAAATCCCCAGATTACCTTTCCGGCCCAGTTCACCCCGGTCAGTGCGGTCGCTTTTGCCCATGCTGACGGTTCGACCCAAGTGGTAAGCGCATCCACTCCATTGCCTGTCGTGCTGGGCGAAAGCCTGCAAAGCCCGCAAGGTGCGATTGGCGCAGGCGATGATCCTGCAGCGACCAGCGATACAGGCCCGGCCAGCCTGATCGCCCTGACCAAGCGCCTGTTGGGCAAGATCCAGATCGGCCAGAATGCCATGGCGCAAAGTCTGGCGGTGACAGTGGCCAGCGATCAGGCAAACCTTGAACCGGCGGGTGTTCCCGTCACCGGCACCGCCATGCCCGCCGGTGGCAGCGGTCTGACCGGCTGGCTTTCGGCAATTTATTCAAAGGTGGGCGGCGCTTTGCCTGCGGGGACCAACCATATCGGCAATGTGTTTGTCGATGATGTGGCTGATGGCCAGACGATCAGCGGCAGCGCAACATCGGCCGCAGGCGTCGTGTCATCGGGCATGGCGGGTTTTGGCGGCGGCGCGTTTCAGGTGGTGACGGCGGGCACGGGTTGCACCATCGCCTATGAACAGTCGAACGACGAAACCAACTGGCTGGCTTTGCCGGTGTTGTCGGCCAGTTCGGCCACGGCGGCACCTGTGCTCACCACAACGGCGGCGGGCATCTATACCTTTGTTTCCAGCGCGGCTTTCGTGCGCGCCCGCGTGCAGACCTATGGCAGCGGCACGGTAGCGGTCGTTCTGGCGCTCAAGCGGCGTCCGGCAAATGCGACGCATACTTCGCTTGCCGGCGGATCGGCGTCGATCGGTACGGTTTCGGTGTCGGGCGGCCTGAATGGTGGCAGCGGCTATACCGACAGTACGGTGGCGCTGGCCGCCAGTGGTGCTTTTACCGGCACCGGGCGACCATGCACCTTGAGCAACTATAACTCGTTCGTGGCAACCGCCTGTGCCGATGCGGCTGGTACACTGTATATGGAGCAATCGCTGGATAGTGGCGCGTCTTACCTGACGGTTGCCAGTGCGCCCGTTGCCGCAAACAGCGGAACGCAACTGGCTGTCCGTCTGACCGGTGCCTTTGGCAATGCGAACCTCTATCGCGTCCGTTTCGTCAACGGATCGCAGGCACAGTCGGTATTCCGCCTTTCCAGCGGATATTCCGCTGCTGCCTGAGAGCGAGCCGGGTAGCCCCGGTCAGTAGTTCCATTGCACTTGCGCGCGGACCAGGTCGCCCTTGGCGCGGCCGGTCCGCCGTTCGTCAGCCTCGCTGCGGCTGACATTGGCATAGCCGAGCGTGACTTCGAGTTCCTTGAGCGGCAGCCATTCGACGCCCAGTTCGTATTCGTCGGTTTCCAGGCGCGGGGCGTTGGTGGCGGCTTTCCACCCGCCGCGATAATGCTGGTAGCGGGCGAAGGGGATGATCTGTCCAATGGGGGATTCCGGCACGCGGAACGTCGCCATGACATAGCCGCCGCTGGTGTCCTTTACCTGGATCGAACTGGTGGCGGCATCCCATTGCGGCCCTTGGCCCCATGTCCATTCGGCCTGAATGCCGAAGGGGCGGGGATAGATCATCGCATGTACGCCGACATGATTATCCTTGTAGGCCACAGCCGAAACGCCGCCTGCGCGGATTTCGGGCTTGAACTTGTTGAGCATGCCCGACGCGCCGAATTCGGCCACCTGACCTTCGAAGATGCCGCCAAGGCCATCGAGCCGGATGGGCATGGTGGCCATGGCAACGGTCATCAGGCCATCGGTCTTTTCAACCCGGTTGATCGACTGGCCATTATAGACGCCAAAGCCCAGCGCGCCGTAGTTGCCGAACAGTTTCTGGCCTTCATGCGAAAGTTCGTCCCAGATCGCCTGCACCTTTTTGGGCGTGTAATAAGCGACGACGCCAAGATCACGCTCGCCCGGTACCGGCTGGTTGATGGCATCGGTGCGGTCCAACGGAATGCGGTTGGATGACGATTGCAGGTTTTCCCATCCGAATGGCACTTTGGATTGGCCGAACCGCAGTTTCAGCGTCTTGGCCTTGTCGAGATAGACGTCGGCATAGGCGTCGCGCATCTGGAAGAAGTTCTGGCGTGATTCCCCCCCGGTCTGGTTGCTGACGGCGGCGGACAGATCGCCCTGCATATACAGCGAGACGCGGTTCGAGATATCGCCCTGCACGACCAGTCGGGCGCGGCGGATGGAGAAGTTGCCGTTTTCGTTGATGCCCGAATCCTGCACCGAACGCAGGCGCGAAACACCCGACGGAGCATTCTTGGCACCCGAAACGATTTCGTTCATGCGAAGCTGGGTATAGCCGCGCAATTGCAGCTTTTCGTACCAGGCCTTCTTCTTTTCGGCGGGTTTTGCGGGTGCCTCTGCCTGTACGGGCGCGGTTGCTGCCGCAGCAAGCTGCACAGGTTGGGCGGCGTTCGATGCCGCAGGGGCTGCTGCCATCTGAACAGGGGCAGCGGGGGCCTGCGCGGTTTGCATGGCACGCACGATGGCCTTCAGTTCATCGACCTGGCGCTGAAGATCGGCGATCTTCGCATCCTGATCCTGTGGTGCGGCCTGCGCCTGTGCAATGCTGGTCGCGCTTATGAACACGCTGGCTGCCAGTGCTGCCCGGAATGCCTTGCCCGTCATTTCGAAGAATCTCCGCTTCATCTGGCATCTGTTGCCCTTGGCGCGCCGCTAGGCCGTCAAAATGACGGTTGTATGACAGTGAAGTGACGCACTGAGAGGGGGAAGGTGGCCGGAATTTTCATTCAAATATCTGAAAATAATCAAGATATGTTTCGTTACAATTTGGCAAAAGACATCATAAAAATGTCTTTCGATTGAAAAATTTCACATCAGACGCCTGCGCGTTGCGCCAAGTTGACGCCTATCGTGACTCAGGCCTGCACACCTGCTAACGGCGCGGCCATGACTGACCTTGCGCTGATCCGTAACTTTTCCATCATTGCCCATATCGACCATGGCAAGTCGACGCTGGCTGACCGCCTGATCCAGTTCACGGGCGGTCTTTCCGCGCGTGAAATGTCCGAGCAGGTGCTCGACAACATGGACATCGAGAAAGAGCGCGGGATCACGATCAAGGCGCAGACGGTGCGGCTGGATTATACCGGCAAGGACGGCAAGACCTATCAGTTGAACCTGATGGACACGCCTGGCCACGTCGACTTTGCCTATGAAGTCAGCCGTAGCCTTGCCGCGTGCGAAGGAGCGCTGCTGGTGGTGGACGCGGCGCAGGGTGTGGAAGCGCAGACGCTGGCTAACGTCTATCAATCGATCGAACACGATCACGAGATCGTGCCCGTCATCAACAAGATCGATCTTCCCGCCGCCGAGCCTGAAAAGGTGAAGGCCGAGATCGAGGACGTGATCGGCCTGGATGCCAGCAATGCGGTGATGACCAGCGCCAAGTCGGGCATCGGCATAGAAGAAGTGCTGGATGCCGTGGTTGCGCGAATCCCGCCGCCCAAGGGCGACCGCACCGCGCCGCTGACCGCAATGCTGGTCGATTCGTGGTATGACCCCTATCTGGGCGTGGTCATCCTTGTGCGCGTGATCGACGGGGTGATCCGCAAGGGATTGCAGGTCAAGTTCATGGCAGGCGGCACCGAACACCTGATCGACCGCGTGGGCTGCATGCGTCCGAAGATCGAGACGCTGGACGAACTTGGTCCCGGCGAAATCGGCTTTATCACTGCGCAGATCAAGGAAGTGGCGCAGGCCCGCGTGGGCGACACGATCACCACGGTCAAGGCGGGCGCTACGCAGGCCTTGCCGGGCTTCAAGGAAGTGCAGCCGGTGGTGTTCTGCGGGATATTCCCGGTCGATGCAGCGGAATTTGAAAAGCTGCGCGAAAGCATTGCCAAGCTGCGCCTGAACGATGCCTCGTTCAGCTTCGAAATGGAATCGAGCGCGGCGCTGGGCTTTGGCTTCCGCTGCGGCTTCTTGGGGCTGCTGCACCTTGAAATCATTCAGGAACGCCTGAGCCGCGAATATGACCTTGATCTGATTACCACCGCGCCATCGGTGGTCTATCGCATTCAACTGAACAAGAGCCGCACCGACGATGCGCGCGAGATTTTGCTGCACAACCCGGCGGATTATCCTGATCCGAGCCGGATCGACACCATCGAAGAGCCGTGGATCAAGGGCACGATCTATACGCCGGATGAATATCTCGGTTCGATTCTCAAGCTGTGTCAGGATCGGCGCGGGGTGCAGACCGGGCTGACATACGTTGGCGGACGCGCGCAGGTGACCTATGAACTGCCGCTCAACGAAGTGGTGTTCGATTTTTATGACCGCCTGAAGTCGATCAGCCGTGGCTATGCCAGCTTCGACTATGAACAGATTGGCCTGCAGGAAGGCGATCTGGTGAAGATGAGCATTCTGGTCAACAACGAGCCGGTCGATGCGCTGTCGATGATCGTTCACCGCAGCGCCGCCGAAGCGCGCGGGCGGCATATGTGCGAACGGTTGAAGGATCTGATCCCGCGCCACCTGTTCAAGATCCCAATTCAGGCGGCGATTGGCGGCAAGGTTGTGGCGCGTGAAACGATCAGTGCCATGCGCAAGGACGTGACCGCCAAGTGTTATGGCGGTGACATTAGCCGCAAGAAGAAGCTTCTGGAAAAGCAGAAGAAGGGCAAGGCCCGGATGCGCGAATACGGCAATGTCAGCATTCCGCAGGAAGCCTTTATCGCCGCACTGCGGATGGGCGAAGAGTAAGTCTTCGCCCGCTCAGGCGCGCTGAAGGCTGCGTCCTAACGCCACCGCCATCCGTGCAGCCCGGTCTTGCATGGCGGCGGCGGCAGGGACGGGCAGAACTTCGCTGGTGGTTTCGCGCCAAAGCGTCAGCCAGCGGTCGAACATTTCAGGTTTGATCCGGTCGCCGTGGGCGGCATGAGCCTGTGTTGGGCTGCCGTGATAGCGCCCGGCACCGTTCATCACGGATGCCCAGAACGCCACCAGTTTGTGCAAGTGGCGGTCCCAGTCATGCACCGCGTCGTTGAACACGGGGCCAAGTAGCGCGTCTTTGCGCACCCGCGCGTAGAACCACCCAACCACATCGGTCAGCTGTTCGTCGGTCAGGATGGGCGAGATGGCCATGCCGGCGAGATGGTCGTGTGCGCCGCGCAAAGCAAGAGCAGCCACTGGACATGATTTACACATTTGTGTAAATTGATGGGCAGGCGGCGTTCAAAGCCGCGGGGAGAGTTTGCCATGACCGCAATTGCTGCGTCCGAAGCCGCCAACGTCGAAGACACTGCCCGCAAGGCGCCCGCGCTGATCCGCTATCTGGCTGAGGGTGATTACGTGACGCGGCGCTATGTGTCGCAAGGCGCCGAAATGAACACAGGCGAATATGCTGATTACGCCTGCGTGGTGCGCGACGGTATGTCCATGCGCGATCATTTCACGCTGGATGTCCACGGCTTTACGCTTGGCAAGCACCGCTCCGCCGTGTCTGATTTCAACGACAAGCCTACCGTGGATGCGCTCTATCTGGCAGAGGTTGAAGCGCTGGTTACCCAGCTTTGCGGGGCAAGCCGGACCGCCGCGCAAGGGTGGATGATCCGGACGTCTGCCGACCTTTCCGAGCGTGCAAAGCAGAAGGTCGAAAATTACGAACACAGTGGCGGTATTCAGCCTCCGGCGGGTGAGGCCCATGTCGACTATAACGAAGTGACAGGCCGCCGCGCCGCGCAGCGTGTTTATGCGGACCGCTTCCCCGATGGTCCCGGTTACAAGCGCTATATCTGCTTTTCGCTGTGGCGCACGTTCTCGGAAGGGCCGCAGGACTGGCCGCTGGCGGTGTGCGACGGACGCACGGTGGAGGATGAGGAAACCGCGTCCAACACCCTGTTCGTGGTCGATGAATTTCCCACCGGCGATGCGCTGACCGCGCCGGTCGAGGGTGAGGATCAGATGATCGCCGCCACGATCTTTCGCCAGCGTGACCGGCATCGCTGGTGGTATTTCTCGAACATGGCGGCAGATGATGTGCTGCTGTTCAAATTTCAGGACAGCGACCATTCGGTCACCTGGCGCTGCCCGCATACCGCGTTCCATGATACCAGCCTGCCGGACGCAAAAATCCGCACCAGCATCGAGGTGCGCTGCATCGCTTTCTTCGAGTAGCGGATGATCGTGGGGCAAGGCGGTTGACGAAACGCGCGTTTGCCGACAGGCAGGCGCGCATGATCGATCCTCGCCATTTCCGCAACGTGTTGGGCACCTGGCCCACTGGTGTTTGTGTCATTACGGCTGTTGACGATACCGGGCAGCGCCACGGTCTGGTGGTCGGTTCTTTCAGTTCGATCTCGCTTGATCCGCCACTGGTGGGCTTTTTCCCTGACAAGCGTTCGGGGACCTGGCCCAAGATTGCCGAAATCGGCCGGTTTTGCGTGAACGTGCTGGGTGCCGATCAGCTTGAGTTGTGCAAGCGTTTTGCCGCGCGAGCGGATGATAAGTTTGCTGAACTGGCCCATGGGCATAGCCCTTCAGGTCAACCACTGCTGGACGATGCGATTGCATGGATCGACTGCCGTGTTGAACGAGTAGAAGATATTGGAGACCATCTGCTGGTCGTGGGCGCGGTCGAATCGCTGGATCGTAGCGAGCATGGAACGCCGCTACTGTTCTTCCGCGGCCAGTATCACGATGTAGTCGGCCTGCCCGACACCTGACGCCTGAAAACCCCTAATTTTTCAAAAAACTGCAGCGTTTTGATATCTGTCAACGCGGGGAGGCCGAGCCGCACCTAGACCTGTGTCTGGCGAAACGGGGCGCTGCTCCACACCGGACACCGGCCCGTTTCGGCGATTTCTCCCCAACTTGGGCGGCCTGGCAGTCTGGCCGCCCGATTTTTTTGGGCAATCCGCAAACCGGCTGGGCAATTTGAAGCGGACGGCGATTGCCCGCAGTGTTTCGTAATGGTAATGAAGCATAATGACTGCCTGCGATACATGTGTTGTTAGAAACCGGGCGATCTGCGCCGGCCTTGATAACCGTGAAATTGTGGCGTTGAACAACATCGGTCGCCGTCGCACGGTTGCGGCAGGTGAACCTTTGATCTGGGAAGACGATGATTCGCTGCTCGTCGCCAATGTGATCGAAGGCGTGCTGAAATTGACCACCAGCACTCAGGATGGCCGCGAACAGATTGTTGGCGTTGCCTATCCTTCTGACTTTATCGGCCGCCCTTTCGGCCAGACCAGCGGCGCAAGCGTTGTAGCGCTGACAGATGCGCGCGTCTGCGTTTTTTCGCGCAACGATTTTGATCGTTTCGCCCGCGAACATCCTGAACTGGAACACAAGCTGCTGGAACGCACCTTGTCGGAACTGGATCGCACGCGATCATGGATGATGCTGTTGGGGCGCAAGAACGCCTCTGAAAAGATCGCCACCTTCCTTCTGGAAATGTCGGACCGGCTGGCTGAAACCGGATGCACCCCCGCACTTGGCCCGGCAACGCGCTTTTCGTTGCCATTTTCGCGGCAGCAGGTGGCCGATGTTCTGGGCCTGACCATTGAAACGGTCAGCCGCCAGTTCACCAAATTGAAGAACGAAGGCGTGATTGAACTGCCTTCGCGGCGCGAAGTGGAAATTATTGACCGTCGCGCGCTTCAGATCATTGCTGGCTGATACATTCCTGTAAATTCAACGCTGAAGAGTTGCTTGCCGTTCTGGCCTGTCGCTTGGTTGTGCCAGCGCGAAAACAACGTGATTCAACCGGAATAGCGCAATTATTTTGCATTGCACACTGGCGCGATGGATAATCAGAGTATCGTGCCTCCTTGCTCATCTGGATAATTTTTGATTGCTGACAGGGCTGATAATTGGCGGATTTGCGCCATTTCACATCTTGACATGCAATTTGGGCATCAGAAAAATTTCCTTACGGAAACGGATCGTTTCAGCCGCATTAAAGACCATATGTTCGCAGGTGCGAAAAGGAGGTCTTCATGTCGCAGAACAATCCCCAGCTACCGGAATACAACAATCAGGCCTCGCTGCGGGCCACATTGATGCTGCTTTTTTTCGGGTTATCGGTGCTGAGCTTTCTGGTTGCCATCGGCCACCCCGAATGGTTTGAATTGCGCCCTGTCTCCACGGCGGCGGCGGCAATGTCGGAAGCAGCTGACAAAGAGGCTGGTGCATGATCGTCAAACCTGTCCCGTCGATGCGAACCATAGTGCGTGAGGTGTGGAGACCGCTCATGCTGCTGTTCGTGTGGGACGTGATTGTTACTGTAACCTATTATGTTTTGCCGTTCCGTGCGCCTGAACTGCCATTGACGCTGTTCGGTTCGGCGGTGGCTCTGTTTCTGGGTTTTCGCAGCAACTCTGCCTATCAGCGCTGGTGGGAAGGGCGGGGGTTGTGGGGCCTGATGATAAACGCGAGCCGCAATATTGTGCGCGGCGCACGCAACTTCATGCCGGATCCTGACGCGAGCGCATTCAAGCGCGATATCGCCTTACGCCAGATTGCTTACGTCAACGCGCTACGCTGCCAGCTACGCCGGCAGCCGCTGGATGATGTGACGCTTGGCTATATTGCCAAAGCTGACGCAGAAGCTGCTATCGCGCGGACCAATGTGGCAAACGGCCTGCTGGATGGCACGGGTCGCAAGATCGACCAGGCGCGCAGGGCAGGGTGGATCGACACGATTCAGCAAGGTTCGCTGGAAAGCGTGCTGGTAGATATCGCCAACGCGCAGGGCGGGATGGAGCGATTGAAGAACACCCCGCTGCCCAACCATTTCCGGTTTTTTCCAACGCTGTTCGTCCACCTGTTCTGCATTCTGCTACCATTCGGGCTGGTCGAAACGCTGGGTTTCGCCACGCCGTTGGGGTCGACGATTGCAGGCCTGATGTTTCTGGCGGTTCTGGCGATTGGCGATGATCTGGTCGATCCGTTTGCCAACGATGTCCATGATCTGCCGCTGTCGGGCATGTGCCGCACGATCGAGATTGATCTGCTGCAGTCGGTCGGCCTTGAAGCACCGCCGCCGATGGTGCCCGATCGTACCGGGGTGCTGTGGTAATCTGTAAAAATTAGCGGGCAGGAAAACAGCGAGGCGATCCCAGAACCTCGATGTTTCCTGCCCGCTATCCCCTTGGCCCGGTGCGCGTGGGGTGCTCCGGGCGGCGGGGGATTTCGTTTCACACGGTCTTAGAAGCGATAGGCAAGACCGGCGCTGACCACCCACGGATCAAGCGAATGCTTGGTCGTCAGCACTTCGGCGGTGCCAGCATAGAAGTGGGCGGTGGTGTCCATGAAATACTTCTTGGCATCCAGGCTGATGCCAAGGCCTTTGTCGCCCACCGGAATATCGACACCGGCCTGAAGGGCAAAGCCCACATCGTTCGACATCTTGACGCCGGTTACGCCTAGCGGGGTGACGCTCGATCCGGCTTTTTCGTCGATGTAGAAGAACACCGACGGGCCTGCGCCGACATAGGGCTTGATGCCGCCAGCCAGCGGCAGGTGATATTTCAGCGTAAGCGTGGCGGGCAGGACCAGCACATGATCGACGATTTCGGTCGCCGCTGCCAGCGTGCCGGTGCCGCTGACGTGGTGCTGGGTAAAGCAGCAGATCGTTTCGGCCGAGACGTTGGGCGTGAGGAAGTATTCCACTGCCAGCGTCGGCACCACGTTGTCGTTGGCCTTGGTGTTGGCACCAACCGTCAGGCCGAGTGGATCGTTCTTCACTTCAACGATCTTGCCATCAGGAAGAACGGCGGTGCCCAGCAGCTTGACCTGCAGCTTGCCTTCGGCGGAACCCGCCATCGCAGGCACCGGTGCCAGCAGCGCGGCGGCTGCAGCAAGGGCAGGCAGGGTGGCGGTCATCAGCTTCTTCATTGCTCTTGTCCTGCGCCACGGCTGGCCAACCCCTCGTTGGCCGGAACCTTGTCCGTGGCTTGACCATGCTGATGCACCGCGACGAATCGCCCGACATTGACGAAGCGCAAAAATGCGAATTGGCGTTCTACGACTAAAGTAGAGGTCTGATTTTCCGTGATTTGATGTCGATCAATGTTCCTTGCCGCCCATGGGTGCAGCGCGAAATCCACATCACTCATGGAAGGGAAGGCTCCATGGAATCGGCACTATCGCGCACGGGCTTGTGGCTCGTGGCGCTCCTTATCGCCGTTGTCGCCTGCGCAGCAGCCGTCGACACCGGTTTCGCGATCCACATGGGCATTGTGGCACTGGCCTGCATTACAGGGCTGATCGTCACCTTGCGCGGTGTGGATCTGTCCAAGGCCATCCTTGCGCCCGATCAGGGCCGATATGACGACGACGTGATCCGCTGGGGCGTGATCGCGACCGTCTTCTGGGGCATGGCCGGGTTCCTTGCGGGCCTGTTCATCGCATTGCAACTGGCGTTGCCGGTGCTGAACCTCGCTCTTGAATGGACCGCGTTCGGCCGCCTGCGCCCGCTTCACACGTCGGCAGTCATCTTCGCCTTCGGAGGCAATGCGCTGATCGCCACGTCGTTCTATGTCGTGCAGCGCACCTGCCGGGCGAGGCTGGCCTTCCCCGGCCTCGCCCGTTTCGTCTTCTGGGGTTACCAGCTGTTCATCGTGCTGGCCGCCACCGGTTACCTGCTGGGCATCACGCAGGGGAAGGAATATGCCGAGCCGGAATGGTATGTCGACCTGTGGCTGACCATTGTATGGGTCGCCTATCTTGCGGTTTTTGTCGGGACGATCATCAAGCGCACCGAACCGCATATCTATGTGGCCAACTGGTTCTACCTGTCGTTCATCATCACCGTGGCGATGCTCCACATCGTCAACAACCTGAACTGGCCGGTCAGCTTTGTCGGCAGCCGCAGCTATCCCATCTTTGCAGGCGTGCAGGGTGCGCTGGTGCAATGGTGGTATGGCCACAATGCTGTCGGCTTCTTCCTCACCGCCGGGTTCCTGGCGATGATGTATTACTTCGTGCCCAAGCAGGCCGAACGCCCGGTGTTCTCGTATCGCCTGTCGATCATCCACTTCTGGGCGCTGATCTTCCTCTATATCTGGGCAGGTCCGCACCACCTTCATTACACCGCGCTGCCTGACTGGGCGCAGACGCTGGGCATGGTCTTCTCGGTCATGCTGTGGATGCCCAGCTGGGGCGGCATGATTAACGGGCTGATGACGCTGAACGGTGCGTGGGACAAGGTTCGCACTGACCCGATCATCCGCATGATGGTCATGGCGCTCGCCTTCTACGGCATGAGCACCTTCGAAGGTCCGATGATGTCGATCAAGTCGGTCAACAGCCTGTCGCACTATACCGACTGGACCATCGGCCACGTCCACTCCGGCGCACTCGGCTGGAACGGGATGATTACTTTCGCTTCGGTCTATTATCTGGTGCCGCGCCTGTGGAACCGTGAACGGCTTTACAGCCTGCGCATGGTCAACTGGCACTTCTGGCTCGCGACCGTGGGCATCGTTTTCTACGCCGCTTCGATGTGGGTGGCGGGGATCACGCAGGGCCTGATGTGGCGCGAATATGGCGCTGACGGATACCTGGTGAACAGCTTCGTCGAAACCGTCGCCGCGCTGAAGCCGATGTTCTTCCTGCGTGCCTTTGGCGGGCTGCTCTATCTCGCCGGCGCTGTCGTGATGACCGTCAACGTGTGGCGCACCATCCTTGGTCACATGCGCGAAGAAGCGCCGATGCGCGACGCCGCTTTCGATCCTGAAAAGGACCGTCCGATCAATGCTGCGCCTGTCGCGGCCTGATCCTGACGTTTCCGGAGAAAATCCCATGACTTCAATCGTGGAACGCCACAAGAAACTGGAGCGTAACGTCACCCTGTTGGGCATCGCGGCCTTTGCCGCGGTGACCGTGGGCGGGATCGTCGAAATCGCGCCGCTGTTCTGGATCGACAACACGATCGAGAAAGTGGACGGGATGCGCCCCTATACTCCGCTCGAACAGGCCGGGCGCGACATCTATGTCCGCGAAGGCTGCTACAACTGTCACAGCCAGATGATCCGCCCGTTCCGGGACGAGGTCGAACGCTATGGCCACTACAGCCTTGCCGCGGAATCGATGTACGATCACCCGTTCCAGTGGGGGTCGAAGCGTACCGGGCCGGATCTTGCCCGTGTCGGTAATCGCTATTCCGACGAATGGCACGTCCAGCATTTGAAAGATCCGCGCGCCGTGGTGCCGGAATCGATCATGCCCACTTACGCCCATCTTGCCGAGCATGATCTGGATGCCGGTGACATGACGGCAGAACTGCGCACGCTTTATCAGGTTGGTGTGCCCTATTCCAAGGAAGCCATCGAAAAGGCCAACGAGGATCTGAAGACGCAGGCCGACCCTGCTGCTGACGCGACCGACCTCAAGAAGCGCTATCCCAAGGCGCAGGCCCGCGATTTCGATGGCGATCCGAGCCGCCTGACCGAAATGGATGCGCTGATTGCCTACATGCAGATGCTGGGCACGCTGGTCGATGTGAACGCACCTGCCGCGCAGGAAGATCTGGCGAAGGAGAAGGGCCGATGAGCACGCACTCCACCTACGATCTTCTGCGCCATCTGGCCGATAGCTGGGGGCTGGTGGTGATGACTGTGATCTTTCTGGGGTTGAGCGCGTGGCCGTTCCGTCCCGGTGCAAGGCCGCTGAACCACGAAGCTGCCACTTCGATCTTCAAGGACGAAACCGATGTCTAAGTCTCACAAAAATCCGGCCCATGCCGGGGGGCGCATCGACGACGCAACCGGCGTCGAAACCGTCGGCCATGAATGGGACGGTATCGAGGAGCTGAACAACCCGCTGCCGCGCTGGTGGCTGTGGTCCTTCTATGCCTGCATCGTGTTTGCGATCGGCTATTGCATTGCCTATCCAGCCTGGCCGCTGATCGCCAATGCTACCGAAGGCACGCTGGGCTGGTCCAGCCGCGGCGAGTTGGACAAGGAAATGAAGGCGGAAGCCGCGCGCAAGGCGGGGCTGCTGGCCGAACTGGACAAGGCTTCGATCGAGCAGATCGCTGCCGATCCGCGCCTGCGCCGTGCCGCGATTGATGGCGGGCGGGCGGCGTTCAAGGTCAACTGCATCCAGTGCCATGGCAATGGGGCGGCGGGCAGTGCGGGTTATCCCAATCTGAACGACGATGACTGGCTGTGGGGCGGCGATGCTGCCACCATTCATCAAACCCTGGTCAACGGCATCCGCCAGCCTGGCGACGACGCCACCCGGATGAGCCAGATGCCTGCCTTTGGCCGCGACGGTATCCTGACGGCGGCACAGGTCAGCGATGTGGTCAGCCATGTCCGCGCGATTGCAGGCGAGGAAAAGCCGGGCGCTGCGGCAGGGCGTGGGGCGCAGATTTTCACCGACAATTGCGCGGTCTGTCACGGCGCGGCTGGCGAAGGCAATCGCACGCTGGGCGCACCGCGCCTGAACGATGCGATCTGGCTTTACGGCGGTGATCGCAAGGCGGTGACGCAAAGCGTGACCAATGCCCGCTTCGGCGTGATGCCATCGTGGGGCAACCGTCTGGATGCTGTCACGGTCAAGATGCTGGCGACATACGTGCATTCGCTGGGCGGCGGTGAGGAAGTTCCCGCTGCGCCAGTTCCCGACCCTGCGGCAACGCCTGCCGCTGCGGTCCAATAACCGAAAACAGGACACACGGCCATGACTGCGCACGATCCCAAACTCAGCGCGGACCATTCCAACGAGATCGGCCTTTACGAAAAGCGCAAGTCGGTCTTTCCCAAAGCCGTCAACGGGCCATTCCGCCGCTTCAAGTGGTTGGTCATGGCCGTGTGTCTGACAATTTACTGGGCAACGCCTTGGCTGCGCTGGGATCGTGGTCCCTATGCGCCGGATCAGGCGGTGCTGATCGATCTGGCGAACCGCCGGTTCTTCATGTTCGATATCGAAATCTGGCCGCACGAATTCTATTTCGTGGCAGGGCTACTTATCATGGCGGGGATCGGCCTGTTCCTTGTCACTTCGGCAGTCGGACGCGCGTGGTGCGGCTATGCCTGCCCGCAGACGGTGTGGACCGATCTGTTCCAACATGTCGACCGGCTGGTGGATGGGGACCGCAATGCGCAACTGCGCCTGCAAAAGGCGCCGTGGGGACCGCACAAGATTGCAAAGCGCTTGCTGAAGTGGGCCATCTATCTTGGCATCAGCTTTGCCACAGGCGGCGCGTGGATCTTCTACTTTGCCGATGCGCCGACCCTGCAATACGAATTCTGGACCGGCGCCGCCGCGCCCGTGGCCTATGCCACCACGTTCGTCCTGACGATGACGACGTTCGTGTTCGGCGGCTTCATGCGCGAACAGGTCTGTGTTTACATGTGCCCATGGCCGCGCATCCAGACGGCCATGCTCGATGAAAAAAGCCTGATCGTCACCTACAAGGACTGGCGCGGGGAACCGCGCGGTTCGGTGAAGACTGCGCTCAAGGCGGCGACCCCGCTGGGTGACTGCATCGACTGTATGCAGTGCGTGGCGGTTTGCCCAACCGGGATCGACATTCGCGAAGGGCCGCAGATCGGCTGCATCACCTGCGCGCTGTGCATCGACGCCTGCGACAAGGCGATGGCCGATGTTGGCCGCCCACGCGGGCTGATTGATTATTGCACACTGGACGATGCTGAAAAGGAAAAGCGTGGGGAAGAATCCACGCCGGTCCTGAAAACCATCCTGCGCCCGCGCACGCTTATTTACCTTGGCGTATGGACCGCCATCGGCGCAGCACTGCTGTTCATGCTGGGGCAGCGTGCCCGGCTCGACATCTCGGTCGCCAAGGATCGCAACCCCGAATACGTGATGCTGTCAGATGGCGCGGTCCGTAACGCCTACACGATCAAGCTGCGCAACATGGAAGAGCGTCCGCGCACTTTCCGCATCGCACTGGACGGTCTGGATGGCGGCGCGATCTTTACCGATGAAATGGACGCCGCCGCCGCGCGTCGTGAACTCAGCATCGCTGTTCCCGCAGATACCACGCAGCGCCTGCGCGTCTATGCCGTGCGCCCGCGTGGCAGCCAGCCTGCCGACTTCGCCTTCATCCTGACCGCCACCGACAAGGAAGGTGGCACGGATCGCGGCAAGACAACCTTCACCACAGCACAAGGAAACGGCCAATGACCCAGATGCGCCGTGAAACCCGCCCGTTCACCGGCCGGAAGATGGCGGTTGTCCTCGTCGGCTTTTTTGCCGTCGTGATTGCCGTAAATGTCCTGATGGCCCGCCTTGCCAGTTCTACCTTTGGCGGCGTGGTGGTCGATAACTCCTATGTCGCCAGCCAGCACTTCAACGGCTGGCTAAAGGAAGCCAGCGCAGAACAGGCTTTGGGCTGGCGGGGCGATCTGGCCCGTGATGATGCAGGACGCGCGGTGATCAGCCTGTTGGACAGCGCAGGCCGGCCGATCTCTGCTGCTGTGGTGAATGCCGTTGCCGAACATCCGCTGGGCCAGCGCCCGATGACCAGCCTGACGCTGCATGAAACGCTGCCCGGTATTTATGCCGCTCCACTCGATGCCGGGCGCTGGCGATTGCGCGTCACGGTCCGCGCGGATGGCAAGGTCTGGCGCACCGTGGGCGAAGTCCTGTGACCGCGCCTGCACGCAAGCTGCCGTTTGCGCTGCCAAGCCCGGAAATTCACAGCATCCTTGCCGTGCCGGGAATGCATTGCGCAGGCTGCATGGGCAAAGTGGAACGCGCGCTGGGGGCAGTCACAGGCGTTACCAGCGCACGCACCAATCTGACCGCCCGCACCGTTGAAATCGTCCATGCGCCCGCGACCGAAATGCCTGTGCTGGTCGCAGCGCTTGCTGCCATCGGGTTTGAGGCTCAGGTGCGTGAACCTGAAGCGGAACAGGCATCGGCGGTAAAGCCGCTGCTTGCCCCGCTGGGCGTTGCGGCCTTTGCCTGCATGAACGTTATGCTGATGTCGGTCAGCATCTGGTCGGGCGCAGATGGCACCACGCGCAGCCTGTTCCACTGGGTATCGGCCATGATCGGGGTTCCGGCCATCGTCTATGCTGGCAGGCCATTCTTCACCTCGGCATGGAAGGTGCTGCGCCATGGCCGCACCAACATGGACGTGCCCATTTCCATCGGCGTCTCCATCGCCACTGGCCTGTCGTTCTATGAAACGATGACCGGCGGGGCAGAGGCATGGTTCGATGGCGTGCTGATGCTGCTGATGTTCCTGCTGGCCGGGCGTGTGCTGGACGCCATGATGCGGGACCGCGCCCGGTCTGGCGTCGATGCTTTGCTGCGGCAGGCCGCCACAGGCTGCATGATCGTCGAGGCAGACGGCCACACGCGCTGGCTGGATGCTAAAGCATTGCTTCCCGGCATGATTATGCGCGTGGCAGCGGGTGAACGCCTTGCCGCCGATGGCGAAGTGGTGCGTGGCACCACCCGGTTCGATCAGTCGCTGCTGACCGGCGAAAGCGCGCCCGTTCCGGCACTGCCGGGGGGCCTTGTCCATGCCGGCACGCTCAATATCGACGCACCGGTTGATGTGCGTGTAAACGCCACCGGGCAGGATACTGCCCTGTCCGAAATCGCCCGACTGATGGACGTGGCCGGGCAATCCCGGTCAAAATATGTCCGCATCGCAGACCGTGCCTCGCGGCTCTATGCGCCTGCGGTCCACACCCTTGCCGCCGTCACTTTTGCCGGGTGGATGCTGGCAGGCGCGGGCGTCTATCATTCGCTGGTGGTCGCCATCGCGGTGCTTATCATCACTTGCCCATGCGCGCTGGGCCTTGCCGTTCCGGTGGCGCAAGTGGTCGCCGCAGGCGCGCTGATGAAGCGCGGCGTGCTGGTAAAGGACGGTTCGGCGCTGGAACGCATGGCCGAAGTGGACCGGTTGCTGCTCGACAAGACCGGCACGCTCACCCTTGGCCGGCCTGTGCCGGATGAAGCGGCGCTTGCCGCGCTGTCCGATGCCGAAGCTTCGGTCGCGCTGGCATTGGCCAGCCATAGCCGTCATCCGCTCTCGCTGGGGCTGGCGCAGGCTCTGGGCGGGCGTGATATCCGGGCCGCACAGCTTGAAGACGTGGCCGAAGTGGCGGGGCAGGGCGTTACTGCGCGTTGGAATGGTCTGTCCGTGGCGCTTGGGCGCCCTGCAACGGCACAGGGCATGGCCACCGCGCTCAGGATCGAAGGCGATCCGGTGCGGGTCATTCCCTTCGCCGACAGGCTTCGCCCCGATGCCCAGGCAGCGCTCGCGCAACTCGCCGCCATGCAGGTCGAAGCTTCGATTCTGTCAGGCGATTCGGTGCCAGCGGTTGCCAGTGCGGCGCGGGCCACCGGCCTGACCGCACAGGCAGCCGCCTCGCCCGCAGACAAACAGGCAGCCATTCAGCGGCTTCAGGCCGCCGGGCGCAATGTGCTGATGGCGGGCGATGGTCTGAACGATGGCCCGGCGCTGGCCACCGCCAACGCTTCGATCGCGCCGGGTTCGGCCAGCGATGTCGGCCGACAGGCGGCTGACATGGTGTTTACCGGTGAGTCCCTGCTGGCTTTGCCCCGCGCGGTGCGTGTTTCGCGCGCCACCATGCGCGTGGTGCGCCAGAACTTTGTGCTGGCCATCGGCTACAACCTGCTTGCCGTGCCACTGGCGATCTTTGGCTATGTCACCCCGTTGATCGCCGCCATCGCCATGTCGACCAGTTCGCTGATCGTCGTCGCCAATTCCCTGCGTCTTGCCGGAGAAGCGAAATGAACGGTGTCGCTTTCATGTTGCCCATTGCCCTTGGCATGGGACTGTTCGGCCTTGCCGCATTCTTCTGGGCGTTGAAGCGCGGGCAATTCGCCGATCTCGATGGGGCTGCGGCCCGTATCCTGATCGAAGAGGATGAACCGCAATGAGCCTGATGTTGAAGGTGCTCGCTCCGCTGGCCGTCCTTCAGATGGCCAGCCCGGCGCCTGCGCAGGCATCGTTCATCATGGTGGCGTCCTGCGCGGGCGGCATGGTGCCGTTGCGGGTGCCCGGAAAGAACAACGACAACAATAACCTGCCCTGCTGCAAAGTTTGCCATATCTCAATGCGCAAGCGCCTCACCACAGATAGCTGCTGTGGCGAGGAGGACGACGGCGATGTCGTTTGAAATGAAGATCCAACCCGAAACCATTGCAGACTGGACCTACTATCCAGAACTGCTCGAACGTCCGGTGCCCCGCTATACCAGCTATCCCACGGCGGCTGAGTTCGTTGAGGAAAGCTTTGAACAGCGCCAGCGCGAAGCCTTGCGCGCGGTGCGGGGCAGCGTCTCGCTTTATCTGCATATCCCATACTGTCAGGAAATCTGCTGGTATTGCGGATGCAACACAGGCGCCGCCAACAAGACCCAGCGCCTGTCCGCCTATCTTGAAGCGCTGCACCATGAAATCGAACTGGTCGCGCGCAATCTCGATCCGTCCGTGCGCATTTCGCGCATCGCCTTCGGCGGGGGTAGCCCGAACGCAATCAAGCCCACCGATTTCGTCCGGCTCGTGGACCGGCTGACGCTCAACTTCCGGCTGGACCGTCCGGTGCTGTCCATCGAACTCGACCCGCGCAGCCTTGCACCTGACTGGTTCATGGCCCTGCGAGGCATCGGCGTCATCAAGGCCAGCCTTGGGGTTCAGACGCTCGACCCGCGCGTGCAGGCTGCCATTGGCCGCGTTCAGCCGCGCGACCATATAGAACGGGCCGTCGACGGGCTGCGCAGGGCGGGGGTCAATTCGATCAATTTCGACCTGATGTATGGCCTGCCGTTTCAGGATGATGCGGTGCTGGCCGACACGCTCGATCAATCCGTCGCCATGGGCGCGGATCGCATCGCCCTGTTCGGTTATGCCCATGTCCCCGCCATGATCCCGCGCCAGAAGCGGATCGACGTCAGCCAGTTGCCCGACCAGCGCGCTCGCTTTCGCATGGCTGCCCAAGGTTATGCCCGGCTGGTCGATGCAGGCTACAGCCCGATCGGCTTCGATCACTTTGCCCTGCCGAACGATGATCTTGCCCGCGCCACCGCCAATGGCACCCTGCGCCGCAACTTTCAGGGCTTCACCGACGATCAGGTTCCGGTGCTGATCGGGCTTGGCGCATCCTCGATCAGCGAATTTCCCGATCTGTTCGTGCAGAATGAAAAGAACGCGGGCCGCTACCGGATGCTGACCGGGGCAGACCAGTTGACCGGACGCAAGGGCGTGGCCCGCAGCGCCGATGACCGCCGCCGTAGCGCCATCATCACCGATCTGCTGTGCCGTGGCCGTGCCACCATTGATGCCGACCTGCTGGCCACCCATCGTGCGCGGCTGATGCCATTCATCGAACGCGGCCTTGCCCGGCTGGATGGCGATACGCTGTGCCTGCTTGAAGGCAATGAACCCTATGCCCGGTCGGTGGCCTCGGTGTTCGATGCCTATCGCGGCGGGCCAAAGCAGTTCAGCTCTGCGGTGTAACCTCGCCCAAGAATAGCTATGCATCGCGCCTTAGCAGGTGCACAATACGGTCGAGTCGCGTTAAGCCACCCTTCCACAACGGAATGCGCGCCATGTGGTGCGCAGGGGAGACGCCATGAAACCGATCGAAACCATCATGCGCACCGCGCCGGTCATTCCGGTGCTGGTCATCGAAGACGTCGATCACGCGCTTCCCATCGCCCGCGCGCTGGTAAAGGGCGGCCTGCGGGTTCTCGAAGTTACCCTGCGCACGCCCGCCGCGCTGGATGTGATCCACGCGATGAAGGGCGTCGAAGGCGCCATCGTCGGCGCGGGCACCGTTACCAATCCCGATGAACTCAAGGCCGCTATCGATGCTGGCGCCGAATTTATCGTGTCGCCCGGCCTGACCGACAATCTGGGCAAGGCCGCTGTCGCATCGGGCATTCCGTTCCTGCCGGGCATTGCATCGGCGGGCGATATCATGCGCGGGCTTGATCTGGGGCTGACCCATTTCAAGTTTTTCCCGGCCTCCACGTCGGGCGGCTTGCCCGCGCTCAAGGCGCTGGCCGCACCGTTCCACCAGTGCCGTTTCTGCCCGACCGGGGGCATTACCCCCGCCACCGCGCCTGAATGGCTGGGTTTCGACCCCGTTCTGTGCGTCGGTGGCAGTTGGGTCGTCGGTAAGGGCGCGCCTGATGAGGCCGCCATCGAAGCCGCTGCGCGTGAAGCGGTAGCGCTGGGACAATAAATTCAGGGGAATACAGCGGATATGAAGACGGTCGCAAAGCTCAAGGCCAGGTTGCAAAAACTCCATGAGCGGACGGCCGAAACGCCGCTGTTCAACCCTGTCTTCCAACTCAGCCACGATCTGTCCCGCCTGCTCGAAGGCGGCGGCTTGGATCTGGACGATATCGACGGCCTTGTTGCCGAACTGGAATGCGAAGCCCTCCAAAGTCGCGCCGTGCGGCTGCGGCGGCTGGTTGCGCCCACCGCCGCTGACGAAAACCTGTCGCGCCTCACCGGCCTGAATGATGAGGAAGACAGCTTTTCGCAGTTCCGCGCGCGTTGGGAAAAGCCGCTGCTGCACGCAGTCTTCACCGCGCACCCCACGTTCCTGCTATCCCCGGCTCAGGCCGACGCGGTTGCCACCGCCGCCATTCAGGATGATCCGCAGGCCTCGACCGTCTGCACCGTTCCGTCGTCCGGGCCGCAGATCACGCTGGAATTCGAACACATCGAAGTGTCCGAAGCCATCACCCGCGCCGCTGCCGCGCGTGACAAGATCAATGCTACGTTGCTCTCCCATGCGCGCCAGCGCTGGCCGGGCCGCTGGTTGGATTTCCGCCCGCTGCCGTTCCGCTTTGCCACCTGGGTCGGCTATGACATGGATGGCCGCACCGATATCGGCTGGACCACCTCCATCGCGTTTCGCCTGCGCGAAAAGGCGCGCCGTCTGGCGTCCTATGCCGTAACCTTGCGCGCCATCGATGAAGGCCATCCTCTGCTTGCCACGCTTGACGCGGCTGAGGGCCAGGCATCTGAAATGGCCGAAGCGTTTTCGGTTCCGCTCGACACACCCGAAGCGCTCAGCATTGCTGCAAACCGCCTGTCGGCAGACGATCCGGCCAAGCTGCTCAGCCTTACCCCGCTGATCGACGCGCTGGAAGCCGAAGCGAAGAAGGCCGATGATGACAAGGCGATTGCCCTTGCCACGCTGGCTGCGGCTATGCGCGCCGATGGCCTTGGCATCGGCTGGATTCACTTCCGCGTAAACTCGTCGCAGCTTCATAACGCCCTGCGCCGCCGGATTGACCCCGATGGCACGCTTGATCTTGGCAGCAAGGGCGCGCTGTCGCGCCTGCGCGAACTGCTGGCTGATGTTAAGCCGCTGCGCGTCAACTTCGGCGCGCTGGCCATCGAAACCAGCACCGCCATGCGCCAGTTTTTGGTCATGGCCAAAATCCTTCAGCATATCGACGCCGATGCGCCGATCCGTATGCTGATTGCGGAATGCGAACAGCCGCAGACCGTGCTGGCCGCGCTCTACTTCGCGCGCCTGTTCGGGATCGAGGGCAAGGTCGACGTCTCGCCCCTGTTCGAAACCGAAACTGCGCTGGAACACGGCGGGCGCTTCCTTGAGGCGCTGCTGGCCGAAGACGCCTATCGCAATTATGCCCGCCTGCGTGGACGGGTATCGATCCAGACCGGTTTTTCGGATGCGGGCCGCTTCATGGGCCAGCTTCCCGCTGCCCTTGCCATCGAACGCCTGCAAGGCCGCCTTGCCGAAGCAATGAAGGCCAACGGCCTGACCGATGTGGCCGCGCTGATCTTCGACACCCATGGCGAATCCATGGGACGTGGCGCGCATCCGTCAGGCTTTGCTGATCGTCTCACATGGCCGCTGTCCAACTGGGCACGCCGCCGCTTTGCCAAGGCCGGGATCGTCATCGAACCCGAAGCCAGCTTTCAGGGCGGCGATGGCTATCTGTTCTTCCGCAACGACGATCTGGCGCTGGCAACGCTGGTCCGCATTGCCGAAGCGGAGGCCGCCGAACCCGATCTTGCGGCCAAAGACCCGTTCTATGACCGCACTGACCTCAGCCTTGATTTCTACCGGTCGATCCGCCGGGTGCAGCGTGAACATCTGGAAAGCGCAACCTATTCCCGCGCGCTGACCGCGTTCGGCCTTGGCCTGCTGAAATCGACTGGCAGCCGCGTTTCGCGCCGTCAGTCCGATATCGGGGCTGATCGCACCATGAGCCTGCGTCAGATCCGCGCCATTCCGCACAACGCCATCCTTCAGCAAATCGGCTATCCGGTGAACGTGATTGCGGGTGCTGGCACCGCTGCGGGTGAGGAAATGGAAGCCGTGGCCGAACTTCTGGGGCGGTCGGAACGCGGCAACCAGTTGGTGCGCTTGCTGCGCGCGGCCAATGGCATCGCCTCGATCAAGACGGTTGCCGCCCATGGTGAACTGTTCAATTCCGCCTATTGGGCAAGCCGTCCCTATCGCGGCACCGAAACCGCGCTGGAAGGTGCATGTCTGGCCTTGGCGGAATATCTGACCAAGGATGACCGTTCAGGCGTGTTCCGCCGGCTCACGTCGCGCCTGCGGGTGGACTGGATGAAGCTGCACCGCCTGCTGTCGCTGGTGCCGGGGCACAAATCCGGCCGCGATGCCGCACAGGATGCTGACCGCCGCAATATCGGCCTGCTGCAATCGGTGCGCCTTGCCCTGCTGATGCACATGTTCATCCGCGCGGTGCAGGTACCGCCGTTTGCCCGGTCGAACGACGTCAGCCGTGACGATGTGCTGGAAATGGTGCTGTCGCTGCGTGTTGACGATGCGCTGGCGCAGCTTCGTCGCGCCTATCCGGTGATCGAACCCGAAATCACCGATTTCGCGGTGGATGAAGCGACCGATTATCCTGACCATCGCGGCGAAGACTATGGCGCCATCCGCGCCCGTTTCATCGACCCCATCGAACGCGCCCACGCGCTGAACATCCGCATCGCGGTTGCCATCGCCAACTACTTCGGCGCGCACGGATAATCTTGCTTGAACATGCCCCGTTCGTGCCGAGCTGCTCGGCGCGAACGGGCGAAGAACATGGCAACGGAGGTCAGGAAAGCCCTAGTCGTTCCACCAGCCAGACAAGGGCGGCAAGGCCGGTCAACCCTGCAAGCACAATCCGCACCGCTGCGCCATGCCGCCACCGGGCCAGGGCGATCAACAATGGCGTTGCCACCAGCACCACGCCCAATTGCACCGCTTCGATCCCCAGATTGAAACCCAATATCGCCAGTGCGCGCGTTCCTGCGCCCAGCCCGAAATTGCTGACCAATGTGGCAAAGGCCATGCCATGCACCAGCCCGAACAGCCCTGCGACCAATGGCTCACGCCCCGGAAACAGCGGGCGCGCCGCGTGCATGGCCGATACCAGCACGGAAAAGGCAATGCCCGCTTCCACCGGTTGCGCGGGCAAGGTCAGGTGGAAAAACGCGCCAAGGATGAGCGTGGCGGAATGGCCGATGGTGAACGCGGTGACGATCCACGCCAGCGCCTTTACCGTGGCGCGCCCGCTGCGCTGTCCCTGCCAACGCCCCCCTGCGGTCAGCAGCGGCGCGGGCAGCAGCAACGCCAGCAGGAACAGCAGATGGTCATACCCTTCGGCAATGTGATGCGCGCCCAATGCAAAGGCATTGGCCAGTAATCCTGCCGCCGAAGCCTGCCCCCGGTTCACCAGCAGCGATGGCCTTTCACCCGTGAGCGCGCCGACCAGTTCCTGCTCGCCCTTCACGCCGCCCGCCAGATCGGCATCCACTACCAGCAGCGCAAAGTGGCTGGGCACTTGCGCCGTCACCACCCGCCAGGTCCAGCGCAGCGCCCGGTCATCCGCTCCCTCAGGTGGGGTCAATGTCAGCGCCATGTGCAAATCCGGCGGCCCGGCAATCTGTTCAAACGCCAGCCGGTCCACTCGCACGCCCCACGCCTTCCCATCGGGCGAGGTCACGGCCATATCTGCCAGAACCCGCGCTTTCGCCCGTTCCAGACTTGCGGGGCGATTATCGGTGGCAAGCCCCGTGGCATAGGCGAACTCAGCCTGCGGCACGATCACATCCGCCGTCACCGCGCCGGGGGCAAAGTTCAGTCGGATTTCCGAATTGGGCGTCAGATGGGCAAGCGCAGGGGGCGCCCACAGCACCAGCAAAGCCAGAAGAAGGCCGCGCCAGACACGCTCAATCATGCCCGAACCAGATGTATCTGGCCGCTGGATCAAGCGCCTTTGGGTTGATATCCGCTGCTTCTTCGCGCGCATCCTCTGCCGCATCGGTATCCCCGGCGGCAGCGTGGGCATCTGCCAGTGCCAGATACAGCCCGGCGCTGCGCCATCCGGTTTTCTCTGCCTGCTCCAGTGTGGCCACGGCCGCGCGTGCATTCTGGGTCAGCACTTGCGCCCTGGCCAGCAGGATCAGGCTGGCCCCATGCGGACGCCGTGCCGCGTCAGCCTGTGCTATTGGCAGCGCGCGTTTGGGGTCGCCCAGCGCCAGTTCGTGTTCCACCAGATGCGCCGTCGCCGCTTCGGGCATCAGCCGATACCGCTCTGCCCAGATCGCGCTGGCCTTGTCGGCCCAGGCCCGGCTTTCTACGCCTTTGCCCTGCAAGCGCAAGGTAAAGGCCAGGGCATCCATCATTTCGGGCAGGGGGGCCTTGGCGACAACCGCTTCATAGGCCCGCACCGCACCCGGCAAATCCCCCTCCAGCGCACGCTGCTGCGCCACATGCGCTTCAACCAGCGGATTGCCGGGGAAGAACCCATCGGCAAAGCGCACCCACAGGCCCGCCGCCTTCCAGTCGCCCGTGGCATAGGCAATCGTTGCCCGCTGCAAGGCGACCTGCGCCTTTACCCAGCGGTTCAGCTTGGGCGCGCGCATGATGGCGTTGACCCGCCGCCGCGCCAGTTCGGCGTCGCCACTGCGCAGGGCCAGCATCGACTGGCGCAGCGCCACGGCGGCGTTGTTGTCGTATTCCTCGGCACGGGCGTAGGCCAGCCGCGCCGCCTTCATGTCGCCGCGCTGAAACGCGATGTCGCCCTTGATGCTCCACGCCCCGGCAGACTCTTCGGCATCGGGTTCGCCCACTTGCGCAAAGAACCGCGCCAGCCCCTTGTCCGCGGCATCCAGCTTGTGCGCCAGCAGCGACACCTCGGCCCGGCTCAGGCTTGGCCCGGCAGGGAAGGGGGCGGCAGCGAGCGCCTTGTCCAGCAGACCATCCGCCTCGGCCAGATCGGCATAGTCCCCGTTGATGCGGAAGCGCCGCACCAGTGCGCGCGCCAGCATTTCCTGCCGTAGCCATTCGCCGGGCATCAGCGACAACCGGTTGCGTGCGCCCTCAACGCCGACTTGTGCTGACAGAACAAGTTCACCCTGATTACGCGGGCCGAACCATGGCTGGATTTGCTCAGGCAGTGGATCGGGCGGTGCTTGCCGCGCCCGCCATTTGTCCAGCGCAATCGCCCCTGCCACCACCATCAGCACTGCTGTCAGCAGCAGCCATGGCCACCGCCGCCTGTCCGCCAAAGTCACCGCTGATTACGTCGTGGTCTTGGTTGCACAGATTTTTAGCCCCACGCCTTCCACATCGTCCCCGATCAGCACGAACAGCTTGTTCAGTTCCGATATGTATTCGGCATAGTACTTCTCGCCAGTCACATCGCCCGTCGGCGTATCGTCGTTGAACGGCACCTTCATTGATGAACTGACCAGCACCGTCGCAATCGCCGGGTTGCCCATGCGATCCACGCTGACAAAGGCTGAATCCGCATCAGTCCTGAAATCAAAGTCCGATCCGGTGCCCGTCGCCACCTGCGGCGATCCGTTGGGCGTTGGCAGGAAAGGAAAGGTTAGCAGGAAAAACTTGTCATTGCTGGGTGGGTTCAGCGGCACATTGGCCAACGTGTTCGGCCCTTGTCCGGTCACGGTCATGTCCAGCAAAAGCGTTGCCAGCAAGATGTCGACCACCGGATCGCTAGGGTGCCGTCCATTGGGAAAGCGCGTGGACCGCGACAGATCCAGCTTCAGCGTATCGGGAATGATGAACGATTTCAGGTTGGCCCCGTTCTGCCCCTGAATGGCCTGCGTGAAGCAGTTGGTCGAGTTGTAGGCAATTGACGTCGCCGTTGGCGTCGGCGTTGCGGTTGCTGTGGTGCTGGGCAGGGGGGCCGGCACCACAACCTGGCTGCCTGCGCCATCGTCGCCGCAAGCGGAAAGCATGGTCGCCAGCACCAGCGGTGCGGTCATGGAAATCGCGCGCAGGCGCTTTATGATTGCGGGTTTCATCAGATGTTCCCCCCAAAGCGCAGCGTCTGGCCCCACAGCCCAATGTTGGTCACGCCCGATCCCAGATAGCTGTCAGGAATTTCCAGCACGATGGCGGTATCGTTCTGTCCGTCGAAGAAATTGCGATCGTTGCGGATGCGCAAAACCCCGGTTGATCGGGTTTCGCGAAACCCGATCAGATCGAAAAAGAACGGTTCGTCAAACAGGCCGACACGTGCCTTGACCCCGTTCTTTTCCAGATTGGTTTCCACCGGCCCTTCGATCACGCCATCCACGCCGGGCACGCCTTCGATGCGTACGCCCCATTCATTCGGGCCTTTGCCTTTGCCGAACCGGTATTTGATGACAAATTCCGGCGTATTGCCGGGGGCGGCGGTCGATATGTTGATCTTGTACAGCACGTCACGGTCGTAATAGAGCGGGGTGGTGGCCGCCGCTGCCACTGGCCCTGCAAATGTCATCGCGATCTTGGTGGTTGTGCCCGAATGCCACGCGAAAACGTCGGCAATATCGGCCGGAATGTCCGGGTTGGGATCGACCCCGCCATCGGTGCGGCCCGGCGGATCAAGGTGATCGGCGCTGGTCGCCACGCCGGTTGGAATCAACAAGAGCGCGGCAAGGGCCGTTGCCCCGGCGCTCACTGCCAGCACTGTCTTAATCATGCGGTGCACGGCGAATCTCCCCACGCGGAACTAGACGAAAGAACGTGCGACCACTCTTTCGCCCCATTCTGTGCGAACCGCTGTGCAATGGCGCATAACCATGCATCTTTGCGACTCTGTCGGGGGCTTGTTGCTGCTACCTAACCCAGAAATTGCCAAAGGGTGAAGCGGTAATACGCATAAACCGATTCAGAATAGCCCGGTCACGGCCCAGACCACGCCCACCAGCAGGAACACGCCCGCCACATCCAGCGCGAAACCGGCCTTGACCATCGCGCGCATCGAACAGTGCCCGGTGGCCCATGCCAGCGCGTTCGGCCCGGTTCCGGCTGGCAGCATGAAGCCCCATGTCGCGGCAAAAGCGGCGGGCAGGGCCAGCAGGATCGGGTCTGCCCCCAACGCCGCCACCAGCGCGGCCACTACCGGCATGATCCCGCTCGCCGCCGCGATATTGCTCGCAAATTCGGTGACAAGGATAACGAAGGCCACCAGCACCAGCGCCACGACAGGCAGGGGAACGTGCTGCAACGGTAACAGCATTTCGCCCATCCACTTGGTCAGGCCGGATTCGGTCATGCCCATTGCCATGGCCAATCCTCCGCCAAACATCAGCACCACGTCCCACGGCGCGCGGTTGGCTTCGGGCCATGTCAGCATGGGACGACCGGTTCCATCGGGCAAAATGAACAGCACCAGCCCGGCCACTGCCGCCACCGTTCCATCGGTAAAGCCACCTTTCGGGAACACCCCTTCAAGCCAGGGCTGAAGCACCCAGGCCAGAAACGCCAGTACCACCACCGGAATCAGCCGCTTTTCGGGCAGGGACCAGCCTGTCGCATGGCCGATCGCCGCGCGCGCCTGTGCCGGGTCAAAACTGTCGGCGTCCAGCTTTTGCACCCGCGCGATGATCCCTGCCGCCAGCGGAACCGCAATCACCACAATCGGCACGCCATATAGCGCCCATTGTAGAAACGTGATTTTCGTCCCCAGCGCCTTTTCGATCAGCCCTGCGGCAATGGCATTGGTGGGCGTGCCGATCAACGTCGCCAGTCCGCCAATGCTGGCGGCAAAGGCAATCCCCATCGGTAGCGCACCCGCCATGCCGCCGGTTTCACCTTCGCGCACGCCGCCCGCGCGCAGCATGGCAACGGCCATCGGCATCATTATCAATGCGGTAGAAGTATTTGATATAAAGCTGGACAGTACTGCCGTTGCGACCATCACGCCCAGCAATAATTGCCCCGGTCGCGCGCCTGCAAAGCCCATGATAAACAGCGCCAGCCGCCGGTGCAGCCCGGTCCGTTCAATGGCCAGCGCCAGAAACGCGCCACCCACAAACAGGAACATCAGCGGCGAATAATAAGCGCCTGCCGTCTTGTTGGCATCGGCCACCCCGGTCAGCGGCAGCACCAGAAAGGGCAGGAATGCGGTGGCCGAAAGCGGCAGGGCCTCGGTCATCCACCATACTGCCATCCACCACACCAGCCCCGCCGCGCTCCACGCCGCATCGGGCATTCCCGCAGGCGCTGCTGCCAGCAATGTCACGATAAAGCCCAGCGGCCCGGCAACACGTCCAATACTGCGCGCGTCGATCACCGCCAGCCACTCCCCTTTATCCCTAAGGGGGGCGTAGCAGAGGCAGGCGGTTGCAGGCAAATTGCTGCTATTCCGCTCCAGAACAGACGCGCCCCGGATCAAGTCCGGGGCGACGGTAGCTTTAGACGGCGGATTTCAACGCCAAATCAGAAAACTGGTTCATACCCCGGCGGCAGATCATCAGGCTTGCCGCTGCCCGGAACGGCGCTCACTTCGCCGTCGGTGGGCGAATGGATGCCGCATTCGGTTTTGTCCCAGCCCTTCCAGCGGCCCGAACGCGGGTCTTCGCCCTCTGCCACCTTGCTGGTGCAGGGCGCGCAGCCTATCGACGGATAACCTTGGGCTACCAGCGGGTGCGCGGGCAGGCCATGTTCGGCGAAATAGGCTGCCAGCATGTCCTTGTCCCACGATGCCAGCGGGTTGATCTTCAACCGCCCCTGCGCATCTGAATGGTCGATCTCGAACCGGGGCAGCCCGGAACGGGTCTTGGACTGAAAGCCCTTGCGACCGGTAATCGACCCGTCAAAATGCAACAGCGCCTTGGCCAGCGGCTGCACCTTGCGGATTTCGCAGCAGCCATCAGGATCCCACGACCAGCGCAGCCCGTTGTCGTCTTTCTTGGCGATAACTTCAGCATCGGGTTCGATGATCTGAAGGTTGGTCATGCCCAGAAAGCCGATCAGCTCGTCACGATAGGCGAGCGTTTCGGGGAAGTGCTTGTGCGTTTCGAGAAACAACACCGGCACGCTGGCATCGACCTGCGCAATCAGATGAAGCAGCACCGCGCTTTCCGCGCCAAAGCTTGACACGATCGCCAGATCGCCAGCCAGCCCGTCACGGATCACCGAACGCATCATCTCATGCGTGTCGGTGCCCCGAAAGAGGTTGTTCAGGCGGATCGCGTCGGTTTCGGTGAAACGCGGCGCAGTGTCGATCAGGTCGATCTTGCGGGTCACGGTGCTGTCCATCGGTTCTTCTGTCTTTCTACCCAGCGTTACGCGGGGTGACGCTTCGCCCAGATTGCGGGGCGACCGTCGACGGTCTTCTGATACACGTCAGGCCATGTGCCGAACGCCTTGTCGGCAGCTTCGGCGCTGATCTGCTGGTTGGGGGCAAAGCTGTCAAAACCGCAGCGACGCATGTGCGAAAGCTGGTCCAGCAGCACATCGCCCACGGCGCGCAATTCGCCCTGATAGCCATGTTCGCGCAGGATGCGCGCGGCCGAATAGCCGCGCCCATCGGTGTATGCCGGGAAGTTGACTTCGACCAGCGCCAGCCGGCCAAGGTGCGGCAGCAGCGCGCGCGCATCGTCGCCCGGTTCAATCCGCACGGCGGTTGCGTTGTTCTGGTCGGCAAAGGCGTCAACCGTTACCGCCGGATCGCTGACCGGCTCGTCATTGCGGTAACGCAGGTTCTGCTCAACCATTGACAGGCTCCTTGGCATAGATCGCCTCCTTGAATGGGGCCATGCCAACGCGGCGGAAGGTGTCGACAAAGCGCTCCCCTTCCTCACGCTGGGCGAGATAGACATTGGTGGCCTTTTCCACCGCATCGACGATGCCGTCTTCGTTGAAACCGGGACCGGTGATCGAAGCGAGAGAGGTGTCCGCCCCTTCGCAACCACCCAGCAGAAGCTGGTAGTTTTCAACGCCCTTGCGGTCGACACCCAGGATGCCGATGTGGCCCGCGTGGTGATGCCCGCAGGCATTGATGCAGCCCGAAATCTTCAGCTTCAATTCGCCAAGGTCGCGCTGGCGGCCAAGGTCGGCAAAGCGTGTCGAAATCTTCTGCGCCACGGGGATCGAGCGGGCGTTGGCAAGGCTGCAATAATCCAGACCGGGGCAGGCAATGATATCGCCGATCAGGTCGAGGTTGGCATTGGCCAGCCCTGCCGCATCCAGCTTCTGCCAGATGGTGTAAAGGTCGGCCTTGCGCACATGCGGCAGCACGATGTTCTGGGCGTGGGTCACGCGCAGTTCGTCGAACGAATATGCCTTCGCCAGATCGGCCATCAGACGGATCTGGTCCGACGTCGCATCGCCCGGAATGCCGCCAACCGGCTTCAGGCTGATGTTGACGATGGCATAGCCCGGCTGCTTGTGGGCATGGATGTTCTGATCCACCCACAGCGCAAAGTCGGGATCGGACAGGTCGATGTCGTCGGTCGCGCCAGCTTCAAAGCCGGGCTGTTCGAAGAAGCCCTTGATCCGTTCCAGTTCCGCCGGCGGCGGTTCCAGCCCCAGCGTCAGGATATGCGCGAATTCTTCTTCCACCTGACGGCGGTATTCGTCCGCACCAATTTCGTGGACCAGAATCTTGATGCGCGCCTTGTACTTGTTATCGCGGCGGCCATAGCGGTTATAGACGCGCAAACACGCTTCCAGATACGAAATCATCTGGAGCGGCGGCACGAAATCACCAATCACCGGCGCGATCATCGGGGTGCGGCCCATGCCGCCACCGACATAGAACTTGCAGCCGATTTCGCCCGCGTCGTTCTTGACCAGCTGGATGCCGATGTCGTGCAGCTTCATTGCCGCACGGTCAGTTTCGCTGCCGATGATGGCGATCTTGAACTTGCGGGGCAGGTAATCGAATTCCGGGTGGAACGTCGACCACTGGCGCAGCAGTTCGGCATAAGGGCGCGGATCGACCAGTTCGTCCGCTGCGGCACCAGCAAACTGGTCTGCCGTGGTGTTGCGGATGCAGTTGCCGCTGGTCTGGATAGCGTGCATCTCGACCGAGGCGAGGTCTGCCAGAAGATCAGGCGTCTGTTCCAGCTTGATCCAGTTGTACTGAAGGTTCTGGCGCGTGGTGAAGTGTGCGTAACCACGGTCATACTTGTCCGCGATATCGCCCAGCATCGTCATCTGGCGGCTGCTCAGCGTGCCATAAGGAATGGCCACGCGCAGCATATAGGCGTGAAGCTGAAGATACAGACCATTCTTCAGGCGCAGCGGCTTGAACTGGTCCTCGGTGATGTCACCGGCAAGGCGGCGCTCCACCTGATCGCGGAATTCGGCCACGCGGGCATCGACCATCGACTGGTCATAGCTGTCATACTGATACATGTCAGATCACCCAGTTGCCGGCGGCAGGGTCGGCAGGCTTGAGGGAAAGGTCGAGCCGGACCGTCGGCCCCAGCGCGCGGATACGGTCCTTGATGTGCGCGGGGCGCACGCCGTCTTCGGTCTGCGTCGCTTCGATCACCTGCGTATCGGTGACGATCTGCTTGGCGTTTTCGCGCGCGATGATCGCTTCGGCATGTTCGCCTGCTTCCACTGCATCGTTGACGTGGCGCGACCAGCCTTCGCCGGTCCACCAGATCACGTCTCCGGTGCGCAGATCACTTCCGGTGATGATTTTCACGCCGTCATCTCCACCACTTGCTTCAACTCCATCATGTCTCCCCGGCCTGCCACATCGCCAATCACGATCAGGGCAGGACTCTTGACCTTGTTGTCCGCAACCACGGCGCCCAGCGCCGCCAGTTGCCCGCGCAGCACGCGCATCTGCGGCCGCGCTGCATTTTCAATCACTGCCACCGGCATATCGGGGGCAAGGCCATCGGCCATCAGCTTTTCGGCAATCGCATCGGCGGTCGCCACGCCCATATAGATCACCAGCGTCCGGCCAGTACCTGCAAGGCCTGCCCAGTTCTGGTCGGTCAGGCCCTTGCACTGGCCGGCCACGAAAGTCACGATGCTCGCCGCATCACGATGCGTCAGCGGTATCATGGCCGATGCCGCCGCGCCCATGGCGGCGCTGATGCCGGGCACAACCTGCACCGGGACGCCTGCGGCAAGGCAGTCTTCCGCCTCTTCGCCGCCACGTCCGAACACGAACGGATCGCCGCCTTTCAGCCGTACCACGTCATGGCCTGCCAAGGCTTCGCGCACCAGCAGGGCGTTGATGTCTTCCTGCTGCATGGTATGCCGCGCGCGCTGCTTGGCCACCGAAATCATCCGGCAACCGCGCGGGGCCATCGCCAGAATGGCAGGGTCCACCAGCCCGTCATGCACCAGAACACGCGCATTCATCACCAGCCGCGCCGCGCGCAGGGTAAGCAGGTCAGGATCGCCGGGGCCGGCGCCCACCAGAAACACAGTTCCGACTCTGGAAGACAGGTTGCTCATCCTTGCGCAAATGGGGGCAGGCAGGCCAGCAGACCAGCGAGAATGGATTGTCCCCTGCCTAGATCAACTTTAGCGGTTGCGGCCTATCATTGGGCGGGCGGCGCAACCCGCCTGTTCAACGCATCGGCCAGCACGCGCAGACCTGCGCCATCCTTGATGTTCACATCTTGCTGCGGGAACGGAATCTGCACTCCGTTTTCCTTGAACAGCCGCCATACTTTCCACAGCACGTCCGACCGCACATTGCCCACGCCCGCCTCGGGATCGTCAATCCACACCACGATGGTCATGTCGATGCTGCTTGGTCCGAACGCGCTCAGCAACACGCCGGGCGAGGGGAAGCTCAATGCGCGCGGGGTGGACGCTACCGCTTCCAGCAACAGCTTCTCCACCAGTTCCAGATCGCTGCCATAGGCGACGCCAACCGGAATGTTGATCGCTACCTCACGCGATGAATAAGACCAGTTTTCAACCTGTTGCGTCATCAGATTCTCGTTCGGGATCAGGTATTCCCGGTTGTCGCGTGTGGTCACCGATACCGCGCGAATGCCAATTTTCTTCACCTCACCAAACGATGCGCCCTTGCCGTCGTTCACCGCAATGACGTCGCCCGGCTTGATTGACCGGTCCATCAGCAGGATGATTCCGGCAATCAGGTTGCCGAACGTCTTTTGCAGACCAAACCCGATGGCCAGACCAAACGCGCCCGAAAACACCGTCAGCGCGGTCAGGCTGATGCCCAGCACATCGATGCCGATCAGGATCGCCAGTGCCCAGACCGCAATTGACACCAGCTTTTCACCTAGCAACTGCTGCGCGCCGTCAAGGCTGGTGATGTGGCTGAACGTCCGCCGAGCCAGCTTGCTGCCCAGTCGTGCAATGGCCAGCACCAGCACCAGAACGATCACGATGCGCAACGCGCCCCACACCGAAATGTGATAGTTGCCAATGTCAAAGCCGATATCGTTCAGCAGCCGCACCGCTTCGGCAATCTGCGTCTTCACCTCGTTCATGCTGCCGCTCCATCTGCAGCCCACACGCGCAGCGCCTGATCCAGATCGGCCATCAGATCCGCCGTATCCTCCAGCCCGATGGACAGCCGCACCCCGAACCGGTCGCCCGAGTCCATTCCCTTCAGCGGCCAAGCGCTCGCCGTACGGATCGCCTGTGGATCAACCGGTGTGGCAAGGCTTTCAAACCCACCCCACGAATAGCCGATACCAAACAGGTTCAGCGCATCGATCAGCGCATCGCGCCCCGCGCTGGTGCCGCCCTTCAGCACAAAGCTGAACAGCCCGCATCCGCCGGTGAAATCACGCTGCCACAGCTCATGCCCCGGCGATCCCGGCAGCATCGGGCACAGCACCCGCGCCACCTCTGGCCGTGCCTCAAGCCATTGCGCCAGCGCCAGCGCCGAAGCCGTCTCCGCCTCAAGCCGCAGCTTCATCGTGCGCAGGCCTCGCAGCATCAGCGCCGCATCATCGGGCGATGTCACAATCCCCAACCCCTGCGATCGTACCCGAAGCTTGCGATACCACTCCTCGCCTGCGCTGGCTGATCCCATCATACAGTCCGAATGGCCGGACACATGCTTGGTCAGGCTCATCACCACAATGTCCGCGCCATGGCGCAGCCCGGCAAAGCCCAGCGCTGACGCCCAGGTATTGTCCAGCACGCTGACGATCCCGCGCGCCCGCGCAGCAGCGCTCAGCGCAGGCACGTCCTGCACCTCCATTGTCAGGCTGCCGGGGCTTTCCAGCAGCACGCACCGCGTCCGCTCGCAACAGGCCGCTTCGAACGATGCCATGTCGGTCGGATCAAACCAGCGCGTTTCCACGCCAAAATCCTTCAACAACCCGCGCCCCATCGCCCGGCTGGGTTCATAGGCATTGTCGGTCATCAGCAAGACATCGCCGGGGCGCAGCACGGTCAACAACACCCCCGCAATTGCTGCCACACCCGAAGGGTACAGCACCGTCCCCGCCGCTCCCGGCTCCAGCGCCGTCAGCGCATCGGCCAGCGCCCACTGCGTCGGACCGCCGCGCCGCCCGTAGTAGAACTTGCCATCCTCATTCGCCGGATGCGCCCGCAGCGCCGCCATATCAGGATAAAGATGCGTCGAAGCCCGCCAAACCGCCGGATTGACCACCGCACCGGGATGCCCCGGTGTCCCTGTCCACTCGTCAGCCCGCCCGGCAAGGACACCTCGGGTTGAGGGGCCGAGGGTTTCGAAATCATCGGAATTGCTCATGGCGCGGCGATAGCAGAGGGAAGGGGCGAGTGTCATGGGCTTAGGTGTAAAAGCCCCTCTCTTCGTCATTCCCGGCATTAGGTAGCAAGCGCAGAAAGAAAGCGCCTGCCTGAATTTGCCGGTGCCGCTAGTTTCCGGCGATGGCAGAGTCACACGTAACCAGCGCATTGAAGCGTAAGTATGCCCGCCTGATAGGGGAGGCAGAGCGCCATGAAGCAGAGGCTTTGCGCTGTCGAAGGCTTGCGGCCCATGTTGCTGAAACGCTGGTTCTGTTTGAGGCCGGGTTTGACGTTTCGGGCATCAGGCCCGTTCAGTCCCGTAGCTACAACCGCTGGCGTAGCAGAGGGATGGGGCTGCGCATCTACCTTACCATCCTGCGCACCGCAGATAGACCGCTCACTTCGCTTGAGATAGCCGAGAGGGCCATCACGTTCGACCCTGAGGGAGATTGTAGCCGAGAGGCCATTAAGTCTCTTGTCGGCCCACTGAATAAGGCCCTGTCTAACAGGGTAGGCCGGGACGTGCAGAGAGTTGAAGGTAGGCCCCGGCGCTGGGCATTGGCATAGCCGGTAGGGGCACCAGATTGTGTAGTTGTCGGGCATCCCATGGTGGGGTGCCCTTTTTTGTGAAGGATACCAAGATGGCTAGTTCGGATCGGATGGCTTCATCTCTGCCAGATCGCATAGAGCAATCAACTGCTCAGCAAAGTGCCGCGCAGAATCCCAAGGCATCTGCGATGCAATGCGGAGGCCATCAGAGAGGTCAAATGCCAATTCAACCCCCGCCGCACTCGCTTCAAAATGCAGCGCAGATTGCAGCATGGGCGAAAGCTGTTGAGCCAGTTTTCCGCTCTTGGTGCCGTCGCTCAGTGCTTTGAACAAACCAAGCGCTAGGTCATGTGTCATTTCAGGATGCAGCCCTAATCCTACCGGCTGGCCTGTATTGTCCTGCATCCTGACACCTATGAACTGGCCATTCTCGTCAACGTGAATTTCGTGAAGCCCGACTATTAGAAAGCTATTCGACATACCGCCCTCCGATTCGCTCGGTAGGATAGCCTGATCCTTAGGCGGCGCGCTGCCAATAGCCCTTCCACTGGCGGCTGACCTTGCTTCCCATAGCTGCGTAGATCACCCGGTTCATCTGCCCGCCATTGCTGTTGCGGCGATGATCTTCGCGCCATGCAGCTTCACCAGCGTAGGCGTGGAGATACTTTCCGGCGATATGGTGGTGGGTGCCAACTTCCATGCGGCGAAGGCGAGAGAAGAATGATTCGGCCTGATTGGTGCAAGCGCCCTTGTCCATGAACTGCACCGAATGATTCACCCGGTGGGTATCCCACCCGGCATGAAGTGCATCCCAGCCTGTGCCTTCATCGGCATGGATGGAGGCAAGGGTGCCCACATGGTCACGCACGTAGGGAACGGCATCGCCCTCGCTGGCGACCACGAAGGGCAGTGAGCGCCCCTTACGTTCGCGCATAATGACAACGCACTGGCGCTTGCCAGAGCGGTTCGCAGCGAGGCGCAAGTCCTTGCGATCCTCCTTGCGGTTCTCTGGCTTCACGTAGCCACCGAAGTAAGCACCGTCGATCTCGACCACGCCATTGAGCGTAAGACCGGCTTGCTCCTTTGCCATTGCCTCGCGCAGCTTGTGACAGAGAACGTAGGCGGTCTTGTATTGGCAATCGAGGTCGCGGCTGATCTGCAGCGCAGACACCCCCTTCGCACCGTTCACGAACAGCACGATTGCGGCCATAAGGTCCGTGAAGGCCATCTTCCGGCTCGCAAAGATCGTCCCGCTTGTGACCGAGAATTGATGCCCACAAGCCTTGCACTGGAACTTGCGACGGCTGGGAATGTCATAGGTATCGCAGCAGCCACAACGCGGGCAAACGGCCTCTCCTTCCGTCTCCGGCCACCGAAGGGCGCGGAAAGCGGCATACGCTTTGTCTTCGCCCATTTGGTAGACAGCCTTGAGGCTAATGGTGCGGGCTTTGCTGGAAAGAAGGAAGTGCTGTGCCATATCATCGCATCCGGTGATGTAATGCACAACATCTGATGGTTTACATCCTCAAAGTCAAGGGTGTATATCATCGAAAATGATGATGTATGGAGCACAGCGTGGCTAAAGCCGATCCCGCGACCGTAGAGTTCGAAACTCGCGCCAAAAACCTGCTCAAAGCCGAGTTGAAGCGGAAGGGTGTGACCTATGCCCAGCTTGCCGAAAAGCTGGGCACGGTCGGCGTTCAGGAGAATGAGCGCAACTTGAACAACAAGATCAGCCGGGGCGGGTTTACCGCTGCATTCCTGCTTCAATGTCTTGATGTGATTGGGGTTTCTGACGTTCGCATCTAGTCGTCGGGAATCAATTTCATCGACGGAGCCTGAAACGCGAAACTCTCAACGCAGGCAATAACCTTGGGGTGGTTCTCTCCAAAGTTTCGCATAATCACTGCTGTGGTCCTGTGCTCAATCATCGCGTCATCGCTTGGAAAAAGGCTGCGGTCTTCCGGCCATTCCCCTTTCAGGGTGTGCGTCGGAACCTCGTTTATTGCTTGAGCGATGTCAGGAAGGTAACGGGTGGCGACCTGGCTGTATTCCGTCATCGCCCTACGCCACTCGAAATGCCGATGATTCCAGAGTCCCCAATCATCGACCGCTTCGCCTTCGGTGCTTCTCAAAAGCCATTTGGCGTTGGCGGTCAGTTCAGTCGATAACTTCAACAGCCTCTCTCGGTCGCGTATGGCTCTGAACCCGCCATCAACCGATCTGAAGCGGTGGTCATTGTGCTGCACATGATGATGGGTCCACGCATCCCATTGCCGCCTTGCGGCATCCAATGCCTCGATCGCCCCATTCGCTACTGTCCGGGCATCCGCCGCCTGTTTAGCCAGTTCGATTAATTTCTCATCATGCGCGTGCATCTGAGCATGGGTCGCGAACTCAGCACGAAGCGTCGATGCGAGAAAATCATTCAATCGCTGCCTCACGATTGCGTCGATCTCAGCAGAATCTAGTGCAGGAGCGTCCACTATCCTTTGCCGCGATCGCAAGTGGGCTATGCCTACCATCCCCCAAATGGTTGCTAGCACCCCGATAGTGATGGTTGCTGCCCATCCTGCGACCCCGTAGCTGGAAATCCATGCTACGACCCCGCCCATTAAGCCGCCGCTCAACATGAGTGGTGCCCATTTAAGGATGGATTGCCCAAGGCTGCCATCAGCAAATGTAAGCGCCCACCACGCCTCGACTGTCTTGGCTGCGCTGTCGGTTTTCTTGATCTTGCCCATACGGCGTTACCTGCCCCACCTTCCCGCGAAAGTGGAGTCAGAGCATCTTCTATAACTGAATTGCTTGTCATTCCGTCTCTCCATTGGAGACGGCACTGGTAGGCAGGGCTTGAAGCCTTCTGCGCTTGCTACCTAATGCCGGTCATTCCCGCGCAGGCGGGAATCCAGCCAGCAAAAACTCGCGCCAGATCAGCAAGCGCAACATCACCCCAAAGCCGGAAAACCAAACTCCTCCGCCAAATCCCGCCAATCAGGATTCCCCTCTTCAATCAGCCGCAGCTTCCACGCCCGCTCCCATTTCTTAATCCGTTTCTCACGGATAATGGCGTGCTCCATCGTCGCGTGCTGCTCAAACCACATCAGCCGTTTGACGCCATGCCGGTCGGTAAAACCTTCGAAGGTGCCTTCACGGTGCTGATGGATGCGCGCGAGCAGATTGGACGTAACGCCCACGTAAAGCGTGCCATTCCGCCCTGAGGCCAGAAGGTAGGTCGTCGGCGAAAACTCGCGCTGCATAGGTTGGGTGGCTACTGGATTCCCGCCTTCGCGGGAATGACGAATGGTTTGGTTCTGGCGGCATCTTCAGAACGGCAGACCACATTGCCACCCTCACTTCGTCATTCCCGCGAAGGCGAGAATTCAGCGACAAACAACCCGCGCAGCTCAACTAACCCCTGTCGCTTTTGGCAAAGCCGGGTCCAGCCCCCATTCGCTCCACGATCCATCGTAAAGCGCCACGTCTTCCTTGCCGATCAGGTGGAGGGCAAAGATCACCACGTTGGCGGTCATGCCTGATCCGCAGGAGGATACGACGGGCCGGTCAAGGTCCACGCCAGCCGCTTCGAACGTGGCGCGGATGGCGTCTGGTGCTTTCCACGTGCCATCGGGGTTGAACAGGCTGGAATAGGGCACGTTGCGCGCGCCGGGAATGTGGCCGCTGGCCAGCGCCGGGTTGGTTTCGGGCACTTCGCCGGTAAAACGGCCCGCACCACGCGCGTCCACCACCTGTTCGGCCTTGCTGGCGATATTGGCCAGAACGTCGGCCTTGGTGCGCACATGGCTGGTGTCGGACCATGCGGTGAAATGGCGGGTGCGCAGGCTTTCGACGCCTTGCGCGCATTTGCGCCCTTCTGCCTTCCATTTGGCGATGCCGCCATCCAGCAGTGCCACGTTCTGCGCGCCGAACATGGTCAGCATGAACCAGGCGCGGGTGGCCGATTTGATCGGGCTGTCGTCATAGATCACGATGCGGCTGCCATCGCCTAGGCCAAGCGCCTGCATCCGGCTGGCGAATTTTTCCGCTGGCGGCAGGGTGTTGGGCACCGCCGATGCCGTGTCCACCAGATCGGCCAGATCCATGAACACCGCGCCGGGAATGTGGCATGCCTCATATTCCAGCGCGGGCACCCGCCCATGTTCGGGCAGGAACGCACTGGCATCAACAATACGAAGATCGCTCGCGCCCATTTCGTTGGCGAGCCACTGGGTGGACACCAGTGAATCCATGGTTTCCGATTCTCCTGCCTGCGATTGCGACCTGTCTTTGCGCAGGTTCGCTTTTGCCGAAGCCTAGCCTCGCTGCAACGCAGCGTCGAGGTGTAAAACGGGGCTGGAGCGTCTCATTTCATGCAAAGGCAGGCACGGTCAGCGCGCGGCGTCCCACATCGGAATAGATGCGCGGGCCAAGGTCCAGCCGGAACGGTTGCAGCCGCGCCTGCGACGGCGCTTCTTCAAGCCCGATGACAAAAGCGCTGCGCAAGATCACGGATTTCCCATCGATTTCGCCCGTTGCCTCGATCCGCACCAGTGGCACGAACAGCGCGGCGCTGCCGTGGCGAATGGGGGTGATCGCGCTCAACGGCAGGCGAATCTCGCCGGTCAGTTCAAGCTGCTCTCCGCCTTCGATTCGCGCGATACGGTGCAGAACTGGCGCATCTGCCAGGCCAAGCTGTTCCTCTGTCGGGCGCGATGCATGGGCGGCGGTCATGTCGCCACGCACCACCACATCATTCACTGCCGAGCCAGCTTCCAGCATCAGCCGATAGGCCAGCGTGGCATTGACCAGAGTCGCGCTCATCCGCCCGGCTTCAAGGTCGAGCGTCAGGGCAGTAGTGGGCGCGGGCACTGTCTCTGCTATCGGTTCGGCCTTGGCGCGAACGACAGGTCTTTCAAACACCGGCTCCGCCGCAACAACCGTCCTGCGCCGCCACCACACCAGCGCAGCGCCCGCGCTTGCAACAGCAGCCAGCGCCACCGCAATCCACAACCACCGCGTCACCCCCGGCTCTGCGGGCGTCAGCGTGGGTGTTTGCGCCGTCACAGCAGGCGGCGGCGTTACCGGCATGTCCGAAGCAATCGGGACCGGCGCAATGGCAGGGATTTCGGCAGGGGTTTCGCGGGCAACCGGCGTAGACACGGGCGAGGGCCGCGATTGCGCACTCCTGCTTTGCGCAGCAGGAGCGGGCGCAGCGCGCGGACTGGCGGCAGGGGTTGGTGCCGATACAGGCGGCAGGCTGACCGGGGGCGGTGTCGATTCAGGCGCGGCTGTTGTCGTGGCAACACGCGGCGGTGGCGCGCCTTCGGTCACGGGGCCTTGGGCAGTGGGCGTCGATGTGGGGGCGGGCGGCAGTTGGTAACTGCCAACATCCTGCGCCTGCGCCGACGCGCTTGCCAAAACCAACAGTGCTGCAAATGGCCCCACGATCCTTATCATGCCTGTCCGAAAGCGAGCATCTGCTTTAATCGTCAATGAACCAATGGGCACGATCCGGCGACTTGCCCTTGGGTTGCGACAGGTGCATGGCAAATGGCATTCGCGGCCGTTTGCGGCCGTTCATGTATGTTTAGAGGACGTTCAGGTCACATGGCAGGTCACATGGCAGAATCGCCGCTCCACTTGGGCCAAACCAGCGCACTTCCGGCCTCGCCAGAGCAGGCGGTGCTGGATTATGTGCCCAATCCGCGCCCCGGCACGCTCTATATGATCCGCTTTGCTGCACCCGAATTTACTTCGCTGTGCCCGGTCACCGGCCAGCCTGATTTCGCGCATCTGGTGATCGATTATGCGCCGGGTGAAACCATCGTGGAATCAAAGGCCTTGAAGCTGTTCCTCGGATCGTTTCGCAACCACGCCGGCTTCCACGAAGACGTCACCGTCGGCATCGGCCAGCGCCTGTTCGCCGAAATGGCCCCGCAATGGCTAAGGATCGGCGGTTACTGGTATCCCCGCGGCGGCATTCCCATCGACGTGTTCTGGCAAAGCGGTCCACCGCCCGCTGGACTTTGGCTTCCAGATCAAGGCGTTGCGTCCTATCGCGGACGCGGCTGAGGCTGAGGAAGCTCGCGCACCACGCGCAAACCCAGATGGCTGTTGCGCTGTTTGACAGGATCGTTGATCCGCTGCGCCGCACGGGTGGTCCAGTCGCTCAGGCTCCACCCGCTGCCCCGCACGTTGCGTTCCTTGCACGGAAGGGCGGCGTCCCACGCGGAACCGTCGACTGGCGCACCAGCAAAGCCATTATGGTGGCAGTCGGCCGTCCATTCCGCGACGTTGCCGGTCATGTCATGCAGGCCAAAGGCATTGGGCGCATAGCTGCCAACCGGCAGGGTTCGGCCGATGGTGTTTCCGAAATTGGCTTTGGCGGAATCGGCCTTGTCGCCATAGAGGAACCATGTGGAAGTGCCTGCACGCGCGCCATATTCCCACTCGGCTTCGCTCGGCAGGCGATAGCGTTGCCCGGTCTTGCGGCTGAGCCATTCGACATAGCTGACGGCATCGCCATAGTGGACATGGATGACCGGACGCCGCCCACGTCCCCAACCTTCATCGGCGGGCCGGTAGCCCCCGCAGCCACCATCGGCAACACAAGCATCCCATTGATCGAACGTCACTTCATAGCGGCTGATAGCAAAGCGATATCCGATCGTGACCATGTGCCGGGGCGATTCCATGGTGTCAAACAACGGGACCACGCCCAGCGCATCACGTTCTTCCTGACTGGACCCCATGATGAAATCGCCCGGCGGCACGACCACCATTTCCGGGTAATCGGGACCATCGGCAAACGCGGAACCTGCGTGAAATGCTGTTTCCTGCGCCAGTGCGGGGACCGGCAACATGGCAAGTGTCAGACAAAGACGTGCGGAACGAGCGGTCATGTGCGAGCCTCCGGTGGTGTGGAGGCATGATTGGCCACAGCGCACCCACTGCAAAGCGAGGGTAGCAGAACTATCGACCTGCGGAGAGTTTGACGCTGGTGCCGGCTGAGGGATTTGAACCCCCGACCTTCGGTTTACAAAACCGCTGCACTACCACTGTGCTAAGCCGGCCCGCTGTCAGAATCGCCCTCTAGCCTCATAGCGCCCCGAAGGTCCAGCCCTCGGTTGCGGCAATTTTGGTAGAAAGTTCGCGCGGGGTCCACAGTTGCGGGTCGTGGGCGGCGTGACGGAGCCATGCAGCGGTGAGGATTGCGTCACAGCTATGATCGTCCAGCGCACCGCCAAGGCCCGATGGCGCTGATTTCAAGGCTGTAAGCGCGGCGTCGAGTTCGGTGGCGTGGCGCATCTTTGACCTGCTGGCACTGCGCCCTGCGGCCATCGCAGCGATGGTGGTATAGATTTCGCAGATCACGGGACCAGTCGCTGGCAGGGGATCGACCGGCCAGACCGGAATGCGCTGGTCCAACTGGTGTAGTAGCCGCATGCCTGAAAGGCTGGACTTACCCACTTGCGCCGCGCCGACAAGGTTGAAGTTGGAATAGGGCTTGCACCCCAGCCGCCGCTGCGCGGCCTCGGTCACGCGAAAGCGACCCATGCCACCGCCGAAATGCGCTCCCTCGCGGCCACCATGGCGGCGGAAATAGGGCGCGAAATCAGGGTGGTCGACCAGCGTTGATACGCCCAGATGCGGCTCATCGGCGCAGATCCGGTCTACCAGTGCCCAAAGGGTATGCGCATTGGTCAGGCTGTTTTCGTGACATGGAAAAAACGCGCCAAGGTCTTCGAATGGCAGCGAAATTCCAAGGTCCATACCCACCAGTGCATCATCGGGCAGTTCGTTCAAAAGCCAGTCGCGCACTTCGGTGCGGGACCAGCAGTGGCCGGGCCGGACCAATTGCGGCGCCGCATCCCCCTTGTTCGCCATGGCAAGGGCGATGCCCTTGTGCCGTTCTCCCGCAGCGCCGGACCAGTCGATGGCGACGAAGTGCCCGAATCTTCGGGGATTCATCCGCGTTCCCGGCGCTTGCGATCCCACCACTCCAGCCGCTTTAGCACTTCGCGTTCAAACCCCCGCTCCACGGGTTTGTAATAGGTTTGCGGGACCATGCCTTCGGGCCAGTAATTCGCACCGGAAAAGCCATCTTCCACATCGGGATCATATTGATAGCCCGCGCCATAACCGATGTCCTTCATCAGCTTGGTCGGCGCGTTCAGAATATTGGCGGGCGGCATCAGCGACCCGGTTTCGCGCGCGGATTTGAATGCTGCCTTTTGCGCCATATAGGCCGCGTTCGATTTGGGTGCGGTGGCAAGATAAAGGCAGGCCTGTACAACCGCCAGTTCGCCTTCCGGGCTGCCGAGAAATTCATAGGCGTCCTTGGCGGCAAGGCATTGGTGCAGGGCTTGCGGGTCGGCCATGCCGATGTCTTCCACCGCCATGCGCACCAGTCGCCGCAGCAGGTAAAGCGGTTCTTCCCCCGCCACGAGCATCCGCGCCAGATAATACAATGCCGCTTGCGGATCGGATCCGCGCACCGATTTGTGCAGGGCGGAAATCAGGTTGTAGTGGCCTTCGCGGTCCTTGTCGTAGACCGCCACGCGCCGCATCAGGAACTTGCCAAGGCCTTCGGGATCAAGTGGGGCGGGCAGAGACACGTCGAACAGCATCTCCGCCTGATTGAGCAGGAAACGCCCGTCGCCATCGGCAGACGCCACCAGAGCTTCGCGCGCGGGCGGGGTGAGGGGAAGGCGCAGGCCGGTGATATCTTCGGCCCGGTCAAGCAAGGTGCCCAGCGCCGCGGCGTCCAGCCTATGCAGGATCAGCACTTGCGCGCGCGACAGCAGAGCGGCGTTCAGGGCGAAGCTGGGGTTTTCTGTTGTCGCGCCGACCAGTGTGACGGTGCCGTTTTCTACAAACGGCAGGAAGCCATCCTGCTGGGCGCGGTTGAAGCGGTGGATTTCGTCCACGAACAATAGCGTGCGCCGCCCGGTCAGCGCCATGGCTTCGGCTTCTGCGAAGGCTTTCTTGAGATCGGCCACGCCTGAAAAGACTGCGCTGAGCGCGACGTAGCGCATACCCACTGCTTCGGCCAGAAGGCGGGCAATGCTGGTCTTGCCGGTGCCGGGCGGTCCCCACAGGATCATCGAGGTCAATTTGCCTGCCGCTACCATCCGGCCAATCGCGCCTTCGGGACCGGTCAGGTGGTCTTGCCCGATGATTTCAGTGAGATCACGCGGACGCAACCGATCAGCCAGTGGGGCTTCGGCAGTGGCCGAAGGGGGGGAGGCATCTTGCGGGGGAGGGGCGAAAAGGTCGGCCATGTCAGGCCGAAATAAGGGTGCGCGAAAAAAATTGCACCTGCCTCTTGCGAAGATGTTTTTAAGATATATCTTAGACCCATCATGAAAAGGATGACGCAGATGCGATTCGAAGATGGTTTCAACAATCATGGCGGCCGTCATGGCCGTTGCGAAGAAAGAGGCGGCCGGGGACGTCACGGTGGTCACGGCCGCCATGGCGGCAAGGCCGCGATGCTGGCGATGATGGGCGGGCGCTTTGGCGGGCCGTTCGGAAAGGGTGGGCCGTTCGGTGAAGATGGCCCATTTGGCGGGCGTGGTGGTGGATTTGGCGGCGGCGGTGGCCGTGGGCGTCGCGGTGGGCGGATGTTTGCAGGTGGCGAACTTCGACTGTTGCTGCTGCATCTTGTCGCACAGCAACCCCGGCACGGGTACGACCTGATCCGTGCGGTGGGTGAACTGGCCGGGGGCGAATATGCGCCCAGTCCAGGTGTGGTCTATCCCACGCTGAACCTGCTGGTGGATGAAGGCCTGATTGCCGAAGAAGTGGGGGAAGGGCCGCGCAAGGCTTTTGCTGCGACCGAAGCGGGCCGGGCCGAACTGGGGGGCAAGACGGAAGAGATCGACGCAATCACCGCCCGGCTGAAAGCATTGGGCGATCAGCGCGAACGCAGCGAAAGTCCGCCGGTGCGCCGCGCGATGGGCAACCTGTATACTGTGGTGAAAAACCGTGTGATGACCGAAGGGTTCAGCACGGAAGCAGCCCATGCCATTGCCGATATCCTGGACGAAGCCGCACGCAGGATCGAACGGCTTTGATGTTCCACGAGTCAGCCCTTTTGCGCCGCTTTGACGAAGGGCTGGCCCATGGTATCCTCTCCCCGCGGCGCAAGGGGAGACGTGCAATGGACAATCTGCAATCCGAATTCGGTCCCATACGCAAACCCGCTCCGGCCCATCTGTGGGCGGTGGGCGTCATCAGCCTATTGTGGAACAGTTTTGGCTGTGTGGATTACACCATGACCAAGCTTGATCCGGTCGGCTATCTGGCCTCGATGAACATGGGGCCGACCGAAGTGGCTTATATGCAGGCAATGCCTGTGTGGTTCAATGCGTTCTGGGCATTGGGCGTGTGGGGTTCGCTGGCAGGTTCGGTCCTGCTGCTGCTGCGGTCGCGCCACGCGGTGACGGTGTTTGCACTTGCCCTTCTGGGGCTGCTGGTTACGCAGCTCTATCAGTTCTTCGGCCCGCCAATGCCGCCTGCCATGGCAACCCCGGCGATGTACGGGATGACTGCGGTGATCTGGGCGTCGATGGCGTTTTTCCTGTGGTACGCGCGCAAGATGGCTGTGCAAGGCGTTCTGCGCTGACCGGAAAGGTTCAGCGTTTACGCCCTGCGGCCTTCTGGCGAACCAGCCTCAGATACGTGTCGGCCACGGCCTGATTGATGCGGTCCCACGAAAATTCCAGGCTGCGCTCCTCGCCCGCCGCGCCATGGCGCGCGCGCAGGGGCGCATCCTCGACATAACACCGCAGGCTTTCGGCGAACTGGCGCACTGCGCCCGGCGTGATGAGGCGCCCCGATACGTTGTCGTCCACCAGGCTCTGGCTGCCGGTGGCGGCGGCGGCGACCACGGGTACGCCACAGGCCATCGCTTCCAGCGTGACATTGCCGAAGGTTTCGGTGATTGATGGGTTGAACAGCACGTCCATGCTGGCCACCGCGCGGCCAAGATCGGGTCCTCCCTGAAAGCCTGCAAACACGGCATCCGGGAGACGCGCAGCAAACCATTCGCGCGCCGGGCCTTCGCCCACCACCAGCACGCGATGCTTGATTCCGCGCCGGACAAGCTGGTCGATGGAATCGGAAAAGACGTCCAGCCCCTTTTCCATGACCAGACGGCCAAGAAAGCCGATGACCACTTCATCGTCAGCAATGCCAAGAGACTGACGCCATTCGGCGCTGCGTGCGCCGGGATGGAAAATGTCGCGGTCAACGCCGCGTGACCAGATATCGATATCGTAATTCATGCGCTGGGCGCGCAGCACTTGTGCCATCGATTCCGATGGAGCCACAAGCCCGTCACAACGCCGATAGAAGCGGCGCAGCATGGCTTCCAAGGCTGGTTCCAGCCATGCCATGTTGTAATAACGCAGATAGGTTTCAAAGCGCGTGTGAACCGAAGCCAGCACGGGCAGTTTACGATGCCGCGCCCAGGAAACCGCGCGATGGGCAACAATATCCGGCGAGGAAACGTGGACGACGTGAGGGTTGAACGTTGCCAGATCGCGCCGGACACGGGGCGACAATGCGAGCGGGAAACGATATTCCTCGCGTCCCGGAATTGCGACGGCGGGAATGCCGACAAGCGTTCCGGTGGCTGGGAAAGCCGGATTGGCGACCTTCGGGGCATAGACCCGCACATCGGCACCCTGCCGCAGAAGGTATCCTACCAGCCGGTTCAAAGCCTGGTTGGCGCCATCGCGCACGTAGTTGTAGTTGCCGCTGAACAGGGCGACGCGCAGGCCCTTTACCTCAGTAGGAAGGCCTTCGGGAAGGTGAGGATCGCTCATCGCCCGCGCCATAGCCGGGTTGCGCATGAATGGCGAGTGACTGGCGTAAATTCCTGAAGGCAACGACCGTATCGTGCCGGAAAATGAAAAGGGCGGCCTGTGTGGGCCGCCCTTCTTTGTGTCTTATGCCGCGTCCTTTTTGCGAGACGCTTTCTTGCGCTCGTTCGGGTCGAGGATCGCCTTGCGCAGACGGATGGTCTTGGGCGTCACTTCGACCATTTCATCGTCGTCGATATAGGCGATGGCCTGTTCCAGCGTCATGATCTTGGGCGGGGTCAGGCGGATGGCGTCGTCCTTGCCGGTCGAACGGAAGTTCGTCAGCTGCTTCGACTTCATCGGGTTGACTTCAAGATCTTCAGGCTTGGCATTTTCGCCGATAATCATGCCTTCATACAGCGCTGCGCCGACGCCGACGAACAGGATCCCGCGTTCTTCAAGCGGACCAAGGGCATAAGCCACTGCTTCGCCCGTGCCGTTCGAGATCAGCACGCCGTTCTTGCGGCCTTCGATCTTGCCCTTGTGCGGACCATACTTTTCGAACAGCCGGTTCATGATACCGGTGCCGCGCGTATCCGACAGGAATTCACCGTGATAGCCGATGAGGCCGCGCGACGGAGCCGAGAAGGTGATGCGGGTTTTGCCGCCGCCTGACGGACGCATGTCGGTCATTTCGCCCTTACGGGTGGCCATCTTTTCAACGACGGTGCCCGAAAATTCATCGTCCACGTCGATCATCACGGTTTCGTAAGGCTCGGTGCGGTTGCCGCTTTCGTCTTCGCTGAACAGCACGCGCGGGCGGCTGATGCCAAGTTCAAAGCCTTCGCGGCGCATCGTTTCAATCAGCACGCCAAGCTGCAGTTCACCGCGCCCTGCCACTTCGAAGCTATCCTTGTCGGCAGATTCGGTGATCTTGATGGCGACGTTCGATTCCGCTTCGCGTTCAAGACGGTCACGGATCATGCGGCTGGTCACCTTCGAACCTTCGCGGCCGGCCATGGGCGAATCGTTCACCGCAAAGCGCATCGAAAGAGTCGGCGGATCGATCGGCTGGGCCTTGATCGGCACCATCACTTCGGGCGCGGCGATGGTGTTCGACACGGTGGCGACGGCAAGGCCGGCCAGCGAAATGATGTCGCCCGCGCGGGCTTCATCCACCGGTACGCGATCAAGGCCGCGGAAGGTCATGATCTTGCTGGCGCGGCCGACTTCGATGACCTTGCCATCCATGTCGAGCGCGCGGATCGGATCGTTGACGCGGATCGTGCCCGACTGGACACGGCCGGTCAGCACGCGGCCCAGGAAGTTGTCACGGTCAAGCAGCGTTGCAAGGAACGAGAACGGTGCGTCGGCATCGAGGTTCGGCGCAGGAACGTGATCGACGATCAACTGGAACATCGGTTCCAGCGTGCCTTCGCGGCGATCGGGGTCGGTGCTGGCATAGCCGTTGCGGCCCGATGCATAAAGCACGGGGAATTCAAGCTGTTCGTCGTTGGCATCAAGCGTGACGAAAAGGTCGAACACTTCGTCGAGCACTTCCTGAATACGTTCATCAGGACGGTCGACCTTGTTGACCACCACGATCGGCTTCAGGCCCAGAGCCAGCGCCTTGCCAGTGACGAACTTGGTCTGCGGCATTGCGCCTTCCGAGCTGTCGACCAGAAGGATAACACCGTCGACCATGCTGAGGATGCGTTCAACTTCGCCGCCGAAGTCGGCGTGGCCGGGGGTGTCGACGATGTTGATGCGGATGCCGTTCCATTCGATCGACGTCGGCTTGGCGAGAATGGTGATCCCGCGTTCTTTTTCGAGGTCGTTGGAATCCATCGCGCGTTCTTCGACACGCTGGTTGTCACGGAAGGTGCCGGATTGACGGAAGAGCTGGTCAACCAGCGTGGTCTTGCCGTGGTCGACGTGGGCGATGATCGCGATGTTGCGCAGGGGCAGCGACATGGGAACTGGGGCTTTCCTTAACAGGGAATCGGTGGGGGTTCGGCACAAGCACGGCCCGCCCCGAATATCGGCGCGCGCTTACAGGACATATTGCGTTGCGGCAAGCGTGGAGGCCGCAAATGGCGCAAGCCTGCTGGCCATAGGGGAGTTTTGGGCCCTGTCAGCGGGTGTTCAATGCCGGGGGTGGGCCGGGGTTGGCAGTGTTTTCCGGGGATGATGACAGCAACTGTGTCTCGATTGCCACAGGGCATGAAAATGCATGGAAAACGGTGCATTTTGGTGGACCTTCGGATTGTTCCTGTCCGTTCCGATACTTAATGTGGCGGCAGGGAAAAAGGATGTCCTTCCGACCCAGACGATGCGGACCTGTAAAAGGACGCTGGGGTTCAGTCGGGATTGCAAAAGGAATAGCAGACAGATGATGCCGAACTTTACTGGCCGTAGCGGTCAGGCCGCGCTCCGTTCGGGCGCTTGCAGCCTTGCTTTTGCTTTTTCCGCCGTCTTTTCGGTCGCCGCCGTGGCCCAGGAAGCTGCACCTGCAGGCGAAGAGGCGCAGCCAGCAACCGATGCACCTGAACGTGTGGCAGAAGGTAACGAGATCATCGTTACCGCCAGCAAACGTGAACAGACGCTTCAGGACGTCCCTATCGCGGTTTCGGTGACCAGCGCCAAAACGCTGGAACAGGCGCAGATCCGCGATTTGAAGGACCTGACCAGCGTGGTGCCGTCTCTGCGCGTGACGCAATTGCAGTCGAGCGCGAATACAAACTTTATCATCCGCGGCTTTGGCAACGGCGCGAACAACGCCGGGATTGAGCCTTCGGTGGGTGTTTTTATCGATGGCGTATATCGTTCGCGCTCTGCCGCGCAGATCGGCGATTTTCCCGATGTGCAGCGCATTGAAGTGCTACGTGGGCCGCAATCAACGCTGTTTGGCAAGAACGCCTCGGTCGGCGTCATCTCCATTGTGACGCAGGCTCCGAAGTTCGAATTCGGCGGCAATGTCGAGGCGAGCTACGGCAATTTTGATGCCGTCGTGCTGAAAGGCGTGGTCACCGGCCCGGTCAGCGATACGCTGGCCGTCAGCGTCGCGGGCGGCCTTAACAAGCGTGACGGATACAATCAGGATCTGGGCACCGGCAGCGAGACCAACGAACGTGACCGCTGGTTTGTGCGCGGGCAGGCGCTGTGGGAACCCAACGCACAAATGCGGGTGCGGCTGATCGGCGATTATTCGAAGATCGATGAAATCTGCTGCGCGGTGGTCAACCTGCGCCCGTCGCTGTCGACGACGGTTGTGCGCGCGTTGGGCGGGCAGGTGAACACTCCTGACGAAATTTATGCCAACCGCGTCTATTCCAACATCGATTCAACCAACGATATCGAGAACTGGGGCGTTTCGGGGCAGGTCGACTATGATCTGGGGCCGCTGACGTTCACATCGATCACCGCCTATCGCAAGACGGACGCGCTGACCGATCAGGATTCCGATTTCACCAGCGCCGATCTGATCGGCCACAACGCCACCCAGCAATCGATAAAGACGTTCACGCAGGAGCTGCGCGTGGCCACCAACATGGATGGCCCGCTGAACTTCCTGTTGGGCGGCTATTACTTCAATGAAAGCATTCGCCAGACAAACCAGATTAACTGGGGGTCGCAGGCGCGTGGCTATGCCGACTTTCTGATCCGTGGGCTGACCAGCAACACGCAATCGCTGCCCAGCCTAGAAGCGACGATCAGCGGGCTGACCGGCACGAATTATATTGGCCAGTTCTTTGTCGAAGGGCAGGGGCTGGATGAACGCTACCGCCTGAAGAACGAGGCGCTGTCGGTGTTCGGGCAGGCCGATTTCAAGATCGGTGATCGCATGACCGTGACCGGTGGCGTCAACTACACCAAGGATAAGAAGCGCTATTCTGCGCAGATTGATTCCAGCGACGTGTTCGCAGGGCTGGACCTGGCGGCGATTGGCAACACGGCGCTGCGTCAGGGTTTTGTCTCGCAGGCTTTGGGCACCACCAACCCGGCCACGATTGCTGCCTTTGCACAGGCCAATCCTGGCACATTTGCGGCCATTCAGGCACAGGCCGCCGGCTTTGCCGCACTGAATGCGAACCTTACGACAGCGGCGGCGGCAGCCGATACCAATCCGTTGACCGTGGGTAACCCGCTGCTGGCGCTGCGTCAGTTGCAGTACCTGCCGCCGTTCCTAGCAGTGCCGAACGCGGTGGAGCCGGGCCGGACCGATGACGACAAGTTCACCTATATGGTGCGCGTTGCCTTTGACCTGACTGACGCGATCAATGTCTACGCAAGCTATGCTACCGGCTTCAAGGCCAGCTCGATCAACCTGTCGCGCGACAGTCGTCCTGCGCTTTCCGATCAGGCTGCGTTGCAGGCAGGTGGGTTGACGGTTGTGAACCAGACTTATGGCAGCCGCTTTGCCGGGCCGGAAAGCTCAACGGTTTATGAAATCGGGCTGAAAGCTGACTGGGGGCTGGTGACGGCGAACATTGCCGCATTCGATCAGCGCATCAATGGGTTCCAGTCGAACACCTTCACCGGATCGGGCTTTGTGCTGGCCAATGCAGGCAAGCAGTCGGTACGCGGCCTTGAATTCGAAGGTACGGTGAAGCCTGCGAAGGGCTGGATGCTGAATGTCGGGATGACCTACCTCGACCCCAAATATGATCAGTTCATACTGTCGGCGGTGGGCGATCTTTCGGGCACACGTCCGGCGGGCATTCCGGCAATTTCATCGACGTTCGGGGCAAGTTATGACCATGAATTCAGCAGCGGCGATCACCTGATCCTGCGCGGCGATTTCCACTATGAATCTCCGGTACAGATCGTGGAGGGCCTGCCGGGTTTCCTCGATTCAGGAACTGCGGTAGCTGTGGCTGCGGCACGCCCCTATCGCCGCGAAGTGAACGAGTTGAACGCATCAATCACATGGGCGATGGCGATGGGGCTGGAACTGACAGCGTGGGGGCGCAATCTGACCGACGCACGCTATCTGCTTTCGGTCTTTGATACGCCTGCACAGCCAGGGTCGGTATCAGGCTATACCAGCCAGCCGCGCACTTACGGGGTGACGGCACGTTACAGGTTCTGATTAGGGAGAGGGGGCTGAAAGGCCCCCTTTCACTTTGTCGCAGGCGCGTTGACCGATGAGGCGATGGGCCGTGCGTGCAGCGCGGGAAAGGCAGCTTCGATAGGTTTGGTATCGGGCAGGATATAGACGTAGCCGCCCTTTTTGCCGAACATGGGCGCGATCTTGCTGCCATAGATGGCCTTGGGCACGTTGATGCAGCCAAAGGTGATGCGGTTGTCATCTATGCCGGGTGACAACATGCGCTCGCGGCGTTTATCTTTCGGATTGCCCGGCGGAATGGTGTGGAGCGCCACCGAGGTGGCGTAATCTACCCATAGAACTCTCGCGTTCCCTGCGGCCCGGCCAAATTTGGCAAGGAAACGCCCGGCAGGCGTGGTTTTTTCAGCGGGGCCAATTTCGGCAAGGTTCTTCGACCCGATACCGGGAGTTGCGTCATCGCCACTGGCAATGCCGATGAGCACCGGGGCGGTTGCAAGCTGTTCACCCTTGGCGTCGAACAAGAACAGCGTGGCTGCCGGTTTGTCGATGATGATATAGGGCAGGGCGCGGTTGTCCGCGCTATCGGCTACCCAGTCGGCAATGCGTTGGGCAGAAGCCGTCAACGGGTTTTGCGGCGCTTCGACTTTGGCGGCAGGCTTCACTTTTTTGGCGGCGGCGAATGCTGGTTGGGGTGCAACCAGCGCTAGTCCTGCCAGCGCCATCATGGCCTTCATCATCTGTGGTATCACTCGGTTTGGATGGCCGTTGGGGACCGGACGGGAAACCGATGGCTGCGGAAATTGCCATGGCCACCCGTCCGGAGGGGAAACACTTAGTTGCGCGGACGCTTGCGCTGGGCTTCGACCATGCGCTGTTCGACGCCATCGATGCGCGCGCCAAGCTGATCGATGCGCTGGGTGTTGGTCTGGGCCTGCGCATTGGCGGCCTGCGCTTCGCCGCGAGCGGCCTGAGCAACGCCGTCGGTAGTCTGCAGGCGGCCTTCGACGCCATCAATGCGCTGGTTAACCGTGGCGATCTGTTCGTTGACATAGCCCTTGGTGGCGCAACCGCCGAGGCCGAGCGAACCGGCCATGATGGCGACGGCGGGGATGATCTTGAGGGACGGCGTCATGCATTACTCCTTGGTTTGGTTTTTTGGCGAACCGGGCGGCGAACGCGCGGGAACGCAAATCGGGCATGGCCCTTTCGGCGGATCGTGCATGGCTGCGGCTGAACGGAAAGGCCGTGCATCTGCGTGCGGACAAAGAGTTGCGAGTGCGCGATGAACGGAAAGTGGCTTGCAAACAGAAAGGGCGCGCCTTGCGGCACGCCCTTTTCCTGATCGGCCAGTTCTGGCCGGTCCAATACGGCAGCGCTTATTTGGGTGCTAGCACCATAAGCATCTGACGGCCTTCCATGCGGGGGAACGCTTCGACTTTGGCAATTTCGGCCACGTCGTCCTGCACCTTGCGGAGAAGGTTCATGCCGAGCTGCTGGTGCGAAAGTTCGCGACCGCGGAAGCGCAACGTGATCTTCACCTTGTCGCCTTCACCGATGAACTTGATGACGTTACGCATCTTGGTATCGTAATCGTGATCATCAATGTTCGGACGCATCTTGATCTCCTTGATCTCCTGCGTCTTCTGGCTCTTGCGGGCGAGGTTAGCCTTCTTCTGCGCCTCGTAGCGGAACTTGCCCACATCGAGGAACTTGCAAACCGGCGGGTCTGCGTTCGGGGAAACTTCAACGAGATCGAGGCCGATTTCGGCAGCCTGCTCAATCGCTTCGCGGGTGTACATCACACCCAGGTTCTCGCCAGCATCATCGATCACGCGCACCTTGGGCACGTTAATCATCTGGTTATAGCGAGGTCCGCTCTTGACGGGGGGCGCCATACTGCGCCGGGGTGGGGGAGCTATAGTGCTTTCTCCTGCAGTTAATCCGGATATGCGATTGGCGCGCTCCATATCACAATGCGCGCATAGATAAAGTGGGGTTTTCGGATGGAAATTACGAGTCCGCCCCGCGCCTGGTTTCACGCCACAGTGCAAAGCGGGCCAGGCGCTCTCCGGCCGGAACCAGCGCATCGATTGCGCGGGCGGGTTGCAAGGCGGCGAGGATGGCCGGATCGCTCGCATTCATGCCGCCTGTAAAGGCACCAAAAGCAGGTAATATCAATCTGTTGTCGCTAGAAACGGCGCAGGGGCGGGCGATCTGCCGACCTTTTACAGACACACGCATCTTGGGATGGAAGTGGCCAGAAACTTCCGCTCCGGCCCGCCCAGCGCGGGCGATGTGGCGCAAGGCTATGCCTGACAGAACAAGTTCGTCGACCACCGTTCCACCCGGCGCGCGGGCATCTTCATCGTGATTTCCGGTAATCCACACCCAGTCTGTGGCGCGTGTAAGCGCGTCGAGCATTCCTGATGCGTGCGGTTCCATCCGATCGACTCCGCTGGCATCGTGAAACGAATCACCCAGACACAACACGCGCCGCGCGCCGGTATGCCTGATCGCTTCGGCCAGTCGTTCCAGCGTGGCGCGGCTGTCATACGGAGGCAGCATCTGGCCATGGCGGGCAAAGAAGCTGGCCTTTTCGAAGTGCAGGTCGGCCACCAGTAGTGCATTTTCTTCGGCCCAGAACACCGCCTGCGACGTGCCTAAGCGAAATTCCTGATCGTGGAAATCAAATGGAGCGAACGAAAGGGGAACCATGACTTGTCCTTGCCGGAAGGCGATTTGGTTGGCAAGTGCTGCCCCCATGTCCAAGCAAACGTCTGAGCAATCCCTGACCGACTGGTCCGCCCACACCGCCCGCGCCCGTGCATGGTTTGAAACACTGCGCAATCGCATTTGCGCAGAATTCGAAGCGATCGAGCGTGAGGCAGGGTCGGCTGCCAGCTTTACGTACACGCCGTGGAACCGTGAACATGGCGGTGAGGCCGTGGAAAATGGCGGTGGTGGCGTGCAGGGCCTGATGAAGGGCAAGGTGTTCGAGAAAGTCGGCGTCAACGTATCGACCGTGCAGGGTGAATTTTCCAAGGAATTTGCGAGCACGATCAACGGTGCGAGCGCAGAAACGCCGGGTTTTACGGCCACCGGAATCAGCCTTGTTGCACACATGGCCAATCCGCATGTGCCTGCAGTGCATATGAACACCCGTTTCCTGACCACGCAGAAGGCATGGTTCGGCGGTGGTGGGGATCTTAATCCGCCGCTGCCCTATGACGAAGATACGGCTGAATTTCACGCCACGTTCAAGGCCGCCTGTGATGGCCATGACGCTGACTATTACCCACGCTTCAAGAAGTGGGCGGACGACTATTTCTATATTCCCCACCGCAAGGTGCATCGTGGGGTCGGCGGGATTTTCTACGATCATCTGGAATGCGCCGATGATGCCGCATTCGATGCCAATTTTGCCTTCACTCGCGATGTGGGCGAGGCCTTTCTCGACGTGTTCCCGCGCCTTGTCCGGCGGCGGATGGGTATGGCGTTCAACGATGCCGAAAAGCTGCAGCAGTTGCAGTGGCGGGGGCGATATGCCGAATTCAATCTGGTGTGGGACCGGGGGACGCTGTTTGGCCTGAAAACCGGCGGCAATATTGATGCCATCTTGATGAGTCTGCCGCCTGAAGCCGTCTGGAGCTGAATCAGATGGAGGTTGCGGGCGCGCCGTTGGGCGCAGGCTTCCACAACGTCAACGCGGGTGATCTGGCCTGTGTGGTGACGGCGCTGGAAATGCATGAAGTGCCGCCTAGCCTGCGCCGACTGGTGCCTGAAAGCGATGTTCCGGTGCAACTGGTGCGGTGGAAAGATTGCGCCCCTGAAAAGTATCGCCTGCTTTACCAGCGTGTCGGTGCGCCATGGCTGTGGTGGTCGCGACTGGCCCGAAGTGACGCCGAACTTTGCGCGATCATCCACGATCCGCAGGTGCAGCTTTATGCCGTGGTTGACCGGGCGCGGGTTGAAGTGGGCATGCTGGAACTGGATTTCCGGGTGGCGGGCGAGTGCGAGATTGCCTTCTTCGGCCTGATTCCCGGCGCCACCGGCAAAGGGCTGGGCAAATGGCTGATGCGCAAGGCTCTGCAGATGGCATGGGCACCGGAGACAAGGCGCGTATGGGTTCACACCTGCACGCTGGATGATCCACGTGCGGTTGGATTTTATGCCGCGCAAGGGTTCGTGCCCTATGCGCGATATGTGGAAGTTTTCCCCGATCCGCGCCTGACGGGATTGCTGCCTGAAACGACAGGGACGGCTCCTGTCCTGCGTTGAATTGCGGCGTTATTGGGAAAATCGATTGCCTTTACGCGGCTTTCCCCCTTGCCCTGCAACCCTGCTTGCCTCCATCAAGGGCCGAGATGCTGCGCCAATACGAACTTGTCGAACGTGTTCTTGCCTATGATCCGCAAGCGGATGAGGCGATGCTCAATCGTGCCTATGTCTATACCGTGCAGAAGCACGGTACGCAGAAACGGGCGAGCGGTGACCCCTATTTTTCCCACCCGGTAGAAGTTGCGGGCCTGATGACCGAGCTGAAGCTCGATCAGGACACGATCATCACCGCGCTGTTGCACGATACCGTCGAAGACACGCTGGCGACCGTCGAAGAGATCGAGCGGCTGTTCGGCCCAGATGTCGCCCGGCTGGTCGATGGCGTGACCAAGCTGTCCAAAATCGAAACGATGAGCGAGAGCGAGCGAGCGGCCGAAAACCTGCGCAAGTTCCTGCTGGCGATGAGCGAGGACTTGCGCGTCCTGCTGGTCAAGCTGGCTGACCGCATGCACAACATGCGCACGCTTCATTATATCAAGAGCGAGGACAAGCGCCGCCGCATCGCGCGCGAAACGATGGATATCTATGCCCCGCTGGCCGAGCGCGTGGGCATGTACGAATACATGCGCGAAATGCAGTTGCTGGCGTTCGAGCAGTTGGAACCCGAAGCCTATGCCACCATCACCGGGCGGCTGGCGGCGATCCGTAGTGAAGAAGGCGCGCAAGTCGATGCCATCGCGCTTGAGATCAAGAAAGTGCTGGCCGAAGCGGGGCTGCGGGTCGAAGTTTCGGGCCGCGAAAAGCATCCCTATTCGATCTGGCGCAAGATGGCAGAACGCCACGTCTCGTTCGAACAGATCACCGACATCATGGCCTTCCGAGTGGTCACAGATGGCGAGGATGATTGCTACAAGGCGTTGGGTATCCTGCACCGGGCATGGCAAATGATTCCGGGGCGGTTCAAGGACTACATCTCTACGCCGAAGATGAACGGCTATCGGTCGCTACATACTTCGCTGATCTATTCCAACGCCATGCGCGTGGAAGTGCAGATCAAGACCTGCGACATGCACGAACGCAACGAATACGGCCTTGCCGCGCACTGGGCATACAAGCAGGGCGGCACGCCCGATGCCGAAGTGGGCTGGTTGCGCGATCTGGTGGAAATCCTTGAATCCAGCCACGATGCCGAGGAATTGCTCGAAAACACCAAGATGGCGATCTATCAGGATCGTATCTTTGCCTTCACCCCCAAAGGCGCGCTGTTCCAGTTGCCCAAGGGGGCGACGCCGATTGACTTTGCCTTTGCCGTTCACACTAAACTGGGCGCGCAGGCGGTGGGGGCCAAGATCAACGGTCGCCATGTGCCGCTGCGCACCCCGCTGGGCAATGGCGACGTGGTGGAAATCATCAAAAGCCGCACCTCTGAGCCGCAGCTTTCATGGCTGGGCTTTGTGGTGACAGGAAAGGCGCGGGCGGCAATCCGCCGCTTCGTGCGCCAGAAGGAACGCGCCGAAGTGGCCGAAATTGGCCGCAAGCTTTACGAGGAAATCGTCGAGCGGCTGCCAACGAAAATCGGCAGGAAGGCGTTGAGCGATGCACTGAAGCGACTAAAGCTGACCGGCGAGGAAGACTTCATGTTCGCTATCGGATCGGCCAAGCTGGACGACCGGCAGGTGATGGAAGCACTTGTTCCCGGAAGCGCTGCTAACCTGCCGCAGGACGCCTGGCCCAGCCAAAGGCGCGCGATTGCGGTGCGCGGCCTGACGCCGGGCGTGGCCTTTCAGCTTGCCGATTGCTGTCATCCGGTGCCGGGGGATCGCATCGTCGGCCTGCGCCGTCCGGCCAAGGGTGTGGAAGTCCACGCCATCGACTGCATGAAGCTGGCTGACGGGGTGGATGCCGACTGGATCGACCTGTCATGGGACGCGCGCACCGACGGCGCGATTGGCCGCCTGCGTGCCGAACTTTACAACCGTCCCGGCACACTGGCCGAAATGGCAGGCATTTTTGCCAAGAACCATGCCAACGTCGTCAATCTGGAAATGACGCTGCGCGAAAATCCGTTCCACACTTATGAAGTCGACCTTGAAGTGCGCGATCTGGCGCATCTGACGCGGATCATCAGCGCGCTGCGCGCCAGTGACGCCGTGGCGCAGGCGGAACGGATTTAGAGAAGCGTTACCTCGACCGACTGCCGTTCCAGTGTGGCGCTGCCAAAGATGGTCAGGAAGGCAACGTCTGATGCATCGCGCCCAACGCCGATGATCGCGGTCTGCGATGGATCGGCCATGCCCGTTGCGTCAACCAGATGCCATGCCCCTTTCAGCCACACTTGCGCCATGGCATGAAAATCGGGCGGATTGACGCCGGGGGCCAACGCGCTGACCATGCGGGCAGGGATGCCCAGAACACGCGACAAGGCGATCAGCAGGTGGGCATAGTCCCGGCAGACGCCTTCACGGGCATGAAACGTGTCAAGCGCGGTGGTGCCGCCGTGGCTCGATCCCGGAACATAGCTGAGATGACCGCCAATCCAGTCACGCACGGCGGCCACGGCCGCACCGCCGGAAAGATGGCCAAACATGTCGATGGCTGCAGCGTGCAGGGTATCGACCGGGCAATAGCGCGACGGAAAGATATATTCGACCGCTTCTGAGGGCAGCCATTGCAGATCATCGGCAGGCAGGTTTTCCAGGTCGGACGCTGTGCGCGAAATCGCGACTTCTGCGGTGTAGCGCGCTTCAAGGTGGGATTGCGGCAACAGCCAGATGCGTTCGCCCACCCCGCCATGGGCCGCAATGCGCCGGAAACCGGGGATCGGGTCAACGATTAGGGCGCTGCGCACGATGGTTTGATCGCGCAGGGACGCAGCTTCGATCTGCATCAGCACCGGTACCGGTTCCGACAGTTTATAGGCAAGATCGATGGAAACAGCGATGCGGGCGGTCAAATCATTCATCCTTGCACAATGCACGACCGCCGTTCCGGCTCCGGCCAGTTGCGGTAAGCGTGTGGGCTAACTTTTTGCTGACCCGGCTTTTCGCTGATCTGGAACGATAAAGCCATGCCACGAGCGCAGTCATCCCCACCGATACTGCGTTTTGCTTCAACATGAAGACTTCTCCGTGACGGTAGTGGACCCACGACGAGATCACTTCCAGAACGACAAACACGACTGCCGCCCACATTCCGGCGCGGGCAAGGGCCGGGCGTTTGAAATGGCCGATCAGGGCTGCGATCAGAACAAGGGCAAGGCCGATTTCCATCCACCCGATTGTGCGCCCCAGCGCTTCGGGCAAATGGACCGTCCACGCGGTATGCCGGGCCAGTTCGTTAAGCGGTGCAAAGGCCTTGTGCCATCCGACAAAGCCGTGAAATGCGGCAAGTATTAGTGACAGCGGCGCGAGAAGGACAATCTGCGCGGCGGTTGCAAGGCGGTTTTGGGGCATAATGATCTCTCCCGATCTATTTTTGAAATAATAAATCTAATTTATGCTCGGTTCGGGAGCAATGGCGTGTGCGCCGGTTGAGCATGCGGTTTTGACGAACGATGTGTTTTGCGATATATGCCACCACAACGGAGCTGTAGTCGCGACACGCAGCAATTGAACCAAGGCCGCACCTGCACAGGGTGTTTACGGCTCTGCTTTGTGCTTAGCGCACGGTTGACGTTGCAGGCGAAACCGCCTAAGCGCCCCTTTCACTCTCGGTCGGAAAGACTTTTGGCAAACGGCTTAATGCTTTGTTTTGCTGAATTTTTTCCACCCTTTCCGAGGGTGTTTTTCGCGATGAGATAGGGCGGCGGAGCGATTCGCCTGTCCTGTGGAGCAAACGGAGAAGCAAGTGGCTCGTATTGCCGGGGTCAATATCCCCACCAACAAGCGCGTTATCATCGCGCTGACCTACATTCACGGTATCGGCTCGTTCAAGGCCAAGCAGATCGCAGATAAGCTGGGTATCGATCATACCCGCCGCGTACAGGATCTCTCGGACGCTGAAGTCCTCCAGATCCGTGAAGCGATTGACGCCGATCACACCGTGGAAGGCGATCTTCGCCGCGAAGTGGCGATGAACATCAAGCGTCTTATGGACCTTGCGTGCTATCGTGGTCTGCGTCACCGCAAGGGCCTGCCGGTCCGCGGCCAGCGCACCCATACCAATGCCCGCACCCGCAAGGGCAAGGCCAAGCCGATCGCCGGCAAGAAGAAGTAAGACCCGCAAGGGCTTTCTTCCGTCCCACGTTTCTCGAGGATAGAAAAAATGGCACGCGAACCTCAGCGCATCAAGCGCCGCGAGCGCAAGAACATCACCAGCGGCGTTGCGCACGTCAACGCCAGCTTCAACAACACCATGGTGACCATCACCGACGCACAAGGTAACGCCATTTCGTGGTCGTCGGCTGGCATGATGGGTTTCAAGGGCAGCCGCAAGTCGACGCCGTACGCAGCGCAGGTTGCTGCTGACGACGCCGGTAAGAAGGCTGCTGAACACGGCGTTCGTACGCTTGAAGTTGAAGTCAAGGGCCCGGGTTCGGGCCGTGAAAGCGCACTGCGCGCGCTTCAGGCGGTTGGCTTCACGATCACGGCAATCCGTGACGTGACCCCGATCCCGCACAACGGCGTTCGTCCGTCGAAGCGTCGTCGCGTCTGATCCTGCATACGGTGGTTGGGGCGCAGGTACCGGCGCCCCATCTGCCCAATACTTCGACCGGGTGCGGACACTTCTGTCCGACAGCCGGCAAAGCCCGCACAAACCCCAGGGGAATTCCATGACTGTCAACATCAAGAACTGGCAGGAACTGAAGAAGCCCAACAATCTCGAGATCAAGCCGGGCAACGATCCGAAGCGCCGCGCGACTTTCGTCGCGGAACCGCTGGAACGTGGTTTTGGTCTCACTCTCGGCAACGCGCTGCGTCGCGTGCTGCTTTCGTCGCTGCAGGGCGCGGCTGTCACCTCGATCAAGATCGAAAACGTCCTGCACGAATTCTCGTCGCTGGCCGGTGTTCGTGAAGACGTGACCGACATCGTTCTGAACGTGAAGCAGATCGCGCTCAAGATGCAGGGTGAAGGCCCGAAGCGTCTTCAACTCTCGGCCACTGGTCCGGGCGAAGTGAAGGCAGGCGACATCGCTGTAACCGGCGATATCGAGGTGATGAACAAGGATCTTGTCATCTGCAACCTTGATGAAGGCGCCACCTTCAACATGGAGCTGACTGTCGATACCGGTAAGGGGTATGTCCCGGCCGTGTCGAACCGTCCGGTTGACGCGCCGATCGGCCTGATCCCGATTGACTCGCTTTATTCGCCGGTCCGTCAGGTTTCCTATAAGGTCGAAAACGCACGTATTGGCCAGGAGCTTGACTACGACAAGCTTAACCTCATGGTTGAAACCGACGGCACCGTGACGCCGGAAGATGCTGTGGCTTATGCCGCGCGCATTCTTCAGGATCAGCTTTCGCTGTTCGTACACTTCGACGATCAGGTTCCGGTTGGCCATGTTCCTTCGGTTGCGGGCGTTGCTGCTCATGCGCCGGAAGAAAGCGACGCCAATCAGCTCAACCGTTACCTTCTCAAGAAGGTCGACGAGCTGGAACTGTCGGTGCGTTCGGCCAACTGCCTCAAGAACGACAACATCATCTACATCGGCGATCTGGTCCAGAAGACCGAAGCGGAGATGCTGCGCACGCCGAACTTCGGCCGCAAGTCGCTCAACGAGATCAAGGAAGTCCTTTCGTCGATGGGACTGCGCCTTGGCATGGACATCCCTGGCTGGCCGCCGGAAAACATCGAGGAAATGGCCAAGAAGCTCGAACAAGAGCTGCTGGGCTAAGCTTCCCGAAAAGAACTTGCGCCCCCGCGAAGGCGGGGGCCTCGTTCGGCAAAGCGCTGACAGACCTGTGGCCCCCGCCTGCGCGGGGGCGCAGTATAATTAAGCGCAGAAGTTTCGCTTCCTTTGGGAAGCACAGGGCGATTTGGCGGCCGCCCGTAAACGCTGCCTGGATCGGGGTACCTCGCACGGCCCCCCTACGAACGGAAGGATACAAACATGCGTCATAAACTGGGTCAGCGTAAGCTGGGTCGTACCTCTGCTCACCGTATTGCGATGCTCCGCAACATGGCTGCAGCGCTCATCAAGCACGAACAGATCACCACCACGCTGCCTAAGGCGCGTGAACTGCGCCCCTATCTTGAAAAGCTGATTACGCTGGGCAAGAAGGGCGGTCTCTCGAACCGTCGTCTGGCCCATGCCCGTCTGCTTGACGCGACGCAGGAAAAGAAGCTGTTCGAAGTTCTGGCTGAACGCTACTCGGATCGTAACGGCGGCTATACCCGCATCATCAAGGCCGGTTACCGCGCTTCGGACGCCGCTCCGATTGCCGTCATCGAACTGGTTGACCGCGATACCTCGGCAAAGGGTCAGGATTCGGGTCCGGTGATGACCGCTGATGAGGATGAATTCGAAGCCGCGTAATTCACGCGCCTCGGATTTTCCGAAAGAATTTACGGACGGAGCCGCAAGGCCCCGTCCGTTTTCTTTTGTGCATGAGGCTGCTGACTGCTTGAAAGTTCGCGATCACTGGTTAGTTTCCGCTGCAACCGGAAGTAACGCGCGAAAGTCTCCCATGCCTTCAATATATTCGCTTATGACCGCAACGGCGGCTCTGTGCTTTGTCGTTGCTTCTTCCGCCCATGCCGGAGACACCGTGATGAAGTATCCGCCGACCCGGCCCGGAACCGTGGTGGATGACGTGTTCGGACAAAAGGTCGCCGATCCCTATCGCTGGCTGGAAGCGGATGTGCGTCAGGACAAGTCGGTGGCAGCATGGGTGGATGCGCAAAGCCGTTTCACCGCAGATTATCTGGCAAAGTTGCCAGAACGTCCTGCGTTTGAGGCGCGCCTGAAAACCCTGTTTGATTTCGAACGCTTCGGCCTGCCGGTGAAAGCTGGAGAACGCCTGTTTTTCCGCCACAATTCCGGTTTGCAGAACCAGTCGCCGCTTTACGTTTCGGCTCTTGATGGCAGCGGGCGGCAGGCGCTGATCGATCCCAACCTGTGGGCACAGGACGGCGCGACCGCGCTCGATACGTGGATGCCATCGCCAGATGGTAGCAAGGTCGCCTTTTTCGTTCAGGATGGGGGGTCTGATTGGCGCACCCTGAAAATCATCGAAGTGGCGAGCGGCAAGGTGCTGGCCGACAGGGTGGAGCATGTAAAGTTTTCAAACCTCGCATGGGCTGGAAACGATAGCGTGGTCTATTCACGCTTTCCCGAACCGAAGGCGGGCGAAGCGTTTCAGGCACTCAGTTCAAACCAGTCGGTCTGGGTGCATAAGCTGGGGACCACACAGCGCGATGACCGGCAGGTTCATGCAACGCCCAACAATCCCCGGCTATATCATGGCGCGGGGGTGACGCATGATCAGCGCTGGCTGGTGGTTTCAACCAGCACCGGCAGCGAGAAGGGCAATGCGGTGGGCGTGGCGGCCATCGGCAAGGGCGAATGGGTGGTTCGCCCGCTGATCTCCACTCTGGCTGACGAATGGAGCCTGATCGAAGGCGTGGGTGACCGGCTGTGGTTCGTGACCAGCCATGAAGCCCCCCGCAAGAAAGTGGTCATGGTTGATTTGTCGGGCTTAGGTCCGCAGTTCACCACAGTTGTCGCTGAAGACGCCGCTGTACTCGACAGCGCCAGCATCGTGGGCGACCGGTTGGTGCTGAACTATCTGCGCGATGTGAAAGCCGAACTGCGGCTGGCAATGCTGGATGGAAAACCGGCAGGCGCGCTGGCCCTGCCGGGCATTGGCAGCGTTGCAGGCGTGGTGGGGGAACCGGGTGATGCGCAAGGGCACTTCGCGTTTAGCGGCTTTACCCAGCCTGCGACGGTTTATGGTTTTGATGCCGGGGACACGGCATCGGCCAAGGTATGGGCCGCGCCCAAACTGACCTTCGATCCGGCGCGGTTCGAAACGCGCCAGGTATTCTATCCTTCCAGGGACGGGACGAAAATCCCGATGTTCGTGGTGCGGCGCAAGGATATTGCCGGGCCGTTGCCGACCATCCTGTATGGCTATGGCGGGTTCAACATTTCGATCCTGCCCGGCTTTTCGGCAGCGCGCATGGCGTGGCTTGAAGCAGGCGGCGCTTATGCAGTGGCCAATATTCGTGGCGGCGGCGAATATGGCGAAGCGTGGCATCTGGGCGGCAAGGGCGCGACCAAGCAGAACGTGTTCGATGATTTCATCGCCGCCGGAGAATGGCTGAAAGCCAATGGCGTCACCGCGAAAGACGGGCTGGCCGTGGAAGGCGGATCGAACGGCGGCCTGCTGGTGGGGGCGGTGGTGAACCAGCGGCCCGATCTGTTTGCCGCGGCGCATCCTGCGGTCGGCGTGATGGACATGTTGCGGTTTGACCGTTTCACTGCTGGGCGCGAATGGGTGTTCGATTATGGCTTCCCCGAGAAGGAAGACGATTGGCGGCGGTTGCGGGCCTATTCGCCCTATCACAATATCACGCCGGGCAAGGCCTATCCGGCCATTCTGGTGACGACCGCAGACACCGATGACCGTGTGGTGCCGGGGCACAGCTTCAAATATGCGGCTGCGTTGCAGGCCGCGGACATTGGACCAAAGCCTCACCTGATCCGCATCGAAACCCGTGCCGGCCATGGCGCGGGCACCCCGGTTTCCAAACAGATAGAGGAAACGGCTGATGTTTATGCCTTCATCGCACATTGGACGGGGCTGAAAGCAAAGGCTGACTGACCTTCTATCCATCTCCCGCAACGGCTTTGGCAGTGCTATGCTGTCGATATAATGATGCGGGAGATGGAAAAGATCTGGCGGGCTTTGGCCTGTGTGCTGGCGTTGTTGGCGGCAGGACCGGCTTGGGCCAATGATGCGGGTCCCAGCGATGCGTCGGCGAATGATCGTGCCGAAAGCGCAGGTCTGCCGGTTTCCGGCGGCGGCAGTGGAGCAACGAGCAGCCCGTTCACCGCGCTGGTGCTGCCGCGCAATGCCTATCCTGCCACGCGCGATGATGGTGTGGTCGAACACGTGTTTGGCGAACGGGTTGCCGATCCGTTCCGCTGGCTTGAGGCTGATCCGCGCCGCGACCGTCAGGTGGCTGAATGGGTAGGACGGCAAAACGCTCTGTCGGCAGGCTATCTGGCGCGCTTGCCTCAGCGCGAATGGTTTGCCGCCCGCATCCGAGCCTTGTTCGATTTTGAACGCTATGGCCTGCCGCGCCGAGCTGGCAGCCGCTACTTCTACACCCGCAACACCGGCCTGCAGAACTTTGCCGCGCTGTGGATGCGTAAAGGGGTGGGAGGCGAGCAGCGCCTGTTGCTGGACCCTAACGGCTGGAGTGCGGACGGTTCGGTCGCGCTGGCGCAGTGGGAGCCTTCGCCCAATGGCCGGTTCGTGGCCTTTGCTCAGCAAATTGCGGGCAGCGATTGGCGCACCTTGCGCGTGGTCGACGTTGTCAGCGGGCGGTTGATGGATGAGCGGCTGGAATGGGCCAACGATACCGAAATCGCCTGGGCGGGGGAGGAAGGCTTTTTCTATTCCCGCTTCCCCGCGCCCGCGCCCGGGGCGGATCCGCGCGCGCCCCGGTTTGACAAAGCAGTGTGGTTCCACCGCGTCGGCAGCGCGCAGGACGATGACGAACTTGTCCATGCCACCCCCGATCATCCCGAATGGAGCCATAAGGCACTGGTCACCAGCGATGGACGTTGGGCGGTGATCGTTAGCGAAGTGGGCACCGACAAGCGGAACGCGGTCCATCTGTTGCAGCTGGCCGGGCGTGGCAAAGGTGGCTGGAAAGCGCAGGCGCTGGTGCCCGAAATTGCCGATCACTGGCGGCTTGTCGCCGGGGCAGGGGACCGGCTGTGGTTTCTGACAGACCGTGGCGCGCCCAATTTCCACCTTGTCAGCATCGATCTTGCCCGGCCGCGCATGGGGTGGCAGGTGGTGGTCCCCGAACGCGGCAACACGCTGGAAGGCGCGCGGATGGTGGGGGACAGGTTCATCCTGTCCTATCTGAAAGATGGTGCCAGCGTTGCGGTCATGGCCGATCGCAAAGGCAAGCCGGGCAAGGCGATCACGCTCAACGGCATCGGCACGGCCAGCGGCTTTGGCGGGCGTCCCGGCGATACCGAGACGTTCTATCAGTTCACCGGCTTTGCCCAGCCACCCGCGATCTATCGCATGGATCTGCGCAGCGGAGCGGTCACGCCCTTTGCCGTACCGAAAACGGGCTTCGATCCGGCGGACTACCTTGTGGAACAGCGCAGCTTTGCATCAAAAGACGGGACCATGGTTCCGGTCTATGTGGTGCGCAAACGCGCGCTGGCCCGACAAGGTAAGCCGCTGCCCACATTGCTCTACGGCTATGGCGGGTTCGACGTTTCGCTTACTCCCGGTTATTCACCAGTGCGCATGGCTTGGCTGGAAGCTGGCGGTGCCTTTGCGTTAGCGAACATTCGCGGCGGGGGTGAATTCGGGCGTGACTGGCACGATGCCGGACGGCGGGCGCGCAAACAGAACAGCTTTGATGATTTCATCGCAGCAGGCGAATTTCTGGTGCGTGAAGGCATTGCCTTGCCCGGTGGCCTCGCCGTGCAGGGCGCGTCCAACGGAGGCTTGTTGGTGGGGGCAGTGGTCAACCAGCGGCCCGATCTGTTCGCTGCGGCCAACCCCGATGTAGGCGTAATGGACATGCTGCGGTTTGACCGGTTCACGTCGGGCCGTTTCTGGGTGGATGATTATGGCCGCCCTGATCGCGAGGACGACTGGCGCACGCTGCGCGCCTATTCCCCCTATCATAACGTCGCAGCGGGCAAGGACTATCCAGCGATATTGGTGACCACTGCGGATAATGATGATCGCGTGGTTCCCGCACACAGCTTCAAATATGTGGCGGCACTGCAGGCGGCTCAAATCGGCGAGAAGCCGCATCTGCTGCGGGTGGAAGCGCAGGCGGGCCACGGTGGGGGAAAGCCGGTGGAAAAGGTCATCGGGACCGGGGCAGATGTGTTGGCGTTTCTGGCCTACTGGACCGGTTTGTCCCAGCCTTCGGCAGCGGTAGGCGAAAAGGCGCGAAACTAGCTTCGTTCATCTAATTGCCAATTTTTATGAACAATAGCTGTCGCGCCGGTTCAGCGTCATCTCACTGCGAATCAGGCAAACCTTCATCTGTGGCGGGAAATGCCCGCTGATGAATTGAAGGATCTGACCCATGAAGACTTTCTCCAAGGCCCTGGTCGGAACCGCTGCCGCCGCTGCGGTCGCCGTGTCTTCGGCCACTCCGGCAATGGCGCGCGATCGCGGTGGCGTCGATGGTGGTGATATCATCGCAGGCGCGCTGGTGATTGGCGGGATTGCGGCCATCGCTGCTGCGGCCAGTGCCAACAACAACGACCGCTATGGCTATGGCGACGGCAATGACTGGCGGGGCCGCGATGGCTGGAACGATAGTGGCCGCTATCGCAACGACGCCTATGGGCGCGGCAATTCGCGCAGCGCCATTGAACAGTGCGTGCGCGCTGCCGAACGCAATGCGTCGCGCTACAGCTACGGCCGGGCCGACGTGACCGATGTACGCGATGTGAAAGCTACGCGCTGGGGTTATGAAGTGAAGGGCCGCATCGCGGTCAACTCTTCAGGCCGCAACTGGCGTCAGGGCGACAATCGCTATGGTCGGGGTTGGAATGGCGACTATCGTGGCTGGAATGACTCGCTGCGCGGGTATGACAGCGGCTCATTCAAGTGCCGGGTCGAACGCGGGCGGGTGGTCGATATCGATTATAGCGGCATCCGCGGCCTTTAAGAGCGGTTGATGGCGCAGGACGGGCGGGGGCGGTTCAGGCATACGAAAGCCTGAACCGCCTAGCACGCTGTCAGGACGACGGGATTTGGCCGCACTTTGGCTATAGAGTGCGTGGCCGGGATAGGGGTTGGGCATATGGCAGGCAGATTTGCACGCATCGCACTGGCTTTGACGGGTATGACCACGGCCATTCTGCCGCTGGCGGCAGAGGCGCAGGCGCGTCCCGGCTGGGGTGGGGGTAACTGGAATGGCAGTCGAGGTTGGCATCGTGACCGCGGAATTGACGGCGGCGATGTGCTTGCCGGCATCCTTATCATTGGCGGTATCGCCGCAATCGCCAGCGCCGCCAGCAAATCCCAGCGTGATCGCGATGTGCGCGAAGATGATGGTTATCGCTATCGTTCCGAAGACCAGCCGCGTTACGAAGATCGTCAGGGTGGTTGGCAAAATCAGCCACAAAACCAGCAATCGCAACGCTCAGCGACGCAGGGCATGGATGATGCAGTCGATGCCTGCGTGACAGAGGCATCGCGCAAAGGCGATGTTGACGAGGTTTATGACGCAGCGCGAGTGGGCAGTGGCTATCGCGTTTCGGGCACCCTGCGCAATGGTGACAACTTCTCGTGCGACGTCAGCGCAGGCGGTGGCGTGCTGCTCGATTTGCGTCGCGGCGCGATGTGATCTGCGAATCTTTCTGAAGCGTTCTGCACTGGTCACTTGCGGCAGGCGCGCGGTCTGATTATCGGCAGGGAAACCCTTGAATAAGGATTACCGGGACCATGACCATGTTCGACGACCGCGAGAAGGCCTTTGAAGCCAAGTTCGCCCGCGATGAGGAAATGCAGTTCCGCATCAATGCCCGCCGCAATCGGCTGCTGGGGCAGTGGGCGGCAGCGCGCATGGGTCTGGATGCGGCCGAAACCGAGGCCTATGCCAAGGCTGTGGTACAGGCCGATTTCGAAGAAGCTGGCGACGAAGACGTGATCCGCAAACTGCTGGGCGATCTGATCTCCGCAGGCGTTGAAATCGACGAGGCCGAAATTCGCACGGCGCTTGATGCAAAGTCTGTCGATGCGCGCCGCCAGCTGATGGGCGAAGCCTGATGGCGATGCCTGCGGCCGAGATCGAAGCCATGATCCGTGCCGCCTTGCCGGATGCGCAGGTCGAGATCACGGACCTTGCCGGTGATGGCGACCATTATGCCGCCCGCGTTGTTTCAGCGGCCTTTGCCGGGCTTCCCCGCGTCAGGCAGCACAAGCTGGTTTACGAAGCGCTGGGCGGGCGCATGGGCGGCGACCTTCACGCCTTGCAACTGACCACTGCCGTTCCCAACTGATAACGGCCAGGAACAGGATTTCTTTCCCCATGTCGAACACCACTGAAGAACGCCTTGCCGAAATCGTGAACGGCAACGATGTCGTCCTGTTCATGAAGGGCACGCCGCTGTTTCCGCAATGCGGATTTTCCAGCAAGGCTGTGGCCATCCTTGAACATCTGGGCGTCGAATTCGCCTCGGTCGACGTTTTGCAGGACATGGAAATCCGTCAGGGCATCAAGGCGTTTTCCGATTGGCCAACCATTCCCCAGCTTTACGTGAAGGGTGAATTTGTCGGCGGTTCGGACATCATGATGGAAATGTTCCAGGACGGCGAATTGCAGCAGGTGATGACTGATGCGGGCGTGAAAGCGGCCTGATCGGCAAAGTCCTGCCGGACCATTGCAGGAGGCGCGGTTGGCATTTGCCGGTCGCGCCTTTTTTGCGTCTTGCGCAGACACGCGCAGGCCACACGAAACAGGCTGCAAAAACCGGGGCAGGGCAGTTATTTCAGGGGTTCGGGAAGTCCCGGGAGAGGCGGAGCCAAGGAGACCGGGGGGACTGGCTCCGCCTCATGAAGAACTTACTCTTCGGGACGAAAAGAGTAATGCAGGGTCCGTGCCAAACTGCAAAATTCGCCGAATTACGTGGTTTTTGCCAAAGTATCTCGCAGCCCTGCTACGGCAGTTGTAAAATCACCCGACACAATGTGGAGGCTTGGCAAGTGGCTGCGACCGGGACATGATTGGTTCGTGATGGAAACCCATGATATAGAGCCGGAAAACTGGCTGTCCCGCACGGTGGCTGCGGCAACGATCGTCATTTTTCGGCGTGATCCGGCAGGCGGGCCTGCACAATTGTTGATGGTGGAACGCAATGCCAGTCTGAAATTTGCAGGTGGCGCTACTGTTTTTCCCGGCGGAAAGGTCGACCCCGCAGACCTTGAACTGGCCGAAAAGCTTGGGTTTTCCGATCTGGCTGATGGTGCAGCCCAGATTGCTGCCGTGCGTGAAACGCTTGAGGAAACCGGCCTTGTCATCGGCATTGAGGGCAAGGTTGACGGTCAGATTGCCGCACAGGCACGCCAGATGCTGCTTGCTGGCGGTGATCTGGCGCCTGTGCTCGACGCCTATGGTTGGACGCTTGTGCCGCAGCGGCTGGTTCCGTTTGCGCGCTGGTGGCCCCGACACCGGACTGAAAGAATTTTCGACACCCGCTTCTATCTGGCCGATCTTGGCACGGGTGCTGTCGATATCGAAGTGGACGCGACCGAAAATCGGCACTTGTTCTGGGCCAGCGCGCAAGGCGCACTCGACCTTGCCGAACAGGGTGCGATCAAGGTGATTTTCCCCACCCGTCGCAATCTTGAACGGCTAGCCCGTTTTGACAGTTTCGAAGCCGCCCGCACACACGCGCGGGCTACGCCGGTGGACACTATCAGCCCTTATGTCGAACAGGTTGACGGGCAGCCATGGCTGATGATCCCCGACGGACTAGGCTACCCCGTGCGCGGTGAACCGCTGGAAATGGCGGCGCGGGGTTAGGTGGCCTTACGTAGATAGAGGTTACGCGCGCTTCATACGGTGCGGGCATGGTGTCTGAGAGGTGGCCCGATGTCTGCGAATGTTGCAATGAAGTTTGAAATGGTGGATCATGATTGTCCGTCTGTGCCGGTCGATGTGCCGGTGCTGCGACAGGCGGATGGTTCTGACGCTTGCGTCGAATCACCGGTTCACCAACTGCAGGCAGAATTGCTGCTGAATGCCTTGCCTCCGCGTTCGATGCCGTTGTCCGAGCTCGTCATTGCTACGCACGATGAAATGGTGCCGGGGTGGCTGCGTCTGGCCTTGCCGGTCGTGCTTTCGCTTGTGCTGTGGGCCATGATTTTCCGCATGGCCGCGCTGTTGGGCTGAAAATATCGCCAGCGGCGTGACGCTGTAACCAATTGTTGAGGGCGCGCGCGATAGGAGTGTGTTCATGCACAGTATCCTCGTCAGACTCACGCCCGGTCAGATCGCACGGTTTGCGCGTATTCCGGCTTTAGGCAGCGCCTTCGTGCTGGCGCTTGGATATGTTTCCAACTTGCTGACCCCTGCTGCTGCCGTCATGATCGTGTTTGCCATGGGCTGGACCATGTTGCTGGCCGCGCCGCGCCAGCGGGCCAGTGAAATGCTGGGCGCGGCGGCGGTGTGGATCGCCTTTGCCGAATTCCTGTCCACCATCGACACCGGGCATTTTCAGTTCTGGCGGTTGGGCGTGGCGGTGGCAACGCTGGGCGGGATCATGCTGGTGATCCGTGTGCAGTACCTGCGCGAACTGGCCCGAACGGCACCTGAAAGCACATTGGCGCAGCTTGACCGGCGTTCTGGGCACGGCATCGGCATGCTGCCGCACAGCACGGCGCAACTGGACGCCATGCGCCAGCAGGACGCTGCTTAATCCTTCAAGATGGGCCTAATCCTTCTGACTGGCTTTCGGTTCGGCCAGAAGTGCATCTGCCAGCGCCTTGTAATCTGAACAATCCGACGTGTTTTCCAACCGTGTCTGCAACGCGCGGTAATGGGCGAGGATAGTTTGTCCAAAGGCCGTAACCCGCGCCCCGCCGCCCTTGGCGCTGCCGGGGCTGGTTTCGACCAGTGGCTGATGCCAGCAGCGGTTCATCGCATCGACCAGCAGCCACGCCCGGCGATAACTCATGTCCATGGCGCGGCCTGCGGCTGAAATGGAACCGTGGTTGGCAATGGCGCTCAGCAGATCAGCCTTGCCCGGACCCATGGCGATTTCATCGCCGCAATAAAGCTGGATCTTGAGTTTGAGCCGCTGTGTCATTGCTGCGTTCTGGCGGCTGGCCACCGGCCTTGCAACGGGTTTTGCCAAGGCCTAGCACCGCACACATGATCGCCGAAGTCGAACCGTTCCACGCCATTGCCGTCAGCCGCCTGTCCTATGAAATGGAGGCGGCGGGGCGCGATGTGATCCACATGGAATTTGGGCAGCCGTCCACCGGTGCTCCTGCCAAAGCCATCGCGGTGGCGCATCAGGTGCTGGATGCCGAAGCGATGGGATATTGGGAAAGCGTTCCGCTGAAAGCGCGAATCGCCCAAAGCTATGCCGACAATTGCGGCGTCAGCGTGGATGCCGAACAGGTGATCCTGACCTGCGGCGCATCACCCGCCTTTGTCATGGCCTTGTCCTGCCTGTTCGCGCCGGGTGCGCGCGTGGCTTTGGCGCGGCCCGGCTATGTCGCCTATCGCAACACCTTGAAAGCCATGTATCTTCAGCCGGTCGAGATGGAATGTGGCCCGGATGAACGCTTTCAGGTTACCGCTGCCGCGCTTGATGCGCTGGACCCGGTGCCCGATGGTCTGATCGTTGCCAGCCCTGCCAACCCCACCGGCACAATCATCGAACCTGCTGAACTCGCCGCCATTGCCGAAGTTTGCCGGCGCAAGGGCATTCGCGTTGTCTCGGACGAAATCTATCATGGCCTCAGCTATGGCGCGCGCGCGGCCTCGATGCTGGAACATCTGCCGCAAGCGGTGATCGTCAATTCGTTCTCCAAGTATTTCAGCATGGCGGGCTGGCGGCTGGGCTGGCTGGTGGTGCCGCCAGACCTGATCGGCGCGGCCCGCGCACGCATGGGCAACCTGTTCCTGACCCCGCCGGTGCTGGCGCAAAAGGCCGGGCTGGTGGCGTTCGAATGCCGCGACGAACTGGAAGGGCATGTGCAGACATATGCCCGCAACCGCGCCATCCTGCTGGAAGCGCTACCCAAGATGGGCCTTGGCCACATCGCCCCGCCCGATGGCGCGTTCTATATCTATGCCGATGCCAGCGAATTTACCGACGACAGCTTGGCTTTTTGCGAACAATTGCTGCGCGACACCGGCGTTTGCACCGCGCCGGGGGTGGACTTTGATCCCGTCAACGGCCACCGCTTCATCCGCTTCAGCTTCGCGGTTTCCACCCCGCTGGTGGAAGAAGCGGTGCGGCGGATAACGCCTTGGTTTGCCGCAAGACGAGCGTAGGCTCGAATCCGTCCCGCTCCGCTTGTGTGGAGCGGGAGAATTTAACCCGATCAATCCGGCGTCAGCACCATCTTCAATGCCCCCGCCTCACGCGCTTCAAACAGGCGATAGGCTTCCGCTCCCTGTGACAGCGGCAGCCGGTGGCTGATATAGCGTTCGGGTTTCAGCCGCCCCGAAGCGACCAGCGGAAACAGCGCGGGCAGTTCTTCCGGCACCGAACAAGTGCCCACCCGGAATGTCAGCCCGCCCGCAAAGGCGCGTTCCAGCGGGAACGGGAAGCGGCGGGATTGCTGAACGCCGATGACTGAAACCGTGCCCCGCACCCGGACAAGCCGCAGCGCCATGTCCACCGTGGCATCCGCGCCCACCACTTCAACCACGCAGTCCAGCCGCTTGCCATGGGTGTCCTCCTTGATCCGGGCAGCCGCTTCATCGGGGTGAAGCGCGATTGCGCCAAGGTCTTGTGCAATCGCGCGGCGTTCGGCCACCGGATCAATGGCATAGACCACATGCGCGCCCATCACGAACGCGCTTTCCACCACCATCAGGCCAATAGGGCCAAGCCCGATCACGCCCACCGACGCGCCGGGGCGGATATCCGCCTGCCGTGCGCCGAACCACGCCGTAGCCAGCGCATCGGTCATCATCAGGGCCTGTTCGGTGCTCACCCCTTCGGGAATGGCGACGGCATTGGCATCTGCCGCAGGCACGCGCACGGCCTCCGCCTGCGAACCCTGCAATCTGGTGGACAGGCCATAGCAGCCCGACAGATTGTTTTCACAAGTGTTGACCACACCGGCAAGGCAGGACCGGCAAGCTCCGCAACCCACAGCTGCCGGGATCATTACCTTCTGCCCCACCTTCAACCGGTGGACACCGCGCCCTACCTCAACCACTTCGCCTACCGCTTCGTGGCCCACGCAAAAGCCGATGTCCTCGGAAAAGCCGTGGCCGTGATAGATGTGCAGGTCGGACCCGCAGATCGAACAGGCATCGACCTGGATGATCGCGTCCCGGTCAGACTGCGGGGTGGGATCGTCCATGCTCTCGTGGCGGATGTCGCGCGCACCGTAATATCGCAGGGCTTTCATGGTAGGTTCTCCTCCTGCCAAGGTGTGATTGGCTTGACTTGTCGCACCTTGGCTAAGCCCGTGCGGCGCTTGAGCATTTCCAGCGCGTGATGCGTCAGCATCTTAGCGCGCTGGCATCATCTCGCGTTGGACGCTACATATTCGGCAATCTTCTGCTTGCCGAGCTGGCTCATGTGAACCTCTTCCGGCCCGTCGGTCAGCCGGACATAGCGGTTCAGCGTGAAGAAGTAGGCCATCGGCCCATCTTCGCTGACACCCATGCCACCATGCACCTGAATGGCCCGGTCTGCCACTTGCTGCGCCATCGATGGAGCCACCACCTTGATCGCGGCGATCAAGTCGCGCGCGGCCTTGTTGCCCTGCCGGTCCATCGCGTCAGCCGCTTTCAGCGTCAGCAGGCGGGCCATTTCCACTTCGCAGAAGCTACGGGCAACGTCCTGCCGCACGCTCGACTGGTCGGCCAGCTTCTTGCCAAAGGCCACTCGGCTTTCGGCGCGGCGGGCCATCCATTCGACACAGCGCTGCGCCTGACCGATAGACCGCATGCAGTGGTGAATGCGGCCCGGCCCAAGCCGCCCTTGGGCAATTTCAAACCCGCGCCCTTCGCCAAGGATGATGTTTTCGCGCGGCACCCGCACGTTTTCAAAGCGCAGTTCCACTTCGCCGCCGGGGCTGTTGTGTGACCCGAACACTTTCAGGTGGCGGACCACGGTAACGCCGGGCGTATCGCGCGGAACAAGGATCTGCGAATGCTGGCTGTGGCGTGGCCCGTCGAAGAAGGTCTTGCCCATCACGATCATCAGGTCGCAACGCGGGTGCATGGCGTTGGAAATCCACCACTTGCGCCCGTTCAGCACATAATTGTCGCCATCGGGCAGGATCGAAAGTTCCAGATTGGTCGCGTCCGATGATGCCACTTGCGGTTCGGTCATCACATAGGCCGACCGGATTTCCCCGGCCAGCAGCGGCTTCAGCCATTGTTCCTGCTGTTCGGGCGTGCCGAATTTGGCAAGGATTTCCATGTTGCCGGTATCGGGCGCGGAGCAATTGAACACTTGGCTTGACCAAGGCACCCGGCCCATCGCTTCGGCCAGCGGGGCATATTCCAGATTGGTGAGGCCGGGCGAGAACGCGCCATATTCATGCGGCAGGAACAGGTTCCACAATCCGGCAGCACGCGCCTTTTCTTTCAACGGCTCCATCCCCGGCCATTCGGCCCACAAATTAGCCTGATCGTGGACGAATTCGTAGTAGGCCTGCTCTGCCGGATAGATGTGTTCATCCATGAACGCTTCGAGGCGGGCGAGGAGGTCTTTGACCTTGTCGGTGTGTTCGAACTGCATGACAAATCCTTCAGAGCGAGAGACCGCCATCCACGACAAGCGTGTGGCCGGTGACATAGGAAGCGAGCGGAGAGGCAAGAAAAATGGCCGCGCCCGCCATATCGGCGGGGGTGCCCATGCGGCGCTGGGGAATGGTCGCCAACGCCCCTTCCAGCCGCTGGGGGTGCTGGGTGGTAACCTTCGTCAGTTTGGTGTCGACAAGGCCGGGGGCAAGGCCGTTCACGCGGATGCCATCGGCGGCAAAGGCCTGCCCCAGCGATTTGGTCAGGCTGATTGCGCCCGCCTTTGACGCGGCATAGGCCGGGTTGCCAATATTAGCCTTCAGCCCCGAAACCGAACTGACGATGACGATGGACCCTTGGGTTTCAGACAGTTGCGCGCGGAGTTTGCGGGCGCAATGCATCAGGCTGTCAAGGTTGACTGCCATGACTCTGTCCCAACCTGCCCGTTCAAATTCACCGCGCCGGTAAACCACCGTGCCCTGACACAGGATCAGCGTGTCCAGTGTGGCAAAGGGCAGGGGGGCGGCTTCTACGGCATCAGGATCACCCACATCGACGCAGGTATAGCCCAGGCCGGACAGGTCAGACCCATCGGCAGGATCATAGTCCCCGACATTGGCCCGCGTGCCCCAGACATGAACCTTGGCCCCGCGCGCGCGAAAGGCCTGCGCAACACCATTGCCGATGCCGCTGGACCCGCCAACGACCAGCACGGTTTTGCCAGTAAAATCGGTATCGTCGATCATGGATGCGTCCTTTGTGGAATCAGCGAATGCGGCGCAGCGCGCGTTCGAACAGGGCGATGGTCTTGGCGTGGAGCATGTCGCCGGTGGCGCGGGGCGCCTTGTCTGCACAGGCTCGCGCATGGGTGCCTTCAAGGATGATGCCCAGCTTGAAGCAGGCCAGCACCACGTACCAGTCCATGGCACTGCAATCGCGGGCCGACCGGGCTGCATAATGCGCGGCAAGCTCCTTTGCCGTGGGAAAACCCTGCCAAGGCGTGACCGCAACATCCGCCTCTGCCGGTTCATCATGTTCAGGCCATGTGGCAATCAGCCAGCCCAGATCGAGCAGCGGATCGCCAATCGTCGCCAGTTCCCAGTCGACAATCGCCGCCAGATTGCCGCTGTCTGGCCGGAACAGCACATTGGCGAGGTGATAATCGCCATGCAGAATACCAGGCGTGAAGCTGGCCGGCCGGTGCGCTTCAAGCCAGCGCGCCACCTGATCCACACCGGGGATCTGATCCGGCCCGGTCCAGCCTGCGAATTGCGTATAGCTGCCAAGCTGCGCCTGCCAGCGCGTCACCTGCCGTTCCAGAAAGCCATCGGGTTTGCCAAATCCCTCCAGTCCGCATTCCCGATAATCCAGCGCACCCAGCGCAGCTATGCCCTCGGCCATGGCAAGGCCCATGCGATTGCGCACATCGGGTGACCCTGCGTGCAGCGGCGGCAGGCCAGTGGTGGCGTTGAACCCTTCAACCGGATCCATCAAATAGAACGCCGCGCCGATCACGCTTTCATCCGGGCAAGCCGCGATCAGGCCGGGGTGCGGCACATTGGTTCCGGCAAGGGCTGCCAGAACCCGTGCTTCGCGGCGCATCGTCTCGTTCGAATTGTCGCGCAGATGCCGCGGCGGGCGGCGCAGAACGTAAGCACGCCCTGCGCGGACAAAGCGCAGCAGCACGTTCTGCGTGCCGCCGCCCAGCAGGGTTACGCCGTCCAGCGGTGCTCCCACGCCAAGGCCCTGTCCATCCATCCATCGCGCCAGCGCGGGCAAGGGCACGCCACCCACCGCATCACCGGCCATTTCCTCTCCATCGCTCACGCCGATTCCCTCGGTGCTGATCGTTTATCCAAATGGATAATGCGTTTGACGCAAGGGTAAGTCAAAGCGTAATCGGAGTGCATGATGGCATCTGACAAAACTTTGCGCGGCGACGCCGCCGAAACCATCAAGGAGGCCGCCCTGCGCCTGTTTGCCGAACGTGGTATCGATGGCGTTACCGTGCGCCAGATTGCCGAGGCGGCAGGGCAAAAGAACCATGCGGCGGTCGGATATCATTTCGGGTCAAAGCATGATCTGGTCCGCGCGGTGATTGTCCATGGCGCGCGGCTGATCGATGATTTGCGCTGTGCCATGCTGGATGAGGCTGAGGTGGATGACACCTTGCGCACGGTAACCGATGTGGTGCGCCTGCTGATTTTGTCCTCGCTACCGCCCGCATCGCCGCCATGGAGCGATTGCTACAACCGCTTCGTGGTCATGCTTCAACTGGCCAACCGGGCGCTGTTCATGGATGCGTTGGAGGGACGGTGGAATGCAGGCTATCTGCGCTGCCTCGACCATATCCGCCGCCTGATGCCCAATGTGCCTGCGGCTGTAATGAACCAGCGTCTGCTGTTTCTGGGGGCGGCGCTGGGCGGCGTCCTTGCCTCGCGCGAACGTGAACTGGCCGACAGGTCGCGCTCGCATCCCACATGGGGCGATCCCGAAACGCTGGATCACGCCATCCGCGCCCTTTCCGCCATGCTGACGCCCGGCAGATAAACAAAACCCCCACCGTCATCACGACGGCGGGGGCTGTTGCAGTGTTGCGTTCAGATCAGAACGTGGCGCGCACCCGGATGCCATAAGTGCGCGGCGCGCCCGGATAACCGTTCTGGTCGCCGGTTTGCAGCGGGGTTGGGAACGACTGGGTAAACCAGGTCTTGTCGAACAGGTTCTGCATCCATCCTTCGATCAGCAGGCCGGTCTTGGGCAGCTTGAACCCAAGGTTGGCATTAACCAGCGTGACCGCCGGCTGTTCTGCCGTCGTTGCAGTGCTGATAAGTGCGCTGCTGGTATATTGCACCTGCACCCGGCCCAGCACGTTCAGGTTGTCGTTGACCGGCTGGTCAAGGTTAAGCGTGGCGTTGCCTGAAAACTTCGGGCTGAAGCGGAAGCGTGAACCCGACAGTACCGGATCGATCAGCGGATCGACGCCATATTTGGCATGGGGTATCCAGGTGCCATCAAGCCCCAGTGTCACAGTATCCGACAACTGGAACATGTTTTCGATTTCAACACCGTAATCCTTGGCCGACTTGGCGTTCAGCACGGTAAAGCGCAGCCCGATGAACTGTGCGATCTGAAGGTCGGACAGGTCGTAATAGAAGAACGCGATGTTGGTCCGCGCCCGGCCATCGAGATACTGGATCTTGCCACCCACTTCGAAGGCATTCACCTTTTCCGGCTTGTAGCGCGGGTTCAGCGGGGCTTGCGCCGGGGCATTGCCAAAGAACGCCGCGCGGATTGGTGCGGGCAGGGCATTATAGACAGTGGCGTTGTTTATCAGTGTGCCCGCCGCGTTCACGTCCATGTTGACGCCGCCCGCCTTGAAGCCACGGTTATAGGTGGCATAGAGCATCACGTCGTCCGTCGGGCGATATTGCAGGCCGAGTGTTCCCGACATCGCCTTGTTGGTGCTGGTGGCGTCATAAGCTGGCGACGGCGCAATGCCGAGCAGGGTGAACACATCGAACGGCGATGACCGGTAGAACGCATTGTTGAAGAAGCCGCGCTTCTTTTCCTGTGAATAGCGCAAGCCAGCAATCACGTTGAACGTGTCGTTCACCGCAAAGTCGAGATGCACAAAGCCCGCGTAGGACTTGGCTGAACCGCCCATGCGTTCGGTGGTCCATGTGCCGGGGGCGGCATTGGCGGTGCCCGGCGCAACGCCAAGCTGGGCAAAGATCGCATCCCAGAAGAACTGCGCCTGATTGGCCCACGGCAGATCGCGGCCCATCTTGAGCTTTTCATCCGAGAAGAACAGCCCGACCACCGCTTCGGCATTCAGCGCCGGAATCTTGGTGTTGTAGGTCAGTTCTTGCGAGATGAAGCGGCTTTCGAAACTTTCGTTATAGCGGAAGATGTCCGCGCCCGAAAAATCGGGGTCAAGATCGCGTTGGTCGACCTTAAACTTGCGCACGGCGGTAACCGATTTCAGCGTGCCTTCACCTACTTGCGCGTCGACCAGCAGCGTGCCGCCGTAATCCTCGATGGTCTGCTTACCGTCGCCGTTCAGTGTTTGCTCCCAGTCGGAAGGATCGCTGGACGGCAACTTACGCCCGGTCAGTGCCATGGACGATGCCGGGATCGCGCCGGTCAGGACGCCCAGGAACTGCGCGCTGCTGGCAGGTTGATAAACGGTCAAAAGGTCGATCAATGGCTGGGTCGGACCATCGACAAAGGCAGACGTGGCATAGCAGCAGTTGCCGTTGCTGTAGGAATAGTCTCCGATCAGCCGGACGGTCAGGTTCTCGCTGGGTTCAAACAGCAATTGCGCCTTGGCGGCGCGGGTCTTGTTGCCATTCAGGTCGCGACCCGTTGTGCTGTCGGTGTAAAAGCCGTTCTGGCTTGATGCCAGACCTGCGATGCGGAAAGCCACTGTGTCGGAAAGGGGCACGTTGATTGCGCCCCGCACGATCAGGCTGTCATAGTTGCCATAAGTTGCCTCGACCGATCCGTTGACATCGTTCAGCGATGGCGCGGCAGAAGCTAGCAGCAGCGCCCCAGCGGTCGTGTTTTTGCCAAACAGCGTGCCCTGTGGTCCGCGCAGAACCTGAAGGTTGTCGATATCGAGGAAGTTCTGCAACGCGGCGGCGGCGCGGGTGCGATAGACGCCATCGATGAACACGCCAACCGAACCTTCGAACGAACGGCTGTTGCCGGTGGTGCCAAGGCCGCGAATAATCAGATTGGCGCTCGATGTGGCAATGTTGGTCACGCGGAAGCTGATCGACGGGCTGATCGCTTGAATATTGGCGACATTTTCCACGCGCGCCTGCGCCAGCGCTTCGGAATTGGCTGCGGTGATGGCGATGGGCACATCCTGCAGGTTTTCGCTGCGACGCTGTGCGGTAACGATAATTTCGGCAAGGCCCGCACTGCTGCCGGTCTGTCCCGCGTCCTGCGCCGAAGCCAGCGTTGGCGCGGCCAGGCCGGCCAGAACTGCGCCGATAGCTGCGCTGCGCATCAGATAATCTTTCATGCAACCTCCCAATGGTCTGCTGTTATCCGGCGTGCCTTTTGGCTGTTCGCGCCAGATCGCCCGGATCGTCTTGACCAGAGACTGGACAAGCGGCGGGCTTGGTTGCATCTTGCGTTTAATCGATTAATTGATCTTGACGGATGCTATCGCACTATTGTCACATCACATCATGACCCATTCTGATCTCAACACCGATTCCGGGCTGGCCCACGCCAGCGCCATGCGCCAGTTTTCGCAGTTCGCTGCGGTTGCCGGGCTTGATCTGGCGCGCTTGTGCCCGCCAGACCTTTATCGCACCATCGAACAGGCCGAAGAGGCGGAGTGGCTTCCAGCCAGTGCGCATGTCGATGTGATGCAGGCTGCCGCCATTGCCTCAGGGCGTGATGATCTGGGCGTGGCTTTTGGCATGTGGTGCAATGTGCGCGGGTTTGGGCCGGTCAGCCTGTTGTGGGATCATTGCAGCACACTGGACGAAGCCAGTCGTATCACCCGCCGCTATATGCACCTTGAAAGCGCGGCGATGCGGTCCAGCACCGATATCGACGGACATGAAGCCGCGCTGCGCCATATTCTGATGGTCCCTGCGCGACTGGGAGGATCGCAGTTCCTGCAAGCCACGCTGGCGCTGCAATTGCGCATCGTGCGGATGCTGCTAGGCGAAGAGTGGACACCGATTCGGCTGGAGCTTGATCATCCGGCACCTGCCAGCCTGCGCTATCATCAGGCGGTGTTCCGCTGCCCGATAGAGTTCGGTGCGGATCGGTGCGCACTGGTGTTTCGCAAGTCCGATCTGCATCGGCCATCGCCGCGCGGCAATGCCGAAATGGTGCGTTATCTTGAACGGCAACTGGCGCAGGCTGACAGCCATTGGCCCGGTGATTTGGTGCAACAGGTGCGCTATTTCATCGCTGCGAACCTGACGGAGCGGAAGGCAAATCTGCCGCATGTTGCTGGATTGGCAGGACTTTCCCCGCAGAGCTTGCAACGACGTCTGGCCGAACGCGGCACGACTTTCGCCGTCATCCTCGAAGATGAACGCAAACGCACGGCTGATGAATATTTCCGAACCGCCCGCCGGCCCAACCTGACTGAACTGTCGCACCGGCTGGGTTACACCGATGCCAGCGCCGCCAGCCGATTTCTGCGCCAGCATATGGCTACCGGCGCAAGAGCGCTGCTGGCGCAATCGCGCGCGGCAAAGGGTGGGAGCGGCCTTCGCGCTATGGCCTGATATCTGGAGGCAGTAGCTTGGCTGCCAGTTCCCACAGCCGGTCTTCAATGGCAGAGCGTTGCTTGCGATCGTTGCGGATCACAGCCAGTTCGGTGCGGATGGAAAGACCGGCAGCAGGGCGATAGACCACGTTGCCGTGGTCGCGCGGGCGGAACTGGGCAATGGATATGGCCGGTATCCGATATTCGCGGCAATATCGTTCCAAAGCAAAGGCATGGGCTTCAGGCGGAAGGAAGCCTGTGGCGCCGCAAGATGTCAGCCATGCCGAAATCGGGCCATAGAGGCTGCGACCATGCAGCGGTGCCAGCATGGCGATGACTGATCCTGTAAGCGCCTCGATCGGCACCACATCGAACCGGGCAAGAGGGTGTTCGTGCGGGATGGCAAGGCCGATCGGTTCCGAACTGATCGTCAGGCGCGCCAGCCCATCGGGCATCTCCAGCTCACCCGCCCCTTCGCCAGCCATATCAGCAAGATAGCGTTCGTGCGGCACAGGCGCTGCCACCACCATCGCCATGTCGATGGCACCCTTTATCAGGCCTTCGATCAATGAATTGGTGAAAGCGTTGTCCACCCGCAGCGACATGTCGGGCAATTCGCGCGCGATGGCCGATAGCAGCGCACCATGTTCGGGCAGTTCGAAGGTATAGATTGGCGCGCCCAGCACGATGCGCCGGTCGGGCTTGGAACGCCAGGCGCCAAGCTGGGCGGCAAAGCTATCGGCCTGCGCCACGAACACCCGCGCGGGATCGAGCAAAGCCTTGCCCACGGGCGAAAGACGCACTGCGCGGGTGGTGCGTTCGAACAGGCGATGCCCCACCTGATCTTCCAGTTTCCTGATCTGGGCCGAAAGGCTGGGCTGGGTCAGGTTCATCCGCTTTGCCGCACGGCCAAAGCTCAGATCCTGCGCCAGCGCAAGGAAACAGCGGATCGCCTTGATGTCGACATCGGGGTACATGACGCGAATATATCGAATGATCCTATAAATCGAAAGGTTAAATCGATTGGACGCTGCGACAGCGGGTGGACTAGCCTCAATCCCAAGCTGGAAAAGCCGTTGCCTGGAGGATTGCCGATGACCACTTGCACCGCCGCTGTCGCACGCGGCGCGCACCAGCCTTTCACTATCGAGCAAATCAGTGTTGGCGGCCCGCGTGCGGGCGAAGTGCTGGTGCGGATTGCAGGTGTCGGCCTGTGTCACACCGATCTTGTGTTCCGCGATCAGTTTGACGCCTTCGTCAAACCTGGCGTGCTGGGCCACGAAGGCGCAGGCGTGATCGAAGCTGTTGGCGAAGGTGTAAGCGGCCTCGTTGTGGGGGACCGGGTGGTTCTGGGCTTTTCGTCCTGCGGTGGGTGCCCACGCTGCGACGAACACCTGCCCAGCTACTGCCAGAATTTCGTGCCGATGAACTATGCCGGTATGCGGCTGGACGACGGATCGACCGCTTATTCCGATGCTGGTGGTGAGCGGGTTTCCTCGCACTTCTTTGGCCAATCATCGTTTGCCATGCTGGCCGTTACCCGCGCACGCAACGTGGTGAAAGTGCCTGATGGCACGGCAGTTCCGCTAGAACTGCTGGGACCATTGGGCTGTGGGCTGATGACAGGTGCTGGCGCGGTGATGAAATCGATGGCCTGCAAGGCTGGGTCATCGCTGATCGTGTTCGGCGGTGGTCCTGTCGGTCTTGCCGCGGTCATGGCGGGCAAGGTGCAGGACTGTTCGCACGTCATCCTGGTGGAACCGGTGGCTGCACGGCGCGGCATTGCGCTGGAACTGGGCGCAACCCATGTGATCGATCCAGTGTCGGGTGACCTGGGCGAAGCGGTTCGCGCCATTCTGCCGCTGGGCGTGGATGCCGCGCTTGACACCACCGGTAACGTCGGTGTGATCGAGACGGGGCTGGCCAATCTGGCGCCCCATGGCATCATCGGCCTTGTTGGTGTGCCCAAGGACATGACTGCATCGATTAGCGTTAATATCGCCGCGCTGATGACGCCGGGCCTGCGCATTATCGGCATCATCGAGGGCGATGCCGTGCCGCAGGACTTCATCCCCGAACTGCTGGCGCTGAACGCCAAAGGCCAGTTTCCGTTCGAGCGGCTGGTGCAGACTTTCCCGCTTTCCCAAATCAACGAGGCTGTCGAAGTGCAGGCAAAAGGGCAGTGCATCAAGGTTGTCCTGATCCCTTAGGGTTAGCCCGTAAGTAATTGAAATTAAAATATATAGCCGGATGACATGAAGCCCCTTGTGCGTGAGAACAAGTCTGCGTTCATGACTTGAGCTGAAAGGAACATCATGCAAGTGCCTGATACGACGCCGGTTATCGTCGGCGTCGGCCAGTTCGTCGAACGGATCGATGCCCCTGACTATGCCGGCCTGTCCTTTGCCGAACTGTCGGCAAGGGCAGGGGCGGCGGCTTTGGCCGATAGTGGCGCTGCGGCAGAAGTCGTGCCGCTGGTAAAGGCCGTGGGCGCGGTGCGCACGTTCGAGGAATCGGGCGCAATGCAGGTGCCGTTCGGGCGGGCTGACAAGATGCCGCTGGCAGTGGCGCGCCGCCTTGGCATTACCCCCGATGTTGCGATCCTTGAAAAGGTGGGCGGGCAATCACCGCTGGCGCTTCTGGCCGATATGGGCGGACGGATTGCCGGTGGCGAAGTGCCCGCTGCGCTGCTGTTCGGCAGCGAGGCCATTTCCACGGTGCGCCATCTGGTCACCAAGGGGGAAAGCCGCGACTGGGCCGAACATGACGATGGCGAGATGATTGACAAGGGCATGGGCTTTGAAGGCACCTTGTCCCCTGTCAGCATCGCCCATGGTATTCGCGCGCCGGTGGTGGCTTATGCCCTATGCGAAAACGCACGTCGGGCGCGGCTGGGTCTTTCGCGTGCGGACTACGCGCTGGAAATGGGGCGGTTATTCGCGCCGTTCACGCATGTTGCAGCGGATAATCCTTACAGTGCGGCAGCATCAAGGCCGATGACGGCGGAAGATATCGCCACGCCCGGCGAACGTAACCGGATGATTGCCGATCCCTATCCGCTGAAAGTGGTGTCGCGCGATCAGGTCAATCAGGCAGCAGCCGTGCTGGTCATGTCTGTATCCGCCGCGCGCGATGCTGGCGTGCCGCAGGACAAATGGGTCTATCTCCACGGAGCTGCGCTGGCCAATGAGCGCGAGATTCTCGACCGACCTGATATCGGCGGTTACCCGGCAGCCAATGCGGCGATCGCATCGGCTCTTGCCACGGCGGGCAAGAGCGCGGCAGATATGGCCGCATTCGACTTCTATTCTTGCTTCCCGATTCCGGTGTTCAACGCGGCGGTTGATGGGCTGGGCTTGCAAGCCGATGATCCGCGCGGGCTGACCGTGACCGGCGGGCTGCCCTATTTTGGTGGGGCGGGGAACAACTATTCCATGCACGCTTTCGCCACTATGGCGGAACGGTTGCGCGCCGTGCCCGGCAGTTATGGTTTTGTCGGCCTGAACGGCGGGTTCCAGTCGAAATACGGCGCGGCAGTCCTGTCCACCACGCCGCGCACGTGGCCCGGGTGCGAAGCCGCTTCAGTGCAGGCCGCGCTTGATGCTGCGCCCAAGGCTGAACTGGCGACCGATGCGGCGGGCAAGGGGCGGATCGGCACCTATACGGTGGTCTATGCCAAGGGCGTGCCCGATCAGGCCATCGTGATTGGCGACAGGGATGGTGGTGGGCGTTTTATCGCCACCAGCCGCGAAGCCGATGTGATTTCCGCGATGCTGGGCAGTGATCCGCTGGGCCGTACGGTCATCGTGACGCCCGGTGAGAAACGCAACAGCTTCGTCTTTTCATGACGACTTTTGAAAAAGCGGGACTTTTGAAATGAGCGATAAGCCGGTGATGCTCGAAGGCATCCGCGTGGTGGACCTGACCACGGTGGTCTTCGGCCCCTATTGCACCCAGATCCTTGCCGACTTGGGTGCGGATGTCATCAAGGTGGAAAGCCCCGGCATGGGCGATGCCTTCCGTTGGTCGGGCAAGGCGGCGGTGACGCCGGGCATGGCCCCGGCCTGGATGGCGCTAAACCGTGGCAAGAAGTCTGCCGCTCTCGATCTCAAGACTGATGATGATCGCAAAGTCATGCTCGATCTGTTGCGCGAGGCGGACGTGTTCGTCGTCAACGTGCGCGGCAAGGCGCTGGAGAGGATCGGGCTGGATTATGAAAGCCTGAAAGCGGTCAATCCGGGACTTATCTATGTTCATTGCGTCGGCTTTGGGCAGGATGGGCCTTATGCTGACCTTCAGGCCTATGATGATGTCATTCAGGCCGCCACCGGCACCACCACGCTGCTGCCCCGCGTCGATGGCAATCCCAGTCCGCGCTATCTGCCGTCATTGGTGGCAGACAAGGTGGCGGGGCTTCATGCCGCTTATGCAGCCCTTGCCGCGATCGTCCACAAACAGCGTACCGGCGATGGCGCGCATGTTGAAGTGCCGATGTTCGAAGCATTTTCCAGTTTCATGCTGCTTGAACATCTGGGCGGGCTGACGTTCGATCCGCCCAATGCACCGGTCGGTTACTTCCGCCAGATTGATCCTGACCGTCAGCCTTTCCCTACTGCAGATGGTCATATCAGTGTGGTTGCCTATACTGACGATGCTTGGGCGCGCATTTTTGCCCTGCTGGATCAGTCCGATTTTCTGGATCAGCCTCACCTGGCCACGCCGCAATTGCGGCTGAAAGCACAGCCTGAACTTTACCGGGCCATTGCCCGTTTTACCCCTGCGCTGACCACTGCAGAGATTTTGCAACGCTGCCATGCGGCACAAATCCCGGCGCAGGCTGTGCGCGACATTGGTGACATCATGGCAGATCCGCACCTCCAGGCAGTTGGTTTTTTCCAATCCCGTCAACACCCTGTTGAAGGTGGATATTATGAACAGAGCGCGCCTGTGCGATTCTCGGTTTCTGAAGATGGTAAACAAATGCGGCCTCCACCGCTGGCCGGGCAGGATACCGACCATGTCAGAAATGCAGGCTGGAGGGCATTTGAGGCGAAAACCTGACGGTTAATGGCCTTCGTGGTGATGCTAAGGGTTTTCCACATTAAAATTAGATAACAGAAAGATAAATATTAGATAAAGTTAGGATTCTTGAAACCGGTCTGGCCGCTTCTGGCAGCATCGTCAGAAGTAGATAGGCAGTACGGTTTTCATGTCGCGGTTTCTCTCACGACTTCGCCATAGCACTGCGGGCAGCATCCTGCCGATTGCGGCTGTAGCTGCGCCTATCATGCTCGCGCTGATCGGTGGTGGCATTGATATCGGCCGCATCTACAAGGCGCGCAACCGGTTGCAGTCTGCCTGCGATGCCGGGGCGCTTGCCGGGCGACGTGCAGTTACCACCAACGGCTATGATACTGCGGCACAAACCCAAGCCAACACCTACTTCAATACCAACTTCGACCAGAACGAAGTCGGGGCGACCAACACCGTCTTTCAGACCAGTTCATCCGACAGTGGCAATCTGGTCGCAGGCACGGCCACGTCATCGGTGCAGACTGCGATCATGGGCGCTTTTGGCTACGACGAAATCCAGGTTCAGGTGGAATGCAGCGCCACGATGGGCGTGGGCAACAGCGACATTACCATGGTGCTGGATACTACCGGGTCGATGGGCCAGACGCTTTCCGGCAGCAACCAGACCCGCATCCAGGCGCTGCGCGCCGCGATGAAGAACTTCTACACGACTGTTGCCACGGCCACGCAGGGGTCAAATGCCCGCGTCCGCTATTCGTTCGTGCCCTACAGTTCATCGGTCAACGTCGGCCGCCTGTTGCTGGCACGCGATGCGGATTATCTGGTGGACAGCTGGCCAATCCAGTCGCGCCAGCCGGTGTTCAACACCATTACCGAACAGGTCTTCGTTGGTTGGAATAACCCGGTCTATACCAGTTCGCAAAGCTACAGCTCGGAATCCAGCAGCAGCAATTACCAGTACAGCAGCACCCGTTATAACGGATCGTCGTCCTGTACCAATGCTCTGCCAAGTAATACGGCTTGGGCGAACAATGGTTCGTCAACGACATCAAACTCGAGCACTACCAACGGATCGGGGCAGCAGGTTGTCACCACTACGACCACCCAGCCGCAGCGCAAGACGACGTATTACTGCTATCGGGAAAGCAGCTCGCGGTACTACATATATTACTATTACACCTATCGTAACTACTACACCTACAGCTACGCGACCAGCGATCCGGTATATGAAACCCGCACCCGCACCGAATTCAGCCACTTCGCTTATAAACGGGTGACGTATGATACCAGCGCTTACAAGCAGTTTACTGCAGCAAGCGTGCCCAACGGCACCAATGGCGCAGCAGTGTCTTACACGTGGGGCGGCTGCATTGAAGAACGCGAAACGGTTTCGGATGACAGCTTCAGCTATTCCAGCATGACCGGCGTGTCTCCGTCCGGGGCGCTTGATCTTGATGTGGATGCCGAACCTGACGAAGATGATGACGCAACCAAGTGGGCACCGATGTGGCCCGAGGTGGCCTATTATCGTCTGACCAGCGGCGGGAGCCTGACCAATGCTTCGGAAACGACGCGCGGGGGCAAGGCCAATTCTTATTGCCCGTATCAGGCCCAGCTTTTGCAGACGATGAGCCAGTCGGCATTCTACACTTATGCAGATTCACTGGTCGCTGCGGGTTCCACGTACCATGACCTTGGCATGATCTGGGGCCTGCGCCTCAATTCGCCCGATGGTCCATGGCGCGATCTGGTGAATGATGAACCGTCCAACGGCGGCAAGGTTTCGCGACACATCATTTTCATGACCGACGGTATCATGGAGCCGAGCTATTCGATTCAGTCGACCTATGGCATCGAATACCATGATCGCCGGATCACCGATGACGGCTATTCCAACCAGGCCGCTCGCCACACCTCACGCTTCCGCGCTTTGTGCGATGTGGCCAAGGGGAAGGGGTTCCGTGTGTGGGTCATTGCCTTCGGTTCCGGCATGACCAGCGACCTCACGTATTGCGCGTCTGATAACAGCTCGTACACCGCCAGCAGTTCCGCCGAACTGAACACAGCGTTTCAGGAAATCGCCAAGAACGTCGGCGAACTGCGGATTTATCAGTGAAGGTCATGCGCGCCTTGGCCCGCCGGATACGGCGTCCTGTGGTTCTTGCCGACCGCAGCGGCGTCAGCGCGATCGAATTTGCCGTGATCGCGCCGGTGTTCATCATGATGATTATGGTCTGCTTCGATTATGGGCAGATGGTATATGCGATGGGCGTTCTGGATGGTGCGGTGGAAAAGGCCGCGCGTGATTCCTCCATCGAAAGTGGTGACACAACGCAGGCCGACGCCAAGGTGAGGGAGGTGATGCAGGACATCCTGCCCAACGCAGAAGTCACTTCGCAGCGCCGCAGCTATTTCGATTTCGTCGACGTTGACCGGCCCGAACGCTGGAACGATGCCAACAACGATGGCACCTGTTCCACAGGCGAGAATTTCGTTGATGAAAACAGCAATGGCACATGGGATTCCGATGTCGCGAAAACCGGCAATGGCGGCGCGAACGACGTGGTCATCTACACCGTCACGGTACGATATGTCTCTGTATATGGATCGATGATCCTTCCCATGGGGACGGCGGAGCGCGAATTCAGTTCTACCACCGTTCGCCGCAACCAACCTTATGCATTGCAGGACAATGCCGGATCAGAGGCAGGAATATGCTGAAGCGGCTGAACCCGTTTTCCCGTCGCAAGGCGCTACAGCTCGGCCGGTGTAAATCGGGCGTGACCATTATCGAGTTTGCGCTGGTTGCGCCGTTTGTTCTCAGTATTGCCTGCTACGGTGTCGAACTGGCCTATCTCAACACCACAGATATGAAGTTGAGCGAACTGGCATTGACGCTCGCCGACAACGCTTCACGTCTGGGGCAGACCGATAACAGCGCGGTTACCCCTACGGTGACCGAAACCGATGTCAATTCAGTCATGCTGGGGGCCGAGGAACAAGGCCGTACGATCAATATAGAAACGCGCGGCAGAGTGATCCTGTCCAGTCTTGAGCGTGATGCCACCACGGGGCGCCAGTATATCCACTGGCAACGCTGCCTGGGCGATTACAATCATCAATCCGCCTATGGCAACGACAGCACCCGCAATGGCCTGAACGGGGCTGTCATCACCGGCATGGGCAGCGGTCCAACCAAGATTGCCGCTTCAGCAGGCAATGCCGTCATGTTCGTGGAAATCTTCTATGAATATGAGGGCATATTTGGCGAAATGTTCGTCGAAAATATCACGATGGCCAAAGAAGGTGCGTTTCTCGTGCGCGACGAACGCAACCTGACGCCCGGCGTTACAGGCACGGGCGGCATGTACCCCTGCACCTGACGGCGTTCGGAAACGCGTTCTCTTAGCGCTTCTTTCTGGCGATGGTGGCCGTGAAGTCGGGATCTTTGTTTGCCACCCAGTCGACGAATTTTCGGACAGCCGGGTTGGCTAAAAGGTCTTCCACATTCATCCCGTGGCGTTGCAGTTCTGAATTGGTGAAATTGGCTATCAGCGTTTGCTGGCAAATAGGATGCATCGGCACCACATCGCGTCCGCCACGACTTTTGGGAACCGGATGATGCCACACGATGGTTTCGCCGGTGGGGCGTCCGCAAAGCCAGCAATCCACCACAACCGCAGGAGTTTCCTCCTCGCTGGGCAGGTCGGCATCGTAATCATGCTTCGAATGTTTGCGAGCCATGTGTCTGCCTGAATTGCCCGATGATGCGGGCGTGTTGTTGATGTGGCCTATTGTAGATGTGGTGACCCCGGCGTGACTCGAACACGCAACATCCTGCTTAGAAGGCAGGTGCTCTATCCAGTTGAGCTACGGGGCCGTAACACGGTTCGCGGGAATGCCGAAGGCGGATAACCTGCAATATTCCCATTCGCCAAATCTTGCGCTCAATACCTCAATATCAAGCGCGGCTGTCCCTTAAGCATGCTTTTCGCGCGATGAAAACCGGGTTAGCGTGCGCGCCATGACCGATCCCCAGATTTCGCCTGCGCTCTCCCGCCCCGATCTTGCCAAAATCGATGGAACTGCCGGCGCCCGCCGGCACTTTCGCTATTTCGACTATGTAATGGCCGGGTTCGTCGCCATTCTGCTGCTGTCGAACCTGATTGGTGCGGCCAAACTGGCGCAGGTTGGCGGGTTCACCTTCGGCGCAGGCATCCTGTTCTTCCCGGTATCCTATGTCATCGGTGACGTGCTGACCGAAGTTTATGGCTATGCCCATGCCCGCCGCTGTGTGTGGATGGGCTTTTTCGCGCTGATCTTCATGGCTTTCATGAGCTATGTCGTCGTTGCCATGCCGCCTGCACCGGGCTGGGAAGGACAAGGCGCTTATGAAAGTGTGTTCGGCTCCACCTGGCGGATCGTGCTGGCATCTGTCACCGGGTTCTGGGCGGGTGAATTTGTCAATTCCTTCGTACTGGCCAAGATGAAGATCCTGACTGCGGGCAAGCACCTGTGGTCCCGGACGATTGGCTCCACCGTATTCGGGCAGGCTATCGACAGCCTGATTTTCTACCCCATCGCTTTCCTTGGCATCTGGACGGTAGAGCAGGTGTTGACCGTGATGGTTACCAACTGGCTGATGAAGGTCGTGTGGGAAGCGGCGTTGACCCCGGTAACATACGCGGTTGTTGGCTGGCTCAAGCGCCGCGAAGGGGCCGAAGTGTTCGACACCGGCACGGACTTCTCGCCTTTCGCCAAAACATCCTGACTGTAAAAGCAAAACCCCGCCTCTCCGGGGGCGGGAAAAGCGGGGCTGGACGGGCGCTGGGCATCGCTTGAAAACGTCAGTCGGCAATCAGGCCGATCAGCAGGTATACGATCAGCGCAGTGCCAAATCCCAGCACGGTGGCAAGGCCAAAGGCCACGCGAACCATCGTTACATCGACGTTGAAATAATTGGCGATACCTGCGCAAACGCCCATGAACTTGCCGTGAGTCTTGTCGAGCCGGAACCCGCGTGAAGTTTCGATCGGGCGAGGGGCCGAATCATCGAAGCGAAGCTGCGTCATCAGATCATCTCCTGCATGGTGGCGGGGGTGGCAATGCTTGCCGGGGTGGTGACAGTGCCGGCGATCAGCGCAAGGCTAAGTGTCAGGGCGCTGGCGGCAGCGGCAATGCGCAGGGTGAAAATGGTCATGGAAGTCGTCCTCATGTTCGGGTCGCTAAAGCCTTTTGGCTCATGTCCCTTGCATTGCATGGGCTGTGCCAAACTGGAAAAATGGCGGAAATGCGCGGTTCCTGCCCGAATGTGAGAGTTGTTGAGAGGTAGCCAATGCTAATGGTTGGCGTTCTATGCCAATTATAAGCATTCAACTTTTGAATGGTTCCCGGCCATGCCGATTGCAGCTTGCAATTTTACGGCGCTACGCCTATTTGGCGCTCATCCCGACATTGTGAAAGCAAGGTCAGGCTGGTGCTACCGGGCACCGGCACGGTTCCGCTTTTGTTGTTCGGTTTTTGCCACTTGGAGTTTGCATGACGGATATCGCACGGATTATCGAGGTTGTTGAGCCTGAGGCGAAAGCCATGGGTTTCGATCTCGTGCGCGTGCGGTATTACAAAGGCGGCGAAATCGGGGATGAAGAGCATACGCTCCAGATCATGGCTGAGCGTCCTGCGACCGGTCAGTTGATTATCGAAGATTGTGCTGCGCTGTCGCATCGCATCTCCGATCGTTTCGACGCGCTGGAAGAAGCGGGCGAAAACCTGATCGAAGAGGCTTATCGTCTCGAAGTGTCGTCGCCCGGCATCGATCGCCCGTTGACCCGCGCGAAGGATTTCGCGGCATGGATCGGTCACGAAGCGCGTGTCGAACTGTCCGAACTGATTGACAGTCGCAAGCGTTATCGCGGCGATCTCAAAGGGTTCGATGCCGAAACGCAGACCATTTCCATTGAGGATGACGGCACCGTCTTTGATGTGCCGTTCGCGCTTGTCGCTAATGCCAAGCTTATCCTTACTGACAAACTCATTGCCGCTTCCCGGCCGCTGGACACTTCTGGAGTTGAAGAAGAAGTGATCGGCGGCGCGGACGAAATCCACGAAGAACAGGAAGACTGACCCATGGCCAGTGCGATTTCCGCAAACCGCGCCGAACTGCTCGCAATCGCCAACGCTGTTGCGACCGAGAAGATGATCGACAAGTCGATCGTCATCGAAGCGATGGAAGAGGCGATCCAGAAGTCCGCGCGTAACCGTTATGGCGCGGAAAACGACATTCGCGCCAAGCTTGATCCGCGCACCGGCGATCTTCGTCTGTGGCGCGTGGTTGAAGTGGTCGAAGTGGTCGAAGACTATTTCAAGCAGGTCGATCTCAAGGCTGCCGAAAAGCTGCAGCCCGGCGCGGCTATCGGCGACTTCATTGTCGATCCGCTGCCCCCGGTTGATCTTGGCCGTATCGACGCGCAGTCGGCAAAGCAGGTGATCTTCCAGAAGGTCCGTGATGCTGAACGTGACCGTCAGTATGACGAATTCAAGGATCGCGCTGGCGAAGTCATCACCGGCGTCATCAAGTCGGTCGAATTCGGCCACGTCATCGTCAATCTTGGCCGCGCCGAAGGCGTCATCCGTCGCGATCAGCAGATCCCGCGCGAAGTGCCGCGCGTGGGCGAACGTGTCCGTGCGCTGATCCTCAAGGTTGAGCGTCAGAACCGTGGTCCGCAGATCTTCCTTTCGCGCGCGCACCCTGAATTCATGAAGAAGCTGTTCGCGCAGGAAGTGCCTGAAATCTACGATGGCATCATCGAGATCAAGGCCGCTGCTCGCGATCCGGGCAGCCGCGCCAAGATCGGCGTTATCAGTCGCGATTCCAGCATCGACCCTGTCGGTGCCTGCGTCGGCATGAAGGGCAGCCGTGTGCAGGCCGTCGTGCAGGAAATGCAGGGCGAAAAGATCGACATCATTCCTTGGAGCGAAGATACCGCGACGTTCGTGGTCAACGCGCTTCAGCCTGCCACCGTCAGCCGCGTGGTGATCGACGAGGAAGAAAGCCGCATTGAGGTCGTCGTGCCTGATGACCAGCTTTCGCTCGCCATCGGTCGTCGCGGCCAGAACGTGCGTCTGGCATCGTCGCTGACCGGTTCGGCCATCGACATCATGACCGAAGCTGAAGCATCGGAAAAGCGCCAGAAGGAATTTTCCGAGCGGTCGAAGATGTTCGAGGAAGAACTCGACGTCGACGAAACCCTGTCGCAGTTGCTGGTGGCCGAAGGCTTCACCGAGCTGGAAGAAGTCGCCTACATCGACTTGGCCGAACTCGCCACGATCGAAGGCTTCGACGAGGAACTGGGTGAAGAACTGCAGAGCCGCGCCATCGAAGCGATTGAGCGCCGCGAAGAGGGCTTGCGCGAACAGCGTCGCAGTCTTGGCGTCGAAGACGGGCTGGCAGAACTGCCGCACCTGACCGAAGCCATGCTGGTTACTCTGGGCAAGGCGGGCATCAAGACACTCGACGATCTGGCTGATCTGGCCACCGACGAACTGATTGCCAAGAAGCGCGTCGAACAACGTCGCCGCAATGACAAAGGGCCGCGCGAAAAGAGCGAGCGTTCCGAACGCACTGAAGACAAGGGCGGCGTGCTGGGCGAATATGGCCTGAACGAAGAGCAAGGCAACGAAATCATCATGGCCGCGCGCGCGCACTGGTTCGAAGACGAACCGGTAGCCGAAGTCGAGCCGCAGACCGAGGAGGCCGCCGATGCGGAATCCTCACAATGAGCCGCTAAGCTCCGACATTGATGGCAAAGCGCCGGCGGGGAAATCCTCGCCGGAGCGCAAGTGTGTGCTGACCGGACGGCTGGATATGCGGGGCGAATTGATTCGCCTTGCGATCTCGCCCGACGGCGACGTGCTGCCCGATGTGCTGGCGCGCGCGCCTGGGCGCGGTGCCTGGCTTGGCGTGTCGCGCGCTGACCTTGAAAAAGCGCTGGCCAATGGCAAACTTAAAGGTGCTCTGGCGCGTGCGTTCAAAGGCGCTCCTCTCACTATTCCAGCCGACTTGCCGGAACGTACCGAACAGGCCCTGCGCCGCGCGGTAACCGACCGTCTGGGGATCGAATTGCGCGCAGGCAACATGTTGCTTGGCACTGAAAAGATCGCTCAGGGTGCACGCTCCGGGGCCGTCACATTCCTTGCCCACGCATCTGATGCGGGCAGCGACGGGCCGAACAAGCTGGCGCAGGCATGGCGCGTGGGCGAGGGTGCCGAAGGCACTGGCCTCAAAGGCGTAATCTTGCCGCTGGACCGGGCGGCGCTGTCTGTGGCATTGGGCCGCGACAACGTCGTTCACCTGGGCCTCACCGATGCCGCTGCGACCGAACGAGTCGCGGCGCCGCTACAGCGCCTGATGCATTTTATCGGGCACCAAACCGATGACGCTGCCACGCCCGATGCGGACATGGCGGCGAACGACGATATTGATACGAAGGGCGAATGAGTTCGATGAGCGATAGCGACAAGAAGCCGACGCTGGGCCGCAGGCCGCTGGGCCTCAAGACGGCGGTTGAGGCCGGAGAGGTCAAGCAGACCTTCAGCCACGGTCGCACCAACAAGGTTGTGGTCGAAGTGAAGCGGCGCAAGCTGATGGGCCGGCCGGGCGAGGCTGCGGCCCCCACAGCTGCGCCTGCCGCTGCTGCAACGCCTGCGCCCACGCCCGTCGCCCCTCCGCCGCCCCCACCGCCACCGCCCGCTGCGCCTTCGGCCAGCCGCGAAACGCGCCAGGAAATGCAGGCTCGCCTGCTGCGCGAAGCTGAAGAAGCTCGCCTCAACTCGCTGGAAGCGGCCAACCGCCGTGAGCAGGAAGAACGCCTGCGTGCGATCGAGGAAGAACGCCGCCGTTTAGAGGAAAAGGCTCGCGCTGAGGCCGCTGCTGCTGCGCCTCAGCCGCCCGTCGCCCAACCCGAAGCCGCGCCTGCGCCCGTCCAGCCGGAAGCAAAGCAGCCCGAACCGGCCCAGCCTGTGGCCGAAACGCCTGCTGCTGCTGCTGTTGCCACTGCCGAAGCTGCCCCCGCCGCGGCAGAAGCGCCCAAGGCTGCTGCTCCTGCTCCTGCTGCTGCGCCGCGTGCAGAAGAAGCCCGGCCTGCCGCTGCACCTGCGCCGCGCCGCTTCACCCCGGTCACGCCATCCACGCCGCCCAAGCGGCCTGATGCTGCGGCCAAGAAGCCTGCTCATCCGCAGCGTGACCGCAAGACCGAAGACCGTCGCGGCGGCAAGCTGACCGTGACCCGCGCTTTGAACGAGGACGAAGGCGCACGCGCACGCAGCCTCGCCGCGCTCAAGCGTGCCCGTGAAAAGGAACGCCGTGCGCACTTCGCCGGCCAACAGCACCAGCGCGAAAAACAGGTCCGCGATGTGATCGTGCCCGAAGCGATCACCGTGCAGGAACTGTCGAACCGCATGGCGGAGAAGGCGGCAGACCTTATCAAGGCGCTGTTCAAGATGGGCATGATGGTCACCATCAACCAGACTATCGATCAGGACACCGCTGAACTGCTCGTCACCGAATTTGGCCACAACATCCAGCGCGTCAGCGACTCCGATGTCGATATCGATAACGCTGCCGACGTTGATGCTGAAGAATCGCTGAAGGCGCGCCCGCCGGTGGTCACCATCATGGGCCACGTCGATCACGGCAAGACCTCGCTGCTCGATGCGCTGCGCGGAACCGATGTGGTGCGCGGCGAAGCTGGCGGTATCACGCAGCATATCGGCGCCTATCAGATCAAGACCAAGGGTGGCGAACACATCACCTTCCTTGATACGCCGGGCCACGAAGCCTTTACCGAAATGCGTATGCGCGGTGCCAATGTCACCGACATCGTGATCCTTGTGGTCGCAGGTGATGACGGGCTGATGCCGCAGACGATCGAGGCGATCAACCACACCAAGGCCGCTGGCGTGCCGATGATCGTGGCGATCACCAAGGCCGACAAGCCGGAATTCAACCCGCAGAAGATCCGTGAACGTCTGCTCGAACACGAAATCATCGTGGAAGCGATGTCGGGTGATGTGCAGGACGTCGAAGTTTCGGCCAAGACCGGTGCTGGCCTTGACGAACTGATCGAAAAGATCCTGTTGCAGTCCGAACTGCTGGAAATGAAGGCCAATCCGGATCGCGCGGCAGAAGCCACCGTGATCGAAGCCAAGCTGGACAAGGGCAAGGGGCCGCTGGCCACCGTTCTGGTCAATCGCGGGACGCTCAAGGTTGGTGATATTCTGGTGGTCGGTACCCAGTCAGGCCGCGTTCGCGCCATGCTTGATGACAAGGGCCGTCAGGTGAAGACCGCTGGCCCGTCGTTGCCGGTCGAAGTTCTGGGCATCGGTGGCGTGCCGATGGCCGGTGACACGCTGACTGTGGTGGAAAGCGAAGCCCGTGCTCGCGAAGTGGCGCTTTACCGCCATGAACGCGCCACGGCCAAGCGCACCGCCCACGCTCCGGCCAGCCTTGAAAACATGTTCTCGGCACTTGCTGCCAAGAACACGGTTATCGAATATCCGCTGGTCATCCGGGCTGACGTTCAGGGTTCTGTCGAAGCTATCGTCAACGCGCTCAACAAGATTTCGACCGACGAAATCAAGGTCCGCATCCTGCAATCGGGCGTCGGTGCCATCACCGAAAGCGACGTCAACCTGGCGCAGGCCAGCGGCGCGCCGATTGTCGGCTTCAACGTCCGTCCAAATGCCAAGGCGCGCGAACTGGTTGAACGTAACAAGGTGCGGATGAAGTACTTTGACGTGATCTACCAGCTCACCGACGATATCCGTTCGGAAATGGCGGGCGAACTTGGTCCGGAAGCCATCGAAACGGTCGTTGGCCGTGCCGAGGTCAAGGAAGTGTTCCCTGCGGGCAAGAAGGACAAGGCGGCCGGTCTGCTGGTTGTCGAAGGCGTTATCCGCAAGGGCCTCCATGCGCGCCTTACCCGCAACGACGTCATCGTCAGCCGTACCACCATTTCGTCGCTGCGCCGTTTCAAGGACGACGTTGCCGAAGTGCGCGGCGGTCTGGAATGCGGTGTGTTGCTGTCCGACACGAACGACATCAAGGCTGGCGATCAGCTCGAAGTCTTCGAAGTCGAAATGCGCGATCGCACGCTGTAACGTGTGGCGAAAAGCCGGGGACGTCGGCGAAGGCCGAATGCCAAGCATCAAGAGCACGGCAAGAGTCCCCGGCGGTTTCGCGCAGAGTTGGCTAAAACCTTCCTTGGTGAGCTGGCCGAGCGAGCAGGCTGCGGTTGTTTGAGCACAGTCGTATCCACTGCCCTGGCCGGTTTGGTCTTCGTCTGGAATTTCCCATGACCCGCTACGTCGCCCTGTTCGGTTCCATCAATGTCGGCGGCAATCGCGTGACGATGGCGGATTTGCGCTATGCCTTTGAACGGGAAGGGCTGACCGGGCTGGAAACAGTGGTCGCCAGCGGCAACCTGCTGTTCGATTATGACGAACGCCCACTGGACGGTCTTGAAGACCTGTTCGCCCACGTCATGCTGGATCGTTTCGATATCAAAAGTTTTGTTGCCGTGCGCGACCGGGCGGCCATTGCCAATGCGGTGGAAGGCAACCCCTTCACAGGCATCGGCGCGGACAACCTTGTCCACACCCTGTTCCTTGAACGCCAGCCAGACAAGGCGGCATTCGATAAACTCGCAGCCGATCAGGCCATGCGCGGCCTTGAAAAGCTGGCCCTGGGCGACCGCAGCATTTACATCGATTTTGCCAACGGCGTGGCCGAAAGCAAATTGACCGGCGCTTTTATCGAACGGCGCCTTGGCTGCCGGGGCACAGCTCGTAATGTCCGCTCCCTTGCCCGCATTCTGGCCAAGATGGCCTGATTGCAGAGACAATCGGGGCGGGCTTTTGCATCGCCGCCCCGATCATCATGGGCTTACCGGATCAACCCGCTAAAAATTGACGATACAATCCCGCTGTCCGTCCGCACCAGCAGGATATCGTTGCCCGACCGGACATAGCGATGGCCCTTTGGCGGCGCTTTCAGCGTGCGATAAGACCGGTAATCGACCACGCGATAGTTGGGGGCGCGGCGGCTATCGAACTTCTGGCCCTTGCGAAACGGATTGCCCTTGGCTGCTGTGCTGACATGCTGGCCGTGGTTGTCCTTGTCCTTATGCGGCGCTGCCAAAGCGGGCGCTGCGGCAACAGGTGCAATCATCGCAATGGCGACAATGGCGGCAAAAAGCTTCTTCATGATCTGACCCTTCCTTTATTCCTGTCGATACCCGCCCAGCGATGGACGTCGGCGGACAGTTCACAGGCTCAACGGACGGATCGCCGAATCTCTTCGTCAGAATATGTCTGAAATTGTCGCAATGGCGCGACAGGCAACGACTTTGCGCCAGCCATTGCGCGTTCATGTCCCGAAACACTCGCAATCGGCGGGCGCACGTTCTATACCGCTGCCACACGCGGCGGGGCCAGTTCTGGCCTGACGCTGCATTCCGGCACAGATTATCCGAAAGTTCCAACGTCCTTGTCCCGTCAGCAAGCCACTCCCGAAACCCGTTCTGTCCGTCTGCTCAAAGTGGGCGAACAGGTGCGCCATATCCTGTCCGAACTGCTGTCCCGGCAGGAAGTCCATGACGATGTGCTGTCTGCGCACACCGTATCGGTCACCGAAGTGCGCATGTCGCCCGACCTTCGCCATGCCACGGTGTTCATCAAGGCATTGCTGGGTGAGGATGAGGAGATCGTGCTCAAGGCGTTGCGCACGAACACCGCTTTCTTTCAGCGTGAAACGGCGCAGCGTCTCCGCCTGAAATACGCCGCTCGGCTGAAGTTTCTGCCCGACGAAAGCTTCGATGAAGCCAGCCGGATCGACGCACTGCTATCAGACCCGCGTGTGCAGCGCGATATTGATGCGCAAGAGAGCGAAGGCTGAGGGCTGCCTTCGTGGCCAAGCTCTATTTCTACTACGCCAGCATGAATGCGGGCAAATCGACCAATCTGCTGCAGGCGGACTTCAACTATCGTGAACGCGGCATGGCGACCATGCTGTGGACGGCGGCTCTGGATGATCGCGGCGGAGAACGCGCGATTGAAAGCCGCATCGGCCTTCACGCCGATGCCCATCGCTTCCATGCCAATACCGATTTGTGGGCGCGGATTTCTGCGGCCCATGCGGCGCAACCGCTATCGTGCGTGCTGGTGGACGAGGCGCAGTTCCTGTCCAAGGATCAGGTCTGGCAATTGGCGCGGGTGGCCGATACGGCGGGTATCCCGGTGCTGTGCTATGGTCTGCGTACCGATTTTCAGGGCGAACTGTTCGAAGGGGCAGGCGCGCTTCTGGCGATTGCGGATTCACTGGTGGAACTGAAAGCTGTTTGCCACTGCGGACGCAAGGCGACGATGAACCTGCGTGTCGATGAAAGCGGCGCGGCGGTGCGGGCAGGCGCTCAGACTGAAATTGGCGGCAACGATCGCTACCTTGCACTATGTCGCAGGCATTTCAGCGACGCGATGGATGGAAATTGCGCATGATCAAGGATGACCCGCTGGGCCTGCTGAGCGTGCTGGAACAGAGCGATCTGCGGCTTGAACCGCTGCGCGAAGATCATCGCGCAGACTTGAAGGCGGCCTGCGCCGAAGATCTCGACATCTGGCAGATGTATGGGATCAGCTATGGCCCCGACCATTTCGACGCTTCGTTCGACATGCTGCTGGCCAGCCCGGCCCGCCTGCCTTTCGCCATTGTTTCGGGCGGAAATCTTGCGGGAATGACCGCGTGGATCGATGCCAATCCGCGCTGGCTCAGCGCTGAAATCGGCAATACCTATCTTTCGCCGCGCTACCGCCAGAACAAGATTAATGGCTTGATGAAGCGTCTGTTGATCGCTCACGGTTTCGCCTGTGGCCTCAAGCGGATTCAGCTTTGCGTCGATGTGCGCAATGAACGCTCGCAGGCCGCCTGTCGCAAGATTGGCGCGACGTTCGAAGGGATTTTGCGCAACCACATGGTCACCTGGACCGGCCATCCGCGCGACACTGCGGTCTTCTCTATTGTTGAGCGGGACCGCGAAAGATTGGGTTACTGACCATGACGCCTGACAGCCTGATCTGGACAATCGCCACCGTGGCGATCCCGATGATCCTTGCCATCGTTTTCCACGAAGTCGCCCATGGCTGGACCGCGCGCGCGCTGGGCGATCCTACGGCGGCAGAGCAGAAGCGGCTCAGTCTCAATCCGCTGCGCCATGTCGATCCGTTCGGCACCATCATCCTGCCCGGTCTGCTGAAACTGACCGGAGCGCCGGTGTTTGGTTGGGCAAAGCCGGTCCCGGTGGACTTCCGCCGACTGCGCAATCCAAGGTGGGGCATGGTTGCGGTGGCAGCGGCGGGGCCGGGGATAAACTTCGTGTTGGCGGCGTTTTCAGCCGTGGCGCTGGGGCTATTGGTGCGAGCAACCGATGGCGCGACTGAGCCGGGCATGGCCGTGCTGTTTGTGGCCGACAATCTACGTAATTTCCTGATCGTGAACCTGTTTCTGGGCACGTTCAATCTGCTGCCGATTCCGCCGTTCGATGGATCGCGCATCGTTATGGGCGTCCTGCCTGCGCCGCTCGCGCGCATCTATGGCCGGATCGAACCTTATGGCCTGATCGTGGTGTTTCTGATTCTCGTGGTTCTTCCGTATCTTGCGCCCGATTTGCGGCTGGTGGAACGGGTTGTCGGCCCGCCGGTGGAATGGATCGGCAGCCATCTTGCTGCGCTCGCCACTGCCGTCGCCGGGCCGGAACCGCTGTAACCCCATGGTCAACGGCTGGATCATTCTCGACAAACCGCTGGAGCTTGGCTCGACGCAGGGCGTGGCGGCGGTGAAGCGCAATCTGCGGCAGGCGGGCTTTGGCAAAGTGAAGGTCGGCCACGGCGGCACGCTCGATCCGCTGGCGACAGGGGTGCTGCCCATCGGTATCGGTGAGGCAACCAAGCTGTGCGGGCGGATGTTGGACGCGAGCAAGATTTACGCCTTCACAGTGAAGTTCGGAGAACAGACCGATACCCTTGATCTAGAGGGCAAAATCGTTGCGGTCAGTGACGTTCGGCCGGGGGTCGCGGACGTTCATGTCGCTTTAGGTGCCTTTCAGGGAACTATCGATCAGGTGCCTCCAGCCTACTCCGCATTGATGATTGACGGCCAGCGCGCTTACGATCTGGCGCGTGCAGGGCAGGACGTGGAACTGAAATCGCGCACCGTGACCATTCACTCGCTGACGCTGGATTCCACCGAAGGCAGCGCGCAAGCCCTTGAATCCGCAACATTCACTGCTCACGTGTCCAAAGGCACCTATATCCGCAGCATGGCGCGCGACATTGCATTGGCGCTGGGTACCGTCGGGCATGTGACGATGTTGCGCCGCCTCAAGGCCGGCCCGTTCGCTATCGAACAGGCGATTTCGCTGGACAAACTCAACGATGTGGGTAAAGGCGCGCCCCTTGAACACATACTCTTGCCGCTGGAGGCAGGGCTGGTCGACATCCCGGCTCTAGACCTCGATCCTGAGCAGGCAAGGGCGGTCCGTCAGGGCCGCGTTCTGGCAGGATTGCCCTTCGATGACGGGCTTTACTGGGCGAGGGCTGGCATGGTGCCGGTCGCGCTGGTGGAGCTTTCAGGCGGAAGCCTGACAGTATCGCGGGGGTTCAACCTTTCGGATGTCGCGGAGTAGAACACATGTCGATTACCGCTGAAGCCAAGCAGGAAGTCATTGCAACCCACGCGCGCGCCGAAGGCGACACCGGTTCGCCGGAAGTGCAGGTTGCGATCCTGACCAGCCGCATCAAGACCCTGACCGAACACTTCAAGGGTCATCATAAGGATAACCACTCGCGTCGCGGCCTGCTGATGATGGTCAACAAGCGCCGCTCGCTGCTGGACTATCTGAAGAAGAAGGATGTGGCCCGCTACAACGACCTCATCCAGAAGCTCGGTCTTCGCAAGTAACCAAGCGAAGCGGCCCCAAGTGGGCCGCTTTTGCGTTTAGGTACCTTCGCAATTCGGCGAGGCGCCTTCGGGGCACGACAAGCGGCCCCACACCGGACCGGGACGGTATCCCCGGCAGCAAAACCCCGCGCGCAATAGGGCCGCGGGCTGAAGGAAACGAAATGTTCGACGTCAAAACCGTATCGCTGGAATGGGGCGGAAAGACCCTCACTCTGGAAACCGGCCGTGTTGCCCGTCAGGCAAATGGCGCGGTCATCGCCACGTATGGCGAAACCGTTGTGCTTTGCGCGGTTACCGCTGCAAAGTCGGTCAAGGAAGGTCAGGACTTCTTCCCGCTGACCGTCCACTATCAGGAAAAGTTCTCGGCTGCGGGGCGTATCCCCGGTGGCTTCTTCAAGCGTGAACGCGGCGCGACGGAAAAGGAAACGCTGGTTTCCCGCCTGATCGACCGTCCGGTCCGTCCGCTGTTCCCCGAAGGTTTCTACAACGAAATCAACGTCATTGCCCAGGTTCTGAGCTATGACGGCGAAACTGAACCCGATATCGTCGCGATGATCGCCGCTTCGGCTGCGCTGACCATTTCCGGCGTTCCTTTCATGGGGCCGATCGGCGCTGCCCGCGTTGGTTTCAAGGATGGCGAATACCAGCTCAACCCGTCGCTGTCGCAGGTTGCCGAAGGCCGCCTCGATCTGGTCGTGGCCGCAACCGACAACGCCGTGATGATGGTGGAATCGGAAGCCAAGGAACTGACCGAAGACGAAATGCTGGGTGCGGTCATGTTTGCGCATGACGAAATCCGCAAGGTTGTCGGCGCGATCATCAGCCTGGCTGAAAAGGCCGCGAAGGAGCCTTGGGACGTTGATCTGTCGGACAACACTGCCGACATCAAGAAGAAGCTCAAGACCATCGTCGGCAAGGACGTTGCCGCTGCCTACAAGCTGACCGACAAGTCGGCCCGCTCGAACGCGCTCAACGATGCGCGTGCAAAGGCGAAGGCTGCGTTCTCGGACGAAACGCCGCAGACCCAGATGGTTGCCATGAAGACCATGAAGAAGGTCGAAGCGGACATCGTTCGCGGCGCCATCCTCAAGGACGGCACCCGCATCGACGGTCGTACCACTACGCAGGTCCGCCCGATCGAAGCCATGGTCGGTTTCCTTCCGCGCACGCATGGTTCGTCGCTGTTTACCCGCGGTGAAACGCAGGCAATCTGCACCACCACGCTGGGCACCAAGGACGCTGAACAGATGATCGACGGCCTTGATGGCCTGTCGTATTCGCGCTTCATGCTGCACTACAACTTCCCGCCCTATTCGGTTGGTGAAGTGGGCCGCTTTGGCGCGCCGGGTCGCCGCGAAGTGGGCCATGGCAAGCTGGCATGGCGTGCGCTGAACCCGGTGCTGCCTTCGAAGGAAGACTTCCCCTATACCATCCGCGTGCTGTCCGACATTACCGAGTCCAACGGCTCGTCGTCGATGGCAACGGTGTGCGGTGGCTGCCTTTCGATGATGGACGCAGGCGTTCCTATCGACCGTCCGGTTTCGGGCATTGCGATGGGTCTTATCCTTGAAGGCAATGAATTCGCCGTCCTTTCGGACATTCTGGGCGACGAGGATCACCTCGGCGACATGGACTTCAAGGTGGCCGGTACTGCCAACGGCATCACCACGATGCAGATGGACATCAAGATCGCAGGCATCACGCGCGAGATCATGGCCAAGGCGCTGGAACAGGCCAAGGAAGGCCGTGCGCACATCCTGGGTGAAATGACCAAGGCTTTGGGCGAAGCGCGCACCGAACTGTCGGCACACGCACCGCGCATCGAAACGATCACCATCGACAAGTCGAAGATCCGTGACGTTATCGGCACGGGCGGCAAGGTGATCCGCGAAATCGTGGCCACCACCGGTGCCAAGGTCGACATCGACGATGAAGGGATCATCAAGATCTCGTCGTCCGACACCGCCCAGATCGAAGCTGCGAAGGCATGGATTCTCGGCATTGTCGAAGAAGCTGAAGTCGGCAAGATCTATGACGGCAAGGTCGTCAACATTGTTGATTTCGGTGCTTTCGTGAACTTCATGGGTGGCAAGGACGGTCTGGTCCACGTTTCCGAAATGAAGAACGAGCGCGTCGAAAAGCCGACCGATGTGGTGAAGGAAGGCCAGGCCGTTAAGGTCAAGGTTCTTGAAATCGATCCGCGCGGCAAGGTTCGCCTGTCGATGCGCGTTGTCGATCAGGAAACCGGCGCTGAACTGGAAGACACCCGTCCGGCCCGCGAACCGCGTGAACCGCGCGGCGATCGTCCTGATCGTGGTGGTGACCGTCGTGGCCCGCGTGGCAACGATCGCGGTCCGCGTCGTGAAGGTGGTGACCGTGGTCCCCGTCGTGAAGGCGGCGATCGTCCACGTCGCGACCGTGACGATGGCCCGGCTCCTGACCACATGCCGGCGTTCCTCAAGTCCGACGACTGAGCGAGCGTCAGCCAGGCTGAACAGGGAAAGGCCCCGCCGCAAGGTGGGGCCTTTTCTGTTGCCCTGTCGCGGTTTAGCGCGCATGGCTGAAACATCGGTGAAACCCCCAATGTAGGCATCACCGGCTGAGAGACTTGTGCGCTCCCGCTTACGCAGTGGGAGTCCGCCATGGACCTCAACCTTCTTTATTCCGAGCATCAGAAGTTTCTGATGAACGCGATGGCCAGCACGTCTGCAAAGATGCGCGCGCGCCACCTGGTCGACGCGCAGACGCAGGCACTGTCGATCCGGCATTTCCAACTGGCTGAAGGCGCAAAGGCCGCTGCTGGATGGACTCGTGCCATTAACGATGGCGAAGCGCAGTTGCGCGCCAGCAGGGAGTGCTGCGCATGAGCCGTGCAATGAATGTCAGCCTGCCTGAAGCGCAGGTTCAGTCGCAATGTGAACAGGCAGGCGTTTCGATCAGCGCGATTGAAACCCTGCCATCAGGCGGCACACGTCTGGTTTGCACCCGCGAGGAAGGGGCTGACGAAATGCGTGTGCGCCTGCGCAAAAGCATTATCGAAGGCAAAGTCCCGCGCTTTGCGTTCCAGCGCAGCCAGAATTCGCAATACGGTTGATCTCAGGCAGCGTCGCGCAATGGCGGCGGTTGTTGATCTGCAAGCAGGATCTGGTTCCGGCCAGCTTGCTTGGCCGCGTAGAGTGCTTCGTCAGCAGCACGAAGCGCTTCACCTTTGGTATCATAGGCCAGCACGTCGGCGATCCCGCCTGAAAAAGTAATGCGGCCAAAAGGCATGTCGGTGGCACGATTGACCAGTCGACGTTCGGAGATTTCCTCGCGGGCGGCATCAAGCCGTTCCCATGCCTTTTCAGCAGTGAGTGCCCGGAACAGCACGGCGAATTCTTCTCCGCCATGGCGGGCAACGTGGCAGCGCGAATCTGAAATGCGGTTGAGGGTTTCGGCCACTACCTTCAGCACACGATCACCCGCAGCATGACCGTGGGTGTCATTGATACGCTTGAAGTGGTCGATATCGCAGAATGCAACACACAGCCCTTCGCCCACCCGCTTTGCCGCTTCCAGTTCTTTGTCGAACAGGGTTTCGAAAGCGCGGCGATTGGGCAGGCCAGTCAGGTGATCCTCGTCCGCCACGCGGCGGGCATCTTCCAGACTCTGCTGCAAGGTGATAGCACGCTGTTCGGAATCATGAAGCTGGTTTTCGATTTCGCGCGTGCGGCTCATCATCGCGCGGGCAAGTGATGCCAGTTCAGTAATGACCACGCCCGCCTTGCTGACCTGTTCCAGATCATCGACATGTTGCTGCAGCGCTGCGCCATATTCGCTGGTTGCGGTGCGGGCGCTGGTGGTGGTGTGGGAAAATTCGTCCAGACTCTCTTCAAGCCGGGACATCAGCGCAGCCAGCATTTCGGCTGTGCCATCGCCCTGCTGTTCGCGGTGAATCTGTTCTAGCCATTGCAGCGTGACCGGTTGCCCGGCCTCGGTGCGTTCCAGAATGCACTGGGCCAGCATCGGGTTCGCCCCGGTGACATAATCATAGGCAATTTCCAGAGTCCACGGCATGACTTCCAGGTCATGGTCGATCAGGAAATCCGCGACTTTCCCCAGCAGGCGACGTTTGGCCGGCAGCCAGATTTCGCGCGCGGTGGGATCGCGGAAATTGGTGAGGTCTGCCGGAGCTTCGTCCTCGGCATCGTCGGCTTCTGCCGAAATGCCAAGCCATTTGAGCAGACGGGAGCGCGAGCCGCGCGCAGAAGGATCATATGTCATACGCCAAAGAACGGCAGGCGCCGGGTGGTGTTAACCACGCCGACGCCCGGACTTTCGCGTTTAGGTGTTCTTCCTGATTAGCGGACGCGCGGTCCGCCAAAGGGCATGGGCGGCGGTGCGCGGCGGTGACCGCGCGGCAACTGTGCCTGATAGGCACGACCGCAATGTTCGACGCAATAAGGGAAACCGGGGTTCACCTTGTCACCGCAGAAGTGGAAATCCGGTTCGCCGGGGTGGCCCATCGGCCAGCGGCAGATGCGATCGTTCAGGTCCAGCAGGCTGGTCTTGTCCGCGATTTCCGGGCTGGGGCGCGCAGGCACAAGACGGCGTGGCGGGGCAGGCGGAATAGGGGCCTGCTGATCGCCCGGACCCTGGCGGAGGAAGCCGCCGGGGCCGACCGAAACGATGCGTGGCTGAGGCGCCGGAGCAGGAGTATCGCCAGCTTCTGTTGTGGCAGGAGCGGCTGCGGCAACCGGGCGTGGTTCCGGAGCGGGCGCACGCGGGGCAGGCGCGGGCGGTGGCGTGGGAGCCGGGCGCGGTGCTGCGATCTTGGGTTCGGGGGCAGGTGGGGCAGGTTTTGCCACCTTTGGCGCGGGTGCAGGTGCCGCGCTTGCGCCTTCGGCTGTCTTGTCGTTGGCCTTTACCGGTGACGGGCGTGCTTTCAGCCCAAGCCGGTGTGCCTTGCCGATCACGGCATTACGGCTGACGCCGCCCAGCTCTTCAGCGATCTGGCTGGCGGTTGAGCCACCTTCCCACATCTTGGTAAGCTTCTCGATCCGCTCTTCGGTCCAGCTCATGCCTTAAAACGTCCTTCATGCAACCGGAGTAACCGGTCGTTCAAATTCTTGCCATCGGCGCGCCCGCGCGATACCGCGATGGACATGGCCGATCAACAGCAACCCCGTGACGGGGCCTATTCCCGCAAAGCCGGAACATTCACCCCACCCGGACAGCCGGTTTTCCGCAGCTTCAACAGATTGGGGCTGTGGACCCTCTATATGAAGGAAGTGCGCCGTTTCTTCAAGGTGCAGACCCAGACGATCTGGGCACCGGCGGTCACCACGCTGCTTTATCTGATGATATTTACGCTGGCACTGGGCGGCGGAGCCAATGGCGGCACGCGGATGGTGCTGGGCGTGAACTTTGCCAGCTTCGTTGCGCCGGGCCTGATTGCGATGGGTATGATAAACAATGCCTTCGCCAATTCCAGCTTCAGCCTGCTGGGTGGCAAGATTCAGGGCACCATTGTCGACTATCTGATGCCGCCGATCTCAACCGGCGAACTGATGGCCGCACTGGTTGGCGCCGCGGTAACGCGGGCGGTGCTGGTGGGGCTGGCTGTTGCGGCGGCAATGCTGCTGTGGCCGGGGGTCAGCCTGTCCATGGCGCATCCTTGGGCGGTGGTGTGGTTTGGCCTGATGGGGGCGATCCTGCTGTCGCTGATCGGTGTGCTGACATCGGTATGGGCGGAAAAGTTCGATCATAACGCTGCGGTGACCAACTTCGTTATCACGCCGCTGTCGATGCTTTCAGGCACGTTTTACGTGATCGACAATCTCGCTCCGGCGTTTCAGGCGGTCAGCCGGATGAACCCGATTTTCTATGTGATTTCAGGTTTCCGTTTTGGCTTCCTTGGCCAAAGCGACATTGGCGATACCAATATGGCAGTGCTGCACGGGGCCATAGGCCTTGGCGTGCTGAACCTTGCGGTGGCGGGGCTGCTTTATGTGCTGCTGCGGTCGGGCTGGAAGCTGAAGAACTGAACAGTGAAGCTTGGACCTTGTTGCAAGGCCCAAGCTTCACGTAAGTGAGAAACAGCATCAGTGGGAAAGGCTGCGGCGCAGGCGGTAACGCCCGTTGCGGAACCCTTCGAACATTTCGTCAAGCGATGGATGGTCAATCGGCCCGGCGTCCGAATCGGCCAGCAGGTTCTGCTGGCTGACATAGGCGACATAGCTGTTGTCGTCATTTTCGGCGAGCAGGTGGTAGAACGGCTGATCGCGCGGAGGCCGCACATCTTCAGGGATCGACTGATACCATTCTTCGCTGTTGGCAAACACCGGATCGATATCAAAAATTACGCCGCGAAAGGCAAACATCCGGTGTCGCACGACATCCCCGATGGAAAAGCGCGCGGATGAAACGGGAGGGGCCGAAATATCGCGGCCGGCCTGGGGCGAAAAGAAACTCGCACGGTCCATAGACGTAATATAGGCTTGGTGTGCGCTGCAAACAAGCGCCCTGCAAAGAAAGGCGGCGTGCAAAGCGGACTGTTTCCACACCACAATCAGATTTTTGCTTGGCAAGCCTGATTCCTTGCGCTAACGGCGCGCTTCCCGACCGGGCACTGCCACTTGCTGGCATCCCATGACACTTCGCGGAGAGGTGGCAGAGTGGTCGAATGCGCTGCACTCGAAATGCAGTGTACGGGCAACCGTACCGTGGGTTCGAATCCCACCCTCTCCGCCAGTCACTCATCCTCATCTGTGTTCATGTGTCCAGAAAGTGGCGGAAATCTGCGGGTTTTCGTGTTCCGTCTATCTGCATGAGTCTACATTTGTTCTCATACGTTGGGGGCGTGCTATGGTGTGATCCATGGTATGCGATTCGGGATCTATGGTATGAGTGTGCTTTCGGACGCGAAGGTTCGGAGCGCCAAGGCCACAGGTAAGGCTTACAAGCTGAGCGATGGGCAGCAGCTTTACCTGCACGTTTCGTCGGCGGGTGGCCGCTCGTGGCGAATGAATTATCAGTTTGGCAGAAACGATCAGGGCAAACCTGTCCAGAAAACGCTGACCATCGGCAGCTACCCGGCAATCTCGCTGAAGGAAGCGCGGGAGGCGCGCGATCAGGCGAAAGGCTTACTGGCGCGAGGTGTCGAGCCGAAGCCGCAGGACTTGTTCGAACGTGCCCCACCGCCGGTCGATATGCGCCCGCGCTTTGGGGCAGTGGCGCGAGATTGGCATACCTTGCAGAAGACGCGCTGGTCCAAGGTCCATGCGGCGGATGTGCTGGCCAGCCTTGAGGCAGACGTTTTTCCGGCTTTGGGTGCTATGGCCATGGCGGATGTAACCGCCCCGGATGTATTCAAAATTTTGCGGGTGGTTGTGGATCGGGGGGCGATTGAAACGGCGCACCGGCTTCGCCAACGGGTGAGCGCCGTGTTCACATATGGTATCGCGCTGGGCATAGTTTCGGTCGATCCGGCTCAAAATCTGGCAATTGCGATTCCGAGCAAGCCGAAGGCAAAAGCTCAGCCTGCGATTATTCACCTACCGAAGCTGCGGCAGCTGCTGGTCGATTGCGAGGCGGAGCGTTGCCGCGCACCCACAAAGTTGGCGCTTCGCCTGATTGCTTTGACTGCGGTGCGGCCCAACGAAATTCACGGTGCCAGGTGGGATGAGTTCGAGGATCTGGACGGGGAAGCGCCGCTGTGGCGCATTCCGGCGGGGCGCATGAAAGGCGATATCGAGCGTAAAGCCGATGAAGACGGGGATCATCTTGTGCCGTTGTCGCCAGAAGCGGTCGCCGTAATTAAGGCAGTTGCGATGGTGAATGGCGATCTGCCGCTGGTATTTCCCAGCGAGCGCCATGTCCGAAAGCCCATGAGCGAGAACACATTGCGCGCGTTGCTGATCCGGGCGGGATACTATCAGCGCCATGTTCCCCATGGTTTCAGGGCAGCATTTTCAACCATAATGAACGAGCGTTGCGAGCGCATGTGGCGGGCGAGGGGACACAATGGGCCGTCACCTGATCGGGCCATAATCGATCTGATGCTTGCCCACGCTCCGTCGAACAAGGTGGAAGGCGCATACAATCGCGCCGCCTACATGGAGAGGCGGCGCGAGTTGGCATGCGATTGGGCGGTGATTTTGACGCGGGATATGTGGCCGCCGGAGATCCATGTTGGCCAACCGATCCGTTGGGCTGCAACAGGCATGGGCAGGCCGAGTTTTTAAGCCCCGCGGATAAATTCATTCTTGAGACCAAGCCCTGCTATTGGGACAAATTTGCCGTTCCCGACTGGATTGCCGCACGTCAGCTTACGCCAAACCGGCCATTTCCAAGACGCAAAGCCGCTCGCCGCCACTCCGCCGCGAGCAGCCGTTCCACGATCGACGCTATTGACTGGCTCAAGACGCATAACACGAGCGGCATTGTGCCGAAAATCTAGATGTGACCCAGAGCCTTTTGAAAGCTACTGGTGGCACGCCTAGCGTTGATCGCGAATTTTGGAATTAGGTAATGAGGGGTAGGTTGGGTAGCCGCCACGACCGTCAACTTTCTTAGAAGCAGGAAAGCAGCATGACCTTCGTTGTCGCGCGAAAGTTCGGGGAGCGGATCCTCATCCTGTCCGACACGATGATAACGCATCACCCTGACCAGCGAAAAAATGATATCATTCCCGGGCAGCTCAAAGGCATCGTGTTGAATCTGGATATGTCGGTCGCTTTTTGCGGGAACGTGGTCCGGGCGCTCGATGCCATCCGGGAGGCCAAAGCGCGCATCCGGCAAGGTGGTAGCCGGGAGGACGTGATCCGGATTTTGCGGTCTTGCAGCCTAAAGAACTGTGATTTTATCCTCGCCTCCCATTCTGGCGGTGCGTCACTTATCAAGATCACCGGAGGCAGCGTATCAGCACCGCAAGACGCGCACTGGCTGGGAAATCGGCACATACTCGCACGGATCCAGCGTCAGCAGGCAATTTCTGATAAGGGATTTGAAAATGTCCTACGTTCCAATGCCGGTTTAACCGATACCCGAACTGAGGAAGGCACTTTTATAGGATTATTTTCCCAAGTGCTCTTGAGCGACCCCATGACGGCCGAAGATGTCGGCGGTTTCGCGACGAATCTCCTCGCCTCACCTTTCGGCCATTGCTACCAAATGACCGCAGGCGCTTACGCGCCCGGCCCGATCACCATCGGCGGCCCTGACCATGGGCAGGAGCAACTTCCCGGAAACCGCTACGCCTACAATTTCATATCGCCCAGTTATCGAGGCGTCTCCATCGCAGGCATATTCATGGATGAGCCGAGGGTCGGGTATATCTATGACCCACTTCTCTGCGATGAGGCCATCAAGGTTCCCAACATAACCCTGCAAGCCATGCACGAAATTGTGAACGAGCGCGCCAAGGCTGCCGGTGGCAAGCCGGAAGCGGAATGTTAGGGTGGTTTGATGTGATCCTTGGACAAACTGCTCTCCCTTGCCGAACAACTTAACCGGGCCGACGTCATACTGCGGTTGATCACCCGCTGCATAACAGGCTGGCCCTGCTTCTCGTCGACAATGCGATAGAACAGCTATGTCGATGGCAGCTATCTGCGGCTACCCGTCGGTAACCGGACAGGCCAAACTCGGCCAGCCTTGCCTGCTAGCCCGTTCATTACAGCAGATTGGGGTCGGCTTCGCTGCCGAGAGCCGACATTTCTCCGCGAACTGGGAACGGCGTAAGTTGGTCGATATCCGTCGCTGCCGTCGCGACGGGATTTGCCCCTTTGGCCTATTGGCCTGCTATCCACGCTGCGATGTCCTGTCCGCGCCAGCGTGAACATTTGCGGCCAAGGGAAATTTGTTTCGGGAAGTCGCCTCTCTTTGCCATGGCGTAAATCTGCGAGCGGGAAAGCGAGGTTATTTCGATGACTTCGCTGATGCGGAGAAGGCGGTCGTTCACGGTGTCTCGCCATTTAACTGCGGGTTTAGTGGGAGATGCGGGGGCCGCGGTGATGGCGGGCGCTACCATGGCAGGCATCCTTCCAGCGGGCAGCGGGCGAAGCCTGCGATCACGCGTTCGGCAAAGTGCAGTGCCGACCAGATGAGCGCGGCGACGGCGGTGGCCTTGGCCATTTCGCGGGGGCCGAGGGCGATCATGCGCATTTCCGGCGGGAGCTGCGATTGCGCGACAGGGTGCGCATGGGGACACCAGCGCGGGTGCAGTCTGCGCACCACGTTTCACCGTGGCGGGTGGTCCAGCCCACCGGCAGCTTGCCGTCGGCAGTGTTGTGGACGGTGCCGCACTGGCATTCGAAGGGGACGGTCTGAAGGTTGGAAGTGCGCTTCATGGCAAGGCTCCGGTTCAAAAGGCGAGGGAGAGGATCGCGGCGCAGCCGGTGACGGCCAGCAGGGCGACGAAAAGCGCGGTGCGCCCGGTGCCGCGTTCGGCACGGAAAGGCGGGGTGCATTCGCGGCAATGGCATTCCATGGGATGCAGATCAGACGGCATGGGTGGCCTCCTGTTGGGTGCGCAGATCGGCGCGGATTTCGTGGGTGATGCGGGCAAGCGCATGGGTTCGGCGGCCCGGTTCGAGGTGCCAGAGCATGGCGATTACGCTGTCGGCCTGCGCCGCCAGTTCGGGTGAAAAGCCGCCTTCATCGCGGGCGATTTCGGCAATGGTGCGCAGGCTGGCATCGAGCGCGGCGCAGCGAAGGGCGAGCGTTGCCAGCGGGGCCGGTTTGCCTTGGCCGGTGCAGATCCAGCGCCAGTCCGCGACGATGGCGCGGAAGGTGGCGAGTTCGGCCTCTGCCTGTTCGGCTTCCAGCTTTCCGGCGCTGACCATGGCGGGGAAGCGCTTTTCGCGCGCGGCCAGCATGCGCTCTGCCATCGCCAGATGATCGGCATAATCGTAGAGGCCGAACGGCGGATCACAGGTTTCGATGCCCTGCCAGACGCGGACGCCACGCGCGGCGTTGAAGTCGATCACCGCGCCCATCAGACGATCCGTTCCGGCTTGGCGGGCTGTTCGAAGACCCAGCATGGCACAGAGCGGTTGCCGGGGGCGTTGACGTTCTTGTTCGCCAGCCATTTGCGGGAATGACTGCCGCGCAGAACCTTTTTCAGCACGTCCATGTTGGGCAGGCGAAGCCCAGCGTGGTGACAGCGGCTTTCGAACTGGGGCAGGTTGACCGCCATCAGCCGGTCAGGGCTGCGCGACTGATTGATGCTTTTGCCTTCTTCGTGCGCTGTCGGGTCTTCGCGGCTGATGAGGTAATCAACCTTTTCCCAGAAGTCGGCCACAAGCGGATGATCGCCGCCTGCGCTTTCCTGCCGGTCGAGCGCCATGGCATCGACCTGTTGCAGGGATTCCACGATCCATTCGGGGCGGATGCCGGGAAACAGCTCGGGCAGCGCTTCGACGGCGGCGGCAAGCTGGCTGTGGCACTTGATCGGACGGGCGTTGTGCAGGCCCTGCACCCGCTTGCCCATGTCGCCATCGTGATGGCTGTAGCGATCAAAGAAGAACGGCAGATAATCCGCTTCCTTGCGGATGACGTGAACGATGGTGCCGGAAACGTCCTCAATCGGCCATTGTTCAAGGCGGACGGCAGCGAGCTTGGTGGCGTCGTTCCAGCGCGACTTGTCGATCGACATCGACATCAGGCGTTCGAGAACCGCCGGGATCGCGTCGATCCGTTCGTTCTGCATCAGGTAGATGGAGCCGAGGAACGGTGGCGATATGGTTTCGAAGCCGCCGGTTTTCTGGCCGGTGCCGCGCGGGCTGCGTCCGTTATAAAGAACCAGCAGTTCGTTGTAATCGAACTGGGCCTTGCCAGTGCGCTTGTCGTCGTCGCGCCTGCCTTCGATCAGGCCGACCGGAAGATTGGACGCCTTCATCAGGGTGCGCGCCAGAAAGGCGACAGTGCCCTTGTTCGGATCGTCGCCTTCGTAATCGGCGCGGCCCAGCAGCTTCCACAGGAATTCAACCATGGTGGATTTGCCGGACCCCGGCATGCCGGTGATTTCGAGAAAGCCCAGCGACTTGTGCTTTTCCCGGATCTGCACCGCAAAAAGGGACATGGTGAAGAACGCCAGCGCGACAAAGCCCTTGGGGCCATAGGCCGTCCACAATTCCGGCACCCATTCAAACCGGATGCGGTCGGGATCGTAGGCGATATCCAGCATGCGTTCGGGGCTGCGCAGCTTCACGGCCTGCTTGCCCAGGTTGAAATAGCTTTCCTTGTTGACGCTGATCGTGCGCCCTTCGCGGACAGCGATATCGCCCAGCACCCACGTTCGGTGGGGCCGGGAATATCCGGTGAAGCTGATCGGTTCGACCACCTTCAAATCCTGCGTCTGGGCGGCGATGATGCGGTCGAGCTGTTCGCCCGTGCCGCGCCACGTCCCGGCAAAGGCCATCAGCCGCTTTTTGAATTCGCCGCTGTTGGCGCAGGCAGCGGATGAGAACCGGGCCTTGACGGTGGGCTGGGCGGTTGGAAAATCGACCTGAAGGAAGAAGTTGGATTCGTCGGCCACTTCATCGCGTTCGCGGTAAAGCAGGCGGAAAGCGCAGTTCGAAATCTCTTCGATTTCAATCTGCCGCTGGCCTTCGCCGTGTTCGTCCTTTTCAACCCGGACGCGGCACCACCAGATGCGGTTCCTGAATCGGAAATCGAAGCCCGCGACCGACCGGGCGGTGGCCAGCTTGCGATCAACGATCAGCTTCGCCTTGTCATAGGCGGTTTCGGCAATGGTGATCTTGCCGTTGTAAAGGAATTCATCGAACGCCTTGGGGCCGAGCGGTGCCTTTTCCGCATCGCCGTTCCAGTCCAGATGTTCGATGAGAAGGTCGTTCCAGTCCTTCTTGGTGCCTTCGCCATCGGGGCGCACCTGCATGGCCGTGGCTTCCCAGCCTTCGGCGCGGGCCTGCTTCACGAATTTACGGGTCGCCTTTGTACCGGCATCGCCCACATCGAAGGCGAAAATCAAGCGGGGCCGCGTGGTGCGCCCGATACGTTCCAGTTCCGCGCGCAGATCGGCAAGGAAGTGTTCGGGCCAGTTGTTGGTAGACATGGCCGAAACGGCCACGCGCTTTACCTGACACAGGGCCGTTGCATCAAAAACGCCTTCGGCAAACAGGATATCGTCGGCCCGCGCAATGTCTTCCATCGTCAGGCGGGGCGGTATCCAGCAATGCCCCCTGTAGCTTCCGCCCGCTTTGAAATGGGCTTTCTTTTCAAACCGGTTCACCCGGTCAATCAGGCGTTCCCAATAGGTGTCGCCCACCTTGAACCTGATAGAAGCCGAGGTGAGATGCGTTTTGGGGCAGCGGAAAACTTCTTGGGTATAGGCCCCGCGCAAAAGCCGCAGATCAAGGTGCCGTTCGCAGCTAAGATAGGCGTCCGCCGTGGCGGTGGGGTTTTCGTCGGTTTCGGGGAACCGCTTAGACCAGTCTTCGAACAGGTCGGGCAGGATGCTGCGAACGCTTTCGGTCCACCCGCAATTATCGGCGCGACCACAACGAACCACCTTGGGGTCTTTGGCAGCGCAAAAGGCTTCGCGCCGCCCGCACTGGGGGCACTTGCCCTCTTGCAGCCATTGTCCCTTGGTTTTGCGGAACTGGAACTGTGCCTGCAGGCCTTTAAGGATTTCGGCTTCAAGGATCACCGGCGCGCACCCTCTTGGGTTAGGGGGATCAGGCGGGCGGCGGACATGACGAACATTCGGCCAAGGTCGGTAAGGCGGTAGCTGCTGCTGTGCTGGCGGGTGCGACCGACGCGGCGTTTCCATCCGCTGTCCGCGAAATGGACCAGCCCGTTGCGTTCCCAGCCCGGTGCTTCCAGCAATTCAATCATCGCCACGTCGAAGGAATCGTGGGCGCGCATTCCGGCCACAGCGGCAAGGAACCAGCGCTGGCGCCGGGTCAGGCGCGGCAGGACCATGCGCAGGGCCTTGTCGAAGCTGATGCGGTGGGCCTGTTCGTCGCGTTTGTGGCGGGCGGGCAGGCTTGGGCCATTGAAGGTCACCGCCGGGATATGGGTGGTTGTTGCAGGCAAAGTTTCCCCCTCGCCCGCAGCGCGGGCGTTAGAAATTTCAGAAATTCGGGTGCGTTGGGTGCGGCGGATCAGCCGGAGAACATGCTGATCTGCCCGTCATCTTCATCCGCATCGGCGCGGCGAGCGGTAATCGACGGTGCGTATTGCGGCGGGCAGATGGGCAGATGCAGATCGGGCCGGTCGATCAGACCGGGGCTGTAACTGTGCACGAACACCACCTGCGCGGCGAAGGTATGGCCGCAACCGGGATTGGAGCAGATGGCATCAAGGTGCTTGACCGTCTCGCTCACTCGCGCTGACCGGCGAATGACACAGCCTTCGTCACATTTCGGGCAAATGACAAAAGCCGCATCGCGCGCACGGGTGCCACCGGATCGCGTCTTCATCATCATGGGCGCGTAAAGCAGCGGACGCGCAGGAAGGGTGCCTTCACCGCTCATGGATATTTCCCCGTTCCAGATTGGTGACCAGCGCCTGCATGGATTCCAGCCCCTCTTTTGCTTCTGTCACCGCGCGCAGGTGGGCGGCAGGATCGTTGGCGCGGCTTGCCGCATCGAGCGTGGCGGCGATGGCTTCGCCCACTTCCTTTGCCGCGCGTGACGTGGCGTCGATCAGGCAGCGCTGGCGGTCGGCATCGTCGGCCAGTTCCAGTTCAAGCCGGGCGGAATAGCATTCCAGCAGCGGGGCACCCGTGCCGCCCGCGCGCTGATAGGCGGCATCAAGGCGGATGGCGTCCTGCAAGCTGATTTCCCGCCCGGTGTCGGGATCGGAGAATTTACGGACCGACCATTCGGATTTGCCGATCACATCGCCGCAGCCATCCCAGCCCAGCAGATCAGCAATGCGGGACAAGGCGCGGTAGGGCGTGAGCGGGCGGCGCAGCTTGGTCATCCGACTGCCCTCCGACTGGAAGACTTGTCCAAAACCTTGATCCGATTGCCGTTTCGGCGCGGGGTAATGGCCGATACTACCGCCACATCGGAACCGGTAGCGGCCATGTCGATGCCCAGCCAGCGGGAGTGCGAAGCGTGGGCCTGCGGCGGATAGATATCAGGGCGGAGAAAGTGACGCGGAACGCCTGTGTCAGCTTCCGCCTTCAGAACATACTCTGCCGGGAGGCGTTTAGATTGCGAGAGCCATCGGCTGACGGTGGACTGGCAGACACCAAACGCTTCAGCCGCAGCCTCCTGCGTCACGTAAGCGTCGATCACCAGCTTCAGGGCTTCAAATCGGGTCGGCGTGCTAATCATGCATTAGTGCATATTAGTGCCATATTAGCTCGTCAATAGGAAACTAATGCTAATGCTGGAAATGGATGCGTTAGACCCCGCCGCTGTGGCAATGAAACTTCCCCTGACAGCGACTCGATTGCGAGATCGCATGCTAGAGACTGGCACGACGCAGGAAGACCTAGCGGACGCAGTAGGCGCTACGCAGGGCGCTATCAGCCAGATCCTGACGGGAATGACGCGGCGGTCTAGGTTGCTTCCGGCCATCGCCACGTTCCTTGCCGTGAACCTTGATTGGCTGGTCGGCACTTCTGATCAAATGATCGAAATGTTTGATGCCGATGGTGAAGACATTAGCGAGGACGACCTCGCGCTAATACGCGCGGGGCGAAGCGACAAACGCCTGTTGAAACCCGAACAACTGGAAGCCAAACCAACCGCGCTAGTTACGTCTCATGTTCCGATCTCCGAAAGCCAAGACGAAGACGACGAACTGGTCGACGTCATGGAAATCGACCTTGCCTTCGGCATGGGCGGTGGCGGCTATCTGGAACTGCCGGTGAAGAAGAAGCCGCGCCGGTTTACCCGTGGGTGGTTGCGCCTGTTCACCCAAGCACCGCCGTCGCAGATTTTCATTGCGCAGGGCATCGGGGATTCGATGGCACCCACGATCCAGAACGCCGACATTGTCATCATCGACACGTCAGATACCCGGCTAACCATGGGTGACCAGATCTGGGCGGCGGCCTATGGCCAGACCGGTGTCATCAAACGCCTGCTGCCTATGCCGAATGGTGGGGTGAAGATTAAATCAGACAACCCGCTGGTGGAATCTGAAATGGCCTATGACGGCGAACTGCATGTCATTGGCAAAGTGGTGGCCGTGGTGCGCAAGATGTCCGGCCTATGACCCTGCCAGCGCTTTCGCTGGCAGTGGTGGGGGCAGACTACGACAACGAAGACAAGGCGCGCAGCAACCGGCGGTTTGAAATTGCGCTGTGCAGGCCGGGCGACCCGATTGAACTGGTGCCGGACCCCAAGAACAAGGCAGACAGCAGCGCCGTTGCCGTATTATCGGAACGCGGCATCCAGATCGGCTATGTCACCGCCGAACGATGCGGGCGCATAGGAGCGCTGATCCGCTCAGGCCACGAACTTCGCGCCGTATTTCAACAGGCTGCACCTTACGGTTGTGTGATCCGCGTCGCTTTTGATGGCGAATTGCCGGTGGTAGATCTGGCCGCTCAACCGATCCGCCCGCGCCCCGAACTGGCGGAAGGCGCGGACCCGGATTTTGACTTTGAGCCGGACGCGGATTGGCCGGATTGACGGGGGAAGCAGATGACCTTCGAGAACCTTACGGTGAGCAGAATTTGTCTTCATGAGGTTTATCCGCGTGGTGAAGACGGAAATGTTGTTCCGCCTCAATATGCCCCTGGGCTATTTCAATTGGGGGGACCGGCACTGGCTACGTTCCGAAGCCGCGTCCTTTCGGCTTTCAAGAGTGATGGACATTCGATGGAAATGGCAATCCGAGACGCTGCAGATGGGTCAGCTGTTCAGATTGGCTCCTCACTTATGGAATCTGACAACGAAGGCTTCGTGCAAGTCTCGCGCCTTTTCGCGGACAACCTTGCCACAGCGCAAAACTCTCAGCGCATTCCCGGCGGACTGGTCGTGGTATTCGAAGGAACCGTTGGCCACCCTGCGAAGCGTTACTTTGGTGTCATGAAAGCAGAGCTACACGAAGGCCTCCAAAAATTAGACGACTTGCAGGCCGTGTTCGTCAACAATCTCTTTTTGAGCAAAGGGACCAAGCTCTACAAAATCGGCCTGTTTATTTTTGATGATCCGGACGGAGCGCTCAACTTTCCTCAACAATGGACGCCGTATCTCTACGACCAACTTCTCACGTCGTCGCGCCGAGACGGAGCCGCAAACTATTTTTACAGCGGATTTCTTGGTCTCAATATTCCGGAAAACAGCGCGCACCAGATTAGACAATTTTTTGAAAAAACTAAGGATTTCATTCGATCATCTGATGCCCCAGTCGAGCTAAAGACGGACTTGTACAATGGTTTGTATACATACCTAAAGGTCGACCAAAGGCCTACCATTCAGGTTCAGCAGTTCGCGGATGACTACATGCCTCCCGATATGACTGACAATTATACAAACTTCATGCGCGGTCAGAAATTTCCGACGCGGGCCATAGATAAGGATTTGTCGGAGGTATTAGGCTCCCTTCGGCAGCGGCGTGTTCGATTTGACCGCCGCCTTACGCTGGTTGGCCCGCCAGACGCCTTTGCTGACTTGGTCGAGATAGAATCAATACACACTGAGAATGGTAGAGTTGCAACGTTGATTACCATTAAGGGCGGAATAGAATCTCAGGAATGACCCGAGAAGCAGAGTTCTTGGAGCGCTGGGCGAAGGAGAAACCTGCGTATCAGGCATGGGGCAATTTTATTGCCGACAGCCTGAAGGCCGCTTTGCGACCGCTCATTGCAGTAGATGTTGACTATTTCCTGAAGGTTCCTGTTCACCCCCGGACGAAGGAAAGCCACAAGCTTATCGAAAAGGCATTCTATCGACCGGGCAAAAATTACGCTGATCCTTATTCCGACATAACGGATAAAGTGGGCATCAGATTTGTGGTGCTTTTGGGCACAGACATCCGATTGGTCGAACAAGCTCTCACCGGGTTGCCACGTTTCGTTTTTTCGCGGGATCGCGATCATGAAGAAGAGCAGGCAGCAAGGCCAATTGAGTTTGATTACGCAGCCGTCCATTATGTGGTCAGGCCATCGGTGGACATTACAATCAACGACGTCCGCATTCCGGCTGACACGCCGTGTGAGGTGCAAATAAAGACCATCCTGCAGCACGCCTACAGCGAACTAACCCATGACACGATCTACAAGCCACAGATCCAAGCTACGCATGTCATGCGACGCAATGCTGCGAAAAGCATGGCGCTGCTGGAGGCGACCAATGATTATTTTGAGCGGGTTGATCGTGACGTGAAAGAGGCACTTGCCTCAGTCCGGGATATCACGCGAGCTGCCAGCGAAGTCTATCGTCATGCCTTAGGCCTTGAGCCTAAGCCTTCGGGGCTTGAAGGCTTGCTCGCTGGCGCATACGAAGAAGAATACGATGGGCAAGCCGAGTATACGGCAGCGGTAAAAGACCTGATCGAAGCCAAGCCGTTCCTCCCAGAACTCATCCGCTCTCATCTAGAATCGAAAAACCCAATCTTTGCACAGCCTTCGATCCTACTGGTTTACTTGATTGCGAGCCGAAATTATCGAGACGCGATACGGCTATGGCCGTTGACGTTAGACCTGATCGAACCGCTTCTGAATGACATCGGGGAAAGCGTGTATAACTAAGCGCTCTCCAGCGTGACCTTCTGCTGCAACCCACCGGCGCCGAGCGACGTTTCCACACTCTCTACCAGCCAGATCGCCGCATCGACCCGCGCATTCCAACCCAGCATTTTGGCGCGGGCGTTCGGCTGTATCTGCATGTCGGCTTGGGCAAGGGCGTATTCGAACTTGATTGCGCCACGCTTGCCTTTGTTTGCTGCGGCCCTTGCCGCCTGATCGGCCTCGGCTTGGCTCGCATAGACGCGCTTCAGCCTTTTGCGGTTGGTGCCGCCGCTGGTCACCTTCTGGCGTTTGCCCTGCGCCTTGTCATGCCATTCCGCCTCTGCGCCATTGTGTTCATCACGATCCGCGCGGGTGAATCGCCATGTGCCACCGTCGCGGCGGGTCAGCGTCAGGGTTGGAATGGCCGCGCCGCTGGCGGTGGTGCTGGCCCCGACCGGCATGAACAGCAGTGCACGGTCTTTCCATGTGGCCACGGCATCGAACCGGCTTCCCAGATCCTTGACCATGGCCATGTCGCTTTTGCCGTGCTGGTCCAGCACTTCGATCGCGAGGCCTGCCAGATCGGGGTGAACCTTGGCCGCAATGCCGTTGCGCGCGGCGATGGCGGACAGCAGCGCGCCGACGGTGGTATCGCGCCAGACTTGCGTTCGGCGCTTGCGGTAATCGCCTGCCAGATCAGCCGAGCGCGCGCGGATGGTGATGATATCGGGCGGGCCGCTTTCTTCCACCTCGTCCACCTTGAACCGGCCTTTGCCGACCAGACCGGTTGACGTGCCGCCCGAACGCCAGCCCAGCGAGAGAGTAAGGATGCGTCCAGTTTCAGGAGCGATCAGCCGCCCATCGTGGTTTTGCAGGGTGAGCGATAGTTCATCAGCTTCGCCGCCGCGCTTTTCAGTCAGGGTCAGTTCGATGAAGCGCGGGTCGATCTTGGCCGCCAGATCGGTTCCATCGTCCAACAGTAGCTTCATGCCTGCAATGTTCGCGGCCATGGTCAGTCCGCCCGTTCCAGATCAAGGTTGAAGTCCACCCCGCGCGGCAGGCCACCGCCCATGATGGCCACCTGCCGTTCTTCCAGCCCGACGATGCGATAGTGGCCCAGCACGCGGCCCAGCCCATCGACCAGCGGGTAATCCTCGCCGGTGTCAGCCATGGCCTTGATAACCTCGATTGCGGCAAACTGCCCCGCCACTTCGGGCATGAGCCGCCCGGACAAGGTAATGCTGTCTTCGCCGGGGCCAAGGAACTGGCTGGCCGGGCGGGCCATGAACCGTTCGGTCGATCCGTGCCGCCATGTGGTGCGGCGCACCAGGTCGGAATAGGCCATGGTGTCCATGCCGAAGATGAACATGCCCAGCGAAAGCAGGTGTGCGGGTGACAGGGTGGTGCCCGCGATCACGGATGGCAGTGAAGCCATTAGCGGTCGCCCTCGTAAGAACTGCGCGCGCGGACGCCTTTGACCTGTTCCAGCTTGCGGATCACGGCGTTTGCCAGATCATCCACGCTTTGCCCCTGCGCGCCATAGACCTGCACAATGATGGGGCTTAGGCCGCCACCCAGCGCGCCGCCTTGCGTGACGGGGCGAGAGGCCGGGGAAATGGGTGAAAGCGAGACGGCACCGGCCTTGGCCACACCCGACGCCATGCGCGACATCGAATGGAGCGGGGCGTTGCGGCCCTGATCGATGCCTTTGGCAAGGCCGGTGGTCAGATGCCCGCCCATCTGCATCAGCAGGCGCGAGGGCGACTTGATGCCGAAGAAGTTCTTGAAAGCGGCGATGCCGTTTCGCGCGACATCCAGCAGGCGATTTCGCAGGCCGAACGGGTCGATCATCGAAAGCAGGCCCTGCATCATGGACGAGCCGAGGCTGCGCAGCCATTGCGGTGCGGCGGATAGGGTGTCCTTCACCCACTGCCATCCCGTGGCGAACGCTGTCTTGATCTTCGACCAGTTGGTGTAGACGAGATAGGCCAACACACCGATGGCAACGCCAATGGCCACGATAGCGAGGACCATCGGATTGGCGAGCATCATAGCCCCGGCGCGCATGACACCTTGAGCAAGGAACAGGGCGGCGGTGCGCATGACGCCGAAGACGCGGACCGCCATGCCGCCCGCCCGGATGCCGACATTGACGAACTGACCCAGCGTTTTGCTCATCATGATGATGCCGCTGTGCATTCGGAAGAACTTCAGTGCGGCGGCGAAGGGGCCGAGCAGTGTCCCGAACGTCACCTGCAACGCGCCCAGCCCAACGCGAAAAGCGACGAGATAGGCAAAACCCTGCACCAAGGCGGATGAAAGCTGCGGATGCGCATTGCTCCACGCGCGAACCGAGCGGGAAAGTTCAAGGATCTTCTGCGAGGCTGTGACGATGGTGGGGAGAAGGTATTTGCCCAGTTCGATGTTGACCGCCTGCAATCCATTCAGCGCCAGCCCGGTTGCGCCTTCGGTGGTGGCCACGCGCGCAAGGTATTCCTTTTGCATCGAACCGGCATAGGCCGCCTTGTCGCCCACCATGGCGAAGTTGGTCTGCAGCTTGTCAAGGTTGGTCAGCATCGGGGCGATGGCAGAGACGGATTCAGTGCCGAACAGTTCGCCCAACAGGCTTGCCTGCATGTCCTTGGGCAGCTTGCTGATCTTGGACAGGACCGTGGTGATTGTGCCCGACGCATCCTTTTGCATACCCTTGGCAATGCTGCCCGCCTCAAGTCCAAGGCTGGACAGGGCGGCTTGCTGCCCCTTGGTGGCAGCTGTGCCCTTCGTCAGCGCCAGCATCATGTTCTTGATGCCGGTGGCGGCGACTTCCTCTTCCACGCCAACGCTGTTCAGCAGCTGGGCCATGGCGCCAACCTGAGACGATGAAAGCCCCGCAACCTGACCCAGCGCGCCGATGCGAGTAACGATGCCGGAAACCGCCGTGGCGTTGCCGCCGTAGGTGTTAGTCAAGGCGTTGATCTGATCGGCCAGCGCGGTGACACCGCCTTGCGACAGGCCGAAAGCAGTGCGCCACTTGGCCATCATACCGCCCGCTTCATCGCCGGTCATGTCGAAGGCCACGCCCATTTTTGCCGCATCCTGGGCGAAGCCGAGCAGCTCCTTGCGCGGGATATTTGCGCGCCCAGCAGCGGCGACGATCTGCGCGATTTCGCCCGCTGCCATGGGGATTTTGGTGCTTAGGTCGAGCACGTCATTGCCCATCTGGGCGAACTGTTTGGGCGTATCGAAGTTCACCACCTTGCGCACGTCTGCCATGGCAGATTCAAACGCCATCGCCTGTTTTGCGGCGAAGGCCAGTGGCACTCCCATGGCGGCCCCGCCGATCAGGTTATCCTGCCCGCGCGACGTATATTCGCCAGCGGCCCGGCGCATGGCGCGATCATCGGCATTGAGTGCGGCAAGGCGGCGTTGGCGCTTTAGCTGTTCGTTGGTCTGACGAAGCTGGTTTTCCAGATCGCGTTCGCGGTTCATCAGTTCGGTCACGTTGCCGGTGCCCTTGCCGATTTCGCGCCGCACTTTGGCCATTTCGCGTTCGAGCTTTTTCGCCTCGCCATTAAGGGCGCGAATGGATTTTGACCCATCGCGCCCCAACCCGATGATGTTGCGCAGGGCACCCGACATTTTGTCATGGCCGATGAAGTTGACCAGCAGGTTCAGCTTATTGCTCATGCGCCACTTTCCGGGTTGCCGTGCATGGTGTTCCAGCGATCAACCGCGCGGGCGCGCCACTCCACCAGTTCGCAAATAGACAGGCTTTCCAGTTCGGCCTTGGACCAATGAAAGATGGCCGCAATATCTGCCATCAGGTCTTCGGTTGATATTGAGACATCACTGCCTCGATCATTCCCTTCTCCGCCTTCGTCATAAAAAAACCGCGCACGGTTCCTGCGATTTCGGAGAAGTCTGCCGGGTCAAGATTGTTCACCTCATCCGGGGTCAGCGGCGGTTCGCTGATGCGGGGAATCAAGGTCAGCATCGCCACGATATCGGTGTTCATCACGTCCTGCAGCGAAAGGCCGCGAAGCTCGCCCGCCTTTGGCCGACGGATATTGAGCGTATCCATCGTGGTTTCGCCGCGCGTGATCGGGGCGGACAGGGCCACGGTTTCAAATGTGCGTCCGGTGACGGCCTGCGGTGTGGTTTGGTCTGACATGATGCGGGGCTTTCGTCTGGCGCGGGGCTGGTGGGCGCTGGCGACAGTGGCGGGCGGCAGATTTGAGAGGACCGCCACCGCCGCCATGCCCCCGCCGGACAGCGCCCCGCAAAAGGACTGCCCGGCGAAGCTGGAAAGACAGATCAGTTGGAAATGATCGCCATGATTTCGGCGTAACGATCCACGCCATCGACGATGAAGATACCGCGCAGCATGTCGATTTCGATTTCGGTGCGGCCATCCACCACGCGGCGATAGTAGGCCAGCGGCACCTTGTATTTCTGTTCGGTGCTGTCGCCTGCCTTTGACTTGCCGGGATCGATTTCGGTGAAGCGTCCGCCGATGTAGACTTCCACCGCTTGTGCGGCGCTGCCGTTGTCGGCCTGATAAGCCCCGACCAGACGGACGCGAACGCCATCGACGCGGGTGGTGCCGAATTTGCGGATCAAGGTGGCTTCGTGCCCACCCATGGAAAGGCTGGCCTCCATGCCTTCAAGGCCCATGTCGACCTTGATCGGGCCAAGCATGCCGCCGCCGCGCCAGTCATCGGTGGCGATGACCAGCTTGGGTTCTTCAAATTCACCGATGATGCCGAGGTAGCTTTCGCCATCCACGAAGGCATTGGCGTTCTTCAGTTTGCGGGGAAGGCCCATGGCCCGATCCTTTTCAAAAGCGGGGAGAAGTGGCGGAAGAGGGGGCCGATCAGGCGGCGTTGGCGATCTGGTCGGCAAAGCCGGAATAGTAGTAATCGGTGATGACGAGGCTGACCTGCGGGTTCTCCATCGGCGCGACCGGCGTGTATTGCAGGCGGAAATTGGGGCGGCCTGCGGCAAGCTGGGCCGGGCTGTTGGCGTCGGCATCGAAGAACACTTCACCGCCCATCAGCCTGCCTTCGCTGACCAGCTGGCGGATTTCCGCATTGATGGTTTCCAGCAGGTCTTTGACACGGCCCACGGTCATCGGCTGATCGAGAAAGGGCTGAACCGCTGTGGCGATGATGTCCTGTAGCGCGTGGCTGGTGCGCACCGCCGTTTCGAACGAAAATTCCGGCTGATCGTCGCCCGCTGTGGTGCGGTTGCCCCACAGCCGATAACCGCCACTGGCCCGGATGATCGTCGTGACCTGGGCGTCGTTGAGGACACCGGCGTCGGTATCGTTGTCCATCAGATCGAAGTGGACGTTCTTGGTTGCCCCGGTCACCCCATAGAACGGGACGTTGGAAATGGACTTGTGCCAACCCTGTTCTTCATCGATCCGCGCGCGCAGGCCGAGCGCGCGGGCCACGATGTCACCGGCGAAATCGGGCGAGCTATCAGGCCAGAGGATCATGCCTTCGCGCTGGCCGAATTCGCCGCGATAGGTAACGACTTCGGCCACATCGTCGCCGTCGCCATGGAAGTAGACGAAGCTGCGAAGCTTTTTGGCCACGACATACATTTCGGCCACGACTTCCTGCGTATCGAGGCCGGGCGCGCCCAGAATGCGCGGGCGTTTGCCGACCAAGGTTTCCGCCGCGAGAAGGGCTTGCAGGCCGGTATAGACGTTGCCGTCTGTGCTGCCGATGACATTGGCGTCGGTTTCGGCCTGATCTTCGCCCTCTTCCACGCGGACCACGATGACGAGGGGCGAAGCTTCATCGCCAATGGCTTCAAGCGCGCGCTTCAGCGTGCCGCCGCTGCCTGCCTTGCCCGCCGCGACATCGACGCTGGTGACCAGAACGGCGGTGTTCAGCGGGAACGCGGCATCGATGGCGGCCTGACTTTCGGGCACAACAGCGGTGGACGTGGCCATCAGGCCGATGATCGCCATGCTGGAACGGCGGATGTTGCGAACGCCGCTCGCGGTTTCGGTGATGGTAAGACCGTGGGCCATGGCAATTCCTTCAGGAAGCGGGCGCGGTGGTGGCCGCGCGCCGGATGGGGATGGACAGGGTGACAAGGGCGGTGGGATCGGGCGCGTCGAGGTCGTATCCTTCGATACCGATGACAGGCGCGCCGCCCGCGAAATCACCCGACAGGGTAATGCGGGTGATCCTGAAGGCGGTTTCCCAGCGACGGATGGCGATGGCCGTGGCCGCGCGCAGCAACATGGCGGTGGCGACGTTCAGGGGGCGGTCGATCAGTTCATAAACCATCGAGCCGAATTCGCGCCGCATGACACAGGTGCCCAGCGGTGTGGTGATGATGCGGGCAATGGACAGCGCCCGGCGCGCGGGGCCGGAAATGGCTTTGCCTGTCAGTGGGTCCATGCCGATCATGCAGGGACAGAAACGCGCTTTGCGCGCGCGGGGCCAGTGGGCGGCGCGGTAGTGCGGCGGTTTACCGCGCTACTAAGTCAATGGTCCTGGCGTTTAGCTTTGTTGAGTGAAGCTGCGATAGGTGGCAGCGCGTCTTTTCACGTCAATTACGTGACCCAAAGCACATAAATTTTGCCGCTGATTGATAACTTGATGGTCGCTACTTCGGAAGGGGCATCTCATGGCATGTGAAGGCGAGCAGCGCGCGTTTGAAGAGCGCTTCGAACAGCTTAGGGCGCAGGTACAGTCTGAGATCGAAGCAATTCAAGCGGATGCCGATCAGGATTTTTCGGACATTGCAGCGCACGATGATAACAATGATTTGGCCCAAGGCATTGGCGCTACTGCTGGGGCCGCTGTCGGTACCGCTCTTGGCGGAGCCGGTGGAGCAGCGGCAGGTGCGGTCATCGGTCGAGAAATCGGCAACTTGTTCCTTGTCGAAATTTATATGCACAAGGAGCGCTTCATTTTTTCTGTGCCTTCGGTCACGATGAAGCAAAAGAAGGTCAGTTTCGACGTTCCGACCGTCACGATCGATGATCAAACCGTCAGCTTCAAGATTCCAGTAACTGTTATGCAACGTGTCAAAGGGCCTCCTAAGCCTGAGACAGTGATCGAATGGAAGAATGTATGCCACAAAATTCCATTCAACGGCAAAGTATGCACGAAACAGCCTCAGGTCACAGTTCGATGGAAGGACACTTGGATTGACGTTCCGACCGTCGAATTCAGGGAAGTGCGCATAACTGCCGGTGTTCCTCAAGTTACCATGAAGCCGCACGATATCACCTTTGGCGTGCCGCAAGTTGGTATGAAGGATATCGAGCTGATTGTGGAAATTCCGGCAGTGAGGGTTTCATACAAGCGTGACGTTGGTCGGAGAACCGCGTCGCAAACTGCCGCGCTAGCTCAATCGCTGCAGGAAGCGCTGATGCGCAAGGATGCTGAGTTCCGATCACGGGTACAAGCTGAGGTAGCGCCATTAGCATTGGAAATGTTCGCCTGCCACCGCCGTTCAATTGAAGCTCAGCGAACTCAAGCTATCTCCGAATTTGAGGAAGAGATTGGCAAACTCACCGGCGTTGTCAGCGCTTTGATTGCCAAGGGTGTGCCAGAGACGGATGCTAGCGTGATCAACGCGAAAGGCCTCTTGGCTGACGCCATCGCCAAGCGTGATGCAGCAGCGAAACCTTTCAACGATGCTTTGGATGAACTGAATTCTGCAATTGAGGAAGCAATGCAGAACTTACTTTCTTCGGGACAGTCTGACCAAGCTCTCATGAAAACGAATCATGAAGCAGAGCGTGAGTTGATCGGACGCCATATCGAATATTTTCCTGCCTAATCGTTGGTTCTTGGACGGCGCCTTCTATGAATCCAGCCAGCGCCAAATTCTCGGCGCTGGCTGTTGCGCGCGACATCGAATTTGCCCCAGATGCCTATTTTGCTGGTCCGGTTTGATCGGTCCCAATTTGCACGCCTGAGTGCCGATGACCGGTTAGGCTGATGCCTTCGGCAGTGACATCGCCTCCAGCTTCGACCGTGCCAGAAACGGTCACATCGCCTTCAATCGTCACCGGGCCGCGAATGGTCAAGCCTCCAGGCGCGTCGACCAGTGCGGTGCCGCCAGCGGGCAGGATGGCGGACAGGCCGTGGGCGACGGGATCATAGGTGACGCGCGCGCCGTCTTCGTATTCGGTGACTTCGGTCGGTGAATTTCCGGGCGGCGGGTTTTCGTCGTTGAACAGGCCCACCAGCGCCACGCCGTTGCCAATCTGGCCATCGGGGCACAGCAGGACCGCCTCTTCGCCAAGGCTGGGGGGTGACCAGTCTTTGGTCTTCCCGGCGCGCGCCGCCAGCCAGCGAATGGGCGGGCTTTCGCCGCCGTCGCCAGCATCATCATCGTCATCATCAGGATCTGAAAAGCGCACCCGGCAGCGGGGCGGATTAAACGTGACTTCGCTGACCCTGCCAAGCCGGATCAGGGTGGAAGGATCAAGCGGGATGTCTTCTTCCTGCGCCATGGGGCGGGTCACCTGTTTTTGCCCATCACCTGTTTTGGCAGAGCCGGTCGTGGACCGCGTTGTGTTCCAGCGCCGCGTTTACGGTCTGATCGGAATCGAAACGGTTGCCGGGATCGTCCACCCCGGCGGCGGGTGCGGGATCAATGCTGATACGCCGGTCAATCAGGCAAAAATCGCTGACAGTTTGCGGGGGTGCGGGCTGACCGCAGGCACTGGTCATAACGAGCGCGAGAACCGGGATCGTAGATTTCAGCGCGGGCGGCATTGGCGTCTCCTGTGCGTTCAAGAGTGGTCTGCAGATCCTGCGCCCGCTGGCTGGCCGCGCCTGCATCGCGCTGGGCCTTGCTGCTGGTGGCAGCGGTGGTGCCGATCCGGTCGAGCATGAGGAGGATGGCCAGCACGGCGCACAACAGGGCAGCGGCGATCAAGGCCCAGCGTGGCAGGCCAAAGGCGGTGCGTAGGGCAAGCCAGTTCAACATTGGGGCGTTCCTTGCGGGAAAGTCGGGATCATTTGCGCGAAGGGCCGGGTGGATCTCCGGCGGGCGTTTCCCCCCGTTCGGCTTCACCGCCTTCGAAGTTGAACGACTTGTCACCTGCCTTGCCCTGCAGCTTGCGCGGAGTGACCGCGAACCCAAGGCCCAGCAGGACCAGACCGATGGAGCCGACCGCAATCCACAGCGTCCAACGGATGGTGGTGGCGCGGTTTACCTCGCTGCGTTCGGTCCAGCCTTCGGCGGGCAGCAGCTGCGCCACGCCCCACCAGACAAACCCGGTCAGCACGACAGCCCCGGCGACGGAAAAGACCAGCGCAGCGAAGGCCCGCCAGTCACGCGGGGGCCAAGCGGGAAGGAAGCGCCCCGGCATCAGTCTGGCTTTGCATAAAGCGCGGCTTCGCGGGCGCGGCGGTCGGTCAGGCCTTTCAGGACTGTGGTCTTGCCATTGACCTTGGCCTTGTTCCACTTGGCGAACTGCGCCGCCGCCCCGGCAAAATCGCCCGCGTTGTGTTTGCGCAGCAACGTGCTGTCGCCCAGCCCTTCGGCAACATCGTCTTCGTCCTCATCCTCGCCGACGTTGAATGCGAAGCTGACCATGGCGGAAAACTGATTGTCGGTGGCGACCGGGGCCAAGCGCTGCACCGCCGCTTCGAACCGGGACAGATCGGCGCGCAGAAGCTGTTCGGCGCGGTCCAGCGTGATCGACTTGCCCGCCTTCACATCAGGCCCGGTGTGGCCCCAACCAATGGTCCAGATGCCAGCGGGGCACAGATATGCTTTCAGCCGAAGCCCTTCATACTGTTTGATGATCGCCAGCCCGGCATCATTGATGCGCCGCTTGGCCTGCGCGATGTGGGGCACGTTGAAAGCATCGAGCAGGTTATCAAGCGCCAGAATGTTGCCTGCATCGGCGAACAGGCCGGGGCGGGCGACGGCGCGCACGGCGTCGAAGATGGTTTTGCGCGGGTCAAGTGCGGTCATTTTGCGCTCCTTTGCGCCGGATCAGGCGCTGCACAGTGGCCGTTTCGTAGATACGAATGGCGGTCCAGATGATGGTCAGAAGGGAAGCGACCGCAGGCAACATGCTGATAAGGCTCCCCAGCAAGGTGAAGATTGAAAGCGCATCGAGCGCATGCTTGAGGCCTTCGGGCAGGTGCTGCCAAAGATCGCGAGGGATCATCTTGGCGCGCCTTCGGCGACAGCGGTTTCGAACGTCGCCACGATGGCCGCCAGATTGTCATGCAGGGCGCGCAATGTCGCATCCTCTCCGGATGTCGCGCTTACCTGCCCATCGATCAGGCGTTGCAAGACATCGGCAACAGTCGCCACCGTGGTGGCTGTCAGGTCTTGGGTGTGCTGCAATGTGATGCCGCGCAAAGCCAATGCCATGGCCATATGGCTTTCAAGCGTCTGGACGCTGGCGGTCAGGAATGGCAGGATTTCGGAAAGATTCACGGGCGTTCTCCTGTCATGCTGCCGCGCCAACGGCAGAGGCCGAACCACGGCGCACACCGGCCATGTCATGTTTGATGCGCGGTGCTTTGATGTTGGTGACCAGTGCGGTTTTCGGCGAGAAATCCCCTGTCGCCGCGCCCGGAAAAAGCGTTGCCGCCGTGCCGCCCTGTGTGGTGCCGGTCATGTTAGCAGGCAGGGCGTATCCATCATGGATATGGTTGTCGTAGATCGGCTTTCCGGCAAGCTGGGTGCCCTGCCACCGGAAATCTTCGAACGTATTGCTGGCCCACAGGCAGTAGCTGTCAGCATCGAACGGGATGGCCGGATTGTCATTGCGCAGCCAGAACAACTGGTTGACCGCCGTGTTGTGCGCAAAGACGAAGTGGCGCATGTAATCGCCCATCTGCGACCGCGCAGCGCTGCGCACACCAAACCCCCACACGTCCTTGCAGTGCCAGGCGTTGTTAATGAACACCGCATCTTCCAGATCACCGATCAGGAAAATGGCGCCGACGTAGTTCGTCGTCACATTGTTCGCGCAGATGATGTTCTGCAGGACGGCACCGTCCTGCTTTTGCCACCAGTCGGCATGGATATCGAACGTGGTGCCCAAGGTGAGAGTGCCGCCACTGCCAGCTTGTGCGGGCCAAGTGCCGGGAATGTATGTCCCCTGATAGGGAACCAGCGTCCACGCGGCGCGCGTGTCATCCAGCAATGTGGCTGACCAGCCCGCGCCAAGCCCGTTGATCCATGCCACCACGTCGGACACGTCATAGTTTGTGCCGGCCACCCAGCCCGCCAGCGTCGAAAGAACCGTAAAGGTGCCAACAGCCGTGCCTGCGACGCGCGCCGTAAAGGTGTTGCTGGTCCGTTCGAGCGTGCCGCCCGCCGGAAAGGTGACAGTCATCGCCGCCGTGTGGATGGCATAGACAGTGCTGTCGAAATCATCGATCCGGTTGTTGATGAAGCACAGGGAATGATCGGCAAGATCAGACCAGCAGGTGTTAAACGTGCAGCCCCGGACCAAGGCGGTGTTCAACGCCGCATTCCACAGGTTCGAGAACGTGCATTCTGTCACCCACGCGCCATCGGTTGGTGCGCCCTGACCACGCATCAGCCAGCCAAGGCCATTGCGGGTGCCTTTGCGATAGAGGTCATAGCGCCCGGCGCTGTTGGTCAGGTTAATGCCGTCCAGCCAGTGATTTCGGCCAGTGCTGTCGGAGTGCCACAATTCGCTGGCGTATTTGAAGTCCAGCGTAAGGTTTTTGCCGAACAGGTGCATCGGAACGCCGGGGCGATGCGCGCCGGGTTCGGTATTGGACGCAGGCGCGGGCTTGGTCAGCGTGGCCGGAACCGATGCGGTCAGATGCACATAGCCATTGATATGGCTGCCATTGGACCAGCCATTGGTCGGCCCGGTCGTGTCGTAATCACCGCTTTCCGTGATTGTGATGAGCGGGTTGGTGGCGTTCTGGGCTTTGAGGTAGTTGAGTGCGTTGTTCAGCGTCTTGTAGCGCGCGCCAGCCACTTCTGCGGGCGTTGCAGCAATCTCGATCTGATGCGAATACTTCGCCGCCTTCGGGCTGAACTGATAAGGCCCGATGACCCGGCTCTGCATGGTGGCATCGCGCGGCACCAATTCAAAATAGACCTGCGCATTGCCATAGCGTGCATCGTTGAGCAGCGTGGCCCACCAGCCTTGATAGGTTACCGTCCTGCCGTTCACGTCACGGAAGGAATGGTAGCTGGGCTGATCGATGGTGACCGTGCTGCCTTCGTAATGAACGATGACGTGCTTCAGTCCCAGATTGTCGAGATCGCCAGCATTGTTCGCGGCGGCATAGACCCCGACTGGCAGGGAATCTGTGAACCACTGGAACGGCGGCGCGATCAGCCGTCCGGCAGGCTTTGCCGTAACGCGAACCGGATCTACCGGCGGTGCCCCGGCAAAACCACTGCCGGCAGTTCCATTCCACGCGGCCCCAGGACTGATCGACAGATAGGTGTTGCGGTTGTCCACCTGAAAGCGGTTGGCTTGCGCAGCAAAGGCCGCAGCTGCAGCCTGCGCAGTGGTTTCATCGACAAGGGGCTGGATCACCGACCCCAGAAAGGCGTTGAGCGGCGTCTGAACCAGCTTGCCATCCTGAAGGATCGGCGCGGTTTCCTCGCCGGTCAGAGGCCCCGCAAGGTCGAAGTCGGATGTCTTGGCCATCAGCCCTGTCCTTTCACGGAGCTATTGCCCAGCAGGCCCAGCGCGAACTTGTGCGCCACGCCTTGCGCCACCTCTTCGACACGGGTGCGCGTGGCGGCGCGGTCGTGCCGCCCGTCCGCATCGATCACGGCGTTGACGGCGCGCAGGTGCCTTTTGCCGTTCTGTTCGAAGGTAACCGGAACGGTGCCGGTGGCGCGGTCTAGCTTGCCGATGGTGGTCTGCATGATGGGGCGCTCACAGCTTCATGATGTAGGCCAGCGCGAAGAACGGCGGGCGGTGGTCCGCGTCGGCTGCACTGGCGGTGTGGGTGTGGGTGGGGTCGTTAGGCGTTGCGCTGGTCAGTGCATTGGGCGGATCGCCATCGCCGTTGACCGTGGCCGTGGTGATGCCGATGGTCAGGCCGGTGGCAGCATTGTTCACTGTGATCGCGTGGGCGTGTGTCTGCGCCCCGCCGGTTGTACCGACGGCATAATCGCCCCCAGCACCCACCACGAAGCGGTTGCGCAGATCCGGTGTGCCATTGTTACCGTCGCACAGCGTCCAGCCCACTGGAACCGACGCCAGCGAACCGGACCACAGCACGATCATGCCGCTGGGCGCGATCTGCGACCGGTCCTGGCCGTCCAGCAGGTCGGCATCAAGCCCGCTGCCCGCCCCGTCGACCGTCAAAAGGCGAGCCAAGACACTGGAGGCGTTATAGGCGGCCTGATCCAGCGGGGTGTACCCCAGCCAGGGAATGACCGAGGCCTTTGCCGCAGCGGCAGTCAATGCGCGCAGGGCATCTGTGCCGGTCTGGGCTTCTGCCGTGGTTGCCAGTTCCACGATGCCGCGCGTTTCGGTGGTCGCAGGCGGAACCGAAAAGATCGGATCGCCAAAGGCAATCGAACCGGCAAGGTCCGAAGTGAATGCAATATCGAAGGCAATCAGCGCAAACGCAGGGCCTGCCTTGTTGATGACGGTGGAGCCGGAACTTTAGACCGCGAACAGGGTGCCATCTTCCAGCCAAAGGCCAAGGCCTGTGGCGTTCCACACGTCCGCGCTGGTGTCATAGGCGGTCATGTGGGTGATGTTGGGCGCAGCTTCGGTCCCGGCGATGGCCCCGATCCGCTTGAACTCTCCCGGCAGCGCGGTGAGCGTGGGCGCGACCGTGAACGGCGTTGCAGTCAGGCCCAGTTCGGTGATGACCACGGGATCGCTGCCCGACGCGCCCTGCACAGCGGCAAGTCCCGCGTTCGTGAGCGAGAGATACAGCGCTCCCATCAGTCATGCTCCACGAAATCAGTGCCATCTTCGGTCTGGATGGGTTCGCCGTCTTCGGTCTGCCAAACGATGGACCAATCGCGGCTTGTGTCGTGGACGGCTGCGTAATCGTTGCGCGCCATCGTTCCGGCGATCACACCGCCAGCCATGTGCAAGCCGACCTGCGTTTCGAGCGAGTGCACAAAATCGAAGTGGCTGCGCAACGGCTTGGCCGCCGCAACGTCTCGTATGATCGCCACGGCGGTTTCATCGGTCAGAAAGCTGGCATCGATGCCGTCAGGCCCGGCGGGTGCCCGTACTTCGAACGTGTGGGCGATGCGGCGCGGATTGGCCTGCCAGCCTTCCACAATGGCCAATTGGGGGTGGAAGCGGGCAAGAACTTCCTCAACTGCCGGGCGCGACGCTTTGCGCTGGTGAAACGGGATGGCATCGGCAGTGGCAGCGCGCTTCTGTTCCACCGTCCAGTCGCTGTTCCAGTGGCTGATTGCCAGATCGCGGGCGAGGAAGGGCAGCACGTCTTCGGGGCAGGTGGCCGGGTTCAACAGCGTTCCCACTGCCGCCAGATCGGTTCCGGCCCGCATCGCCAGTTCCAGTGCGCGTTCGGACGGCAGGGCGTTGGGGGGCAGGATCGATTCCGTCACAGCACGGTGCCCGCGATGGTGACGCTGATCGAAACGGGGTGGGCGAGCTGCGCCGCCGTGATAGCAATATCGGCGGCGGGCTGGGGCAAGACCACCCGCTGCACATTGGCGACGTGGAGCGCGGCGATGTGGGCCGTGCGCGACACGTCGCGGCCAAGGCGGCGCGATACGGCAAGATGGGCATCAAGGCTGTCCTGCGCGGTCTGGCGGATCAATTCCGCATCAGGCCCGGCGAAAACATAAAGCTGGGCTTCGATGGTGTAGGGAACCAGCGTGACGGGCTGGACGATCACTTCGTCGGTCAGCGGGCGGACAGGACCGGCAAGGCGCGCGCGCACTGCATCAAGGACAGCATTTGCAGGGACACCATTGCCGGTGGATGCAAGCACGGTGACATCGACTTGCCCCGGCCACGCGGCGGCATCGAGCGCGGCGGTCATGGCGGCAACCAGTTCGGGCGATGCGCTGTGCGAGGACAGCGTTTGCAGGACCAGCGCGCGAATATCATCCGGCCTTGGCGACGTGGCGGTGGCATCGGCCACATCGGCATGGGCCGAGCGCGCGTGAAAGACATAGGCCAGTTCCGGCCCGGCCACGCTGAAGCTGTGCGGGGCAAGCTGGACCCGCTGTTTGAATGCGGTGTCGCCTTCCATCACGGCGGCCGTGCCGGTTTCGGGATCGGCCTCGACCAGTACCAGACGGGCCACACCGAACAGGGCGGCAAGATGATCCAGCTGATCGCCGGTGGCATAGGCCAGCAGCAGGCCTTTGGCCGCATCGACAAAGGCCTGTGTCAGGACCATTTCGTCATAGCTGTCGGCCTGAAGTAGCTTCATCGCCGGGTCGCTTTCCACCAGCGCGGAAAAGGCGGGGTACTGGCCGATCAGTTGCGCCAGCTTGCCCGCCAGACGCGCCTCGAAATCCGGCTGATCGATGATCGTCGGGGCGGGCAGACCGGCAAGGTCCAGTGCGGGAGAGGTTGCGATTGATCCGACCATGGCCAGACACAAGCGCGGGGGTCGCGCGCGCGCTAGGTGTCTGCGCGGTAGTGCGGCGGTTTACCGATCAACGCACCCGCGAAACGGCCCTTTTCCACTCTCGTTCATCAGGCCACGGCAAGGCAAAGTCAGCCGTGGTAATCTTGCCCAGATCCAGCTTGATCGGATGAACCTTTCGCCGAAAGCGGGAAAGGCAAACCCGGCACCAGAAACGACGCCGCGCCGCGCCTAGGCGGTCATCCCAACCTCGTCGCTGAAAATGCCACCACAGTCCGAACGGATTGAAGCTGGAATAATGACCACAGCCGCAAACCGGGATGACCGAATTGCGCATGGTGGCTGCTTCAAAGATGCAGGTCGGGACCATGAGGCCATCCGCCGACCATTTCATGTCAGATCAGGTGGGTTTGCCGTGGCTCGCTGTCTTTCGGGGTTTCGGCGTGGCGCAGGATGGCGCTTGCCAGTTCCAGCGCCGCGTCTTCGCGTAGCCACGGCTTGGGGTCAGACAGCCCTACGCGCGCCCAACCGGGGGCATTCAGCAGGGCATCAGCGATGCGGGTTCGGTCGATTCGTGTCATGGCATAATTGGAACATAGGAAGAACATTCGGGCAAGATGGATTCCGAATGTTGACTCTGCACATGCCGCGCATGACCATCGCGGCATGTGCAACCTTTATCGCATGAGAGCCGCAACGCAGGAAATCGGCCAGCTGTTCGGCGCGCGGGTGACCGATGGCCTGAACGCGCCGGGCGAGATCTATCCCGGCTATCCGGGGCTAGTGGTGGCTGAGGGCGATGTGCGGCAAATGACGTGGGGCCTGCCGCTGCACATGACCGGCAAGCAGGGCCAGAAGCTGAAGCCCAAGCCTGTGAACAACGCGCGGGAAGACAAGCTGCACACCCCGTTCTGGCGCGACAGTTTTGCCAAGCGGCGGTGCCTTATTCCGGTGAGCGAATGGGCAGAAGCTGAAGGTGCCAAGGGCCAGATGACCCGCACCTGGTATGCCATGCCGGGCGGCGAACCCTTCGCCGTGGGCGGCCTTTGGCGACCGACCGCCGAATGGGGCAATGCCTATGCCATGGTCATGGTCGACGGCTGCGAACAGATGGCCGATGTGCATGACCGGATGCCGGTGCTGCTAACGCGCGAAACGTGGGCGACATGGACCGACGGCACTCCGGAAGAAGCGTTTGCCCTGTGCAGGACTTGGGCCGGTGATCTGATGGTGGATCGCACGGCGGAGCGGTGGGCGAAAGCGCGATAAGGCCCTGCGTTAATCGCCGGGGTCGAGCATTTCCCCCATGATCTGCACCGGCAGGTCTTCGTCTTCCGGGCCAAAGCCCAGCAGGGTTCGTACCGGGTAGCGAAAGCGGATCGGCGTTCGGTCGCGCTGGCGGCGGCCAATGGTCTGGACTTCACCGAACTGGCTGACCGATGCGGCGTGATCGACCACGGGCGATGCCGCCGTGATGCCCACGCCCTTTTCGTCGGCATCGATGCGCCAGTGCTTCAACTGGCGCAGGCCCTGAAACATCTTGCCGCCTGCCTTTTCGCGCAGGCGTCCGCGACGATCTAGGCGCGCTTTCTTCGGCTCCATCGCGGTGCCATCGGGCTGGACGTTTTTGGCGATGCGCTGAAGGTTCGACCGGCGCAGGCGCTGGCCCAGTTTGAGTGCGGCCTGTTTGCGCTGGGCCGGTTCAAGCCCATGCAGCACGCGGCCCATCCAGTCGTTGAAGCGGGTCAGGTCATCGTCGGCCATGGGCGTGGCTTTCAGGCGTCTGGCGGCAGGAAGGGCGCGCCATCGAGCAGGATGGCGGCAATGTTCGGCACCGGATTGACGCCTGCAAAGCCGTGCTGATCGGCAAGGACGGGATCGTCCTGTTCCTGCGGGGCAACGTGTTCGCGGCCCTGATTGTCCAGCGAAACAACGTAATTCTGGGTCAGGTCCAATTGGATCAGCACGTCCGCCGTGCCGTTATCCAGCAAGTCGGCATCGAATGTGAAGCTGTCTTTGCCGGGTTGCAGCAAATCCGGCTGATGGGTGTGCAGCCATTTCAGCACGGCATTGGTGATGAACGACAGGTCGGTCTTAACCCCCATGGCCAGCACGTTCAGGCGGAAGGCGAGGCCGAAGCTGTTCGATGTGGTTTGCGTGCCTTGGCCGGTGCCGCGATCAATCCACACCGGCACCCGCGCCTTGTCGTTGCGCAATTCGGGGATGGCACTGAACAGCGCGGTGCGCAGGCTGTCGATCTTGCGGGTGGTAAGGTCTTCGTCGGCCATGCCGTTCAATTCCAAAGCTGGACGGTTTCACGCACCGCCGGTTTGGCCTGCGCCAGATCGGGCAGGATCAATTCGGTTCCGGCGGGCAGGCGCGGCCCCAGAGCGGCAAGACCGGGGTTCAGTTCCAGCACCTGTTCGGTGACCGCGCCTGTGCGGCCCAGCACCCGCCAGCACACGGCATCGACCGTTTCACCTTCGCGCGCGGTGGCCGTGGTGGTCATCAGATCAGTTCCACACGGTTGCGGGGCGATGGGGCGGTGGTGCCGCCGGGGCCATAGCTGCGCAAATCGGCCACTGCGGCCCATGCGCGGCGATAGTATTCGTCCGCGCCGTCTTCCTTGTCGCCTGCGCGATCAAGGCCCCGGTCTGTGGCGCTGATATCGCGGTTTCCGGCGAACAGATCGGCGGCGGTAAGCGAGACAATCAGCCGTTCCCACAGCGCCACGGCGACATTGCGCCCGTTCAGTGTTTGCGCGGTGACAGAGGCAAGGCTGTCCGCGCCGGTTGTCGTATGAGCGGTGCGCCAGTCAGCAAGCTGGCGGAAGGCGGTTAGCATGGCCGCTTCGATGGAGGCGGTCAGGCGCTGCGTGGACAGATCACCATCGCCAAGCCGCGCCGTTTCCCGAACCAGCGCCAGCGGGATGGCCGGGAACCAGCCATCGGCGGCGACCGATGCGTCATCAGGATCTAGCGGGCCGAGTGTGGTTGCCGACAATCCTGCCATGATGTGGGCCTTTCCGTTTTAGGGGGGTGGGGTTGGGCTTTGGGCCTGATGCGGTGCATTGGCCCTTGCCCAACCGCCCCCCAGCGCCGTGGGCGATCTGTTATTCCTGTGGCGGGGTGGCTTCGGCGGTCAGTGCCTTGAGCTTGCGTTCAAGGCGTTCGATGTCCTTTTTCACCCCGACATTGCGATCAAGCTGGAAGGCGCGTTGCAGATGCTCCTGCGCTTCGGCCACGAAAGCCGCCTTGCCGCCTGCGGGCGCATTGTCCGCCGCCGGGTCAAACTTTTCGGCGCGTTCTTCAAAACGGCGACCGATGGCCTTGTGCAGTTTGGCGCGCACGGGATCGGGCATGTCGTGGCCTTCGGCCAGCTGCTGGACGGCGACCAGCGTATCAAGGTTCACGGCCTCAAATTCGGCGTTGGCGATGGTGGACACTTCTTCGACCAGATAGCAGGCCGGGGTGCGGGTGAAGCGTTCGGGCATGGCAAGGCCGTTGCGGATGGCATGGGTCGCAAGGCGCAGGGCATATTCGAAATCGCGATAATCGATGGCCCAGACCAGATTGGTCACAACGATTTCATCCTGCGCGGCCTGTCCTTCTGCCGCCAGAACGCCATCGATCCACGGCGCGAAGGCGCGGGCCATTTCGATCTTCACCGGAATGCGGGCTTCATGGCTGGCGATGTCGGACAGGGTGCGCAGGTTGTCATGCAGCAGGACGCGCAGGGCGGCATATTCCTGCCCGGCGGCTGTGGTGGGCGGCAAGGGTTCGGGCGTGGCCGCCGTGTCTGCCGACTGGGCCGACTGCTGGGCAAGCACGCGCTGGCGGTGGCGAAGGGCTGGGCTAAACATGGCGGGGCCTCAAATTTGGGGGGATGGCCACGCTATCCGGTGCGTGGCCGACCAGTTCGGATGCGGAGCAAATGCGCTCCCCTTGCTGGCCTCTGTCTGGGCTATTGCGGTGCCAGCCCGGATGCCAGCCACCGCCTTCGTCGCCCTCTCCGGGGTGTATGAAATTACGGGGCCGGTCGCGCCGGTGCGCCGCCGATCACGATGTTTTCGACAAGCACGCACATCTCGTATTCTTCGATGACGTAGGCTTCGTTGACGCTCTCGTAATTGGCGATCCGGTTGTATTCCGGTTCGTCCTTCAACTGGCGACGGCGGGTTTCTTCCTGCCAATAGATCGACAGGTTATCGAGGCGGGTAATCATCAGCGCACCCGCCGGGAAGAACGGCACGCGCACCGCAGGCAAGCCGCCCAGCGTCTTGTTGGAACGCAAAATGCGGTCGGTTGCCTCAACCTCGGTAGCGTCGGCGCCAGTGGTCTGCGCGATGGTGAAATACTTTTCGTCCACCAGATCGTGGCCGACAATCACCACCAGTTCGGTGTCACCGCGCCACCATTCGGGGATCAGGCGCTTCGCATCGAGGACGAGCGCATCCAGCGAACTGAAATCGGCCACGGCATGGGCTGACCCGCCAGTAGCATCGTGCGCGGCGTTACCGTCGAACAGTTCAACACCGGGCTTGACGTAGATAGCCTTGAGCGCGGCATTGTTGGTGCCGTTGGTTTTCACCGTCAGGCTGCCATCGTTGAAGATCTGGCCCGGCGCATTGTCGCGCAGCTTCTTCAGCCACCCGATGTTGACGTCCTGAAGCAACGGGTTTGCCACACGGTCGGTCTGATCGGCAGCTTCTTCGCCATACCACCCGATCATGATGCGGTCGCGCGACTGCTGCTTCAGGATTTCGTCACGCAGCAGCGTTTCGAAATCGGGGCGGTGACGCCAAGCATCCATTAGTGCGTAGCGGCGCGCCCAGTCGAAATCGGTCTGCTTGGCCAGATAGCGGCGCTTTTCCGAATTGCCGCTGGGATCGGTCGGGTTGCGGCGCGCACCACCACTGGTGTCTGTGCGGCCCGCGATGGTGCGGGTGGTGGTCAGGCCCAGCACCTGCCCTTCCTGCTGGGTCACCGGGACGACGTTGATTTGCGAAAGGAATTCGGACGATTCCTTCATCTTAGTTTCAAGCTTCTGTTCAATTTCGGGATCGACGTTGAACTGTTCGGTGGCGAGAGCCACGCCATTCAGCAGCGCGATCTGCGAGCAGTAAGCATGGAAGAGAGCGCGGGTTTCATTGCGCATGAGAATGTTTCCTTGTTGCAGCGGGCGGGGCTGGCGGGATCAGGGGCGAGCGATCAGCAGTCGGTCTTGGCGTAATTGCCGTTCTTGCCGGTTGACTGGGGACGCTGGCGGAAGGTCGGAGCCGGGGTGCCTTCCGCTTCGTCTTCCAGCTTCTTCAGCTTGACCGCGAGCGCATCGGCATCGGCGCGAAATTCGGTGCGCAGGCCGTTAATGGCGGTGTTAAACGAGTTGCCCAGGTCTTCGATCAGGGGGCGAAGCTGGGTGAAATCGAACGCGGCAGGCGCGGCGGGATCATCAGGCTTCGCGGCGGGCTTTTCTTCCTGTTTGGGCGTGAACTTGGCGGCGAAGCCGTCGAGCATGCCGTTCAACTTCGACAGGAAGGAGTTGCCATCATCGGGGCCGCCCGCTTCGGCAAATTCCAGCGCGGCGGCCTCGTCGCTCGAAACCGTAATCGAGCCGGGACGGGTGCGGTTGAATTGCAGGCGTTCAGTGGCGATGGAGGCGGGGCTGTCGGTCAGGGCGCAACCCATCAGGTAGGCGAAGCCCTGCCCGCCAAAGTTGGGTTCGATTTCGATGGACGGATAGACCTTCTGGCCCGCCCCGTTCAGCTTCTTGGCATCGTCCGTGACCTCGAACGCGCCATAGAGCGCGGTGCGCTTTTCGGTCTTTCCGTTGAAGTTCACATCGACTTCGCCAATCGACAGTTCGACCACGTCGCCATAGGCGCGGAACGGTCCATCGCCGGTGACGCCCCGAACGTGTTCGATATTCAGCCGCGCCCCGTAAGTCTTGGGTTCATAGCTGTCGGCCATTTCCTTCAGCATCTTTTCATCGATCACACGGCCATCGACGGTGGAACCGGCGGTGGCGAGCAGGAAGGGCTTGGTCTTCATCGAAATGGCTCCCGTGGGGCGTTGGTGCGGGGTCAGCAGGTTGTGCCCTTTGAGGCACCGGCAGCGGGGCAAAGACAACGCGCCTGCGCGGTAGTGCGGCGGTTTACCGCGCTGCGCAGGCGACAACGGGGCGGGCGTGGGGTGGATGGCATCAGCCCATGCCAAAAGCCGCCGCCCCGAATGCCGTCACCCGCGACGATGCCCACGACGACGCAGATCTGCACGATGGGGCGATCAGCCGTCAGGTGAACCGAGCGGCGCGGCGCGAGGCACGTTCGCTGTATCACCGGGGCTGGACGCAGACCCAGATCGCGGCGGAAATGGGCGTGCCCTATGCCACGCTGGCCGCGTGGAAGCGCCGCGACGGGTGGGACAACGACGCGCCCATCGTTGTGGTGGTGGACCGCATCGAGGCCAAAATTTCCACCCTGCTGGACAAGGAGCCGTTCACCGAAGGCGACATGAAGCGCATCGATTTTCTGATGCGCCAGTTGGAGCGGGCCGCCCGCATCCAGAAATATGAGCGCACCGGCAAGGAAGGTGACCTGAACCCCAAAATCGGCCGGCGCAACGATGACGAGGCCAAGGCCAAGCGGGTGGAAAAGCGCAAGAATTTCCTTAACCTGGATCAGTGGCAGCAACTGCTGGACGATTTCGAAGCGTGGCGGTTTGAATATCAGGATCTGTGGTGGGAACAGCGCGACCAGCGCGTTCGCAAGATCCGCAAGAGCCGTCAGGTCGGGGCCACGGTCTATTTCGCGCGCGAAGCCTTTGCCAAAGTGGCCGAGGCGGTGCTGGCGGGCGAGCAGCCGCGCAACCAGATATTCATTTCCGCATCAGAGCGGCAGGCGCTGAAATTCAGGCGCGAAATCTACAAGTGGGTCCGCAAGGTCACCGGGGTCGAGCTTAAAGGCAAGATCATCGAACTGGACTTTGTGGGCCAGTATCCTGACGACGCGGAAGGCAACCCCACCGGGACGGCGCTGGAATCGGTCGGCTTCTATTTCCTGTCGACCAATTCGGCCACGGCGCAGGGCGAAAGCGGCGACTTCTATTTTGACGAATATGCGTGGGTTCACGGCTTTGCCGAACTGGCGAAGGTCGCCAGCGGCATGGCCACCCACAAGATCTACAAGAAAACCTATTTCTCGACGCCATCGACCAAGACCCACGAAAGCTATGCCTTCTGGTCGGGCGAGGAATGGAACCGGGGCCGGGCCAAGGGCGACCAGAAGCCGTTCGACATCAGCCTGAAGAACTTGGCACGCGGCGCGATCATGCCCGATGGGGCGTGGCAGCAAAGCCTGACGATCCATCAGGCCTGTGCCATGGGCCTGTCGAAGCTGGTCGATGTGGGCGAGCTGCGCCTTGAATGCTCGGAAGATGCGTTCCGCAATCTTTACGAATGCGAGGACGTGGACGATGCGGAAAGCAGCTTCCCCTATGCCCGCGTTGCGCCGGCCCGCGTCGACAGCTTCCTTAAATGGCGCGATTTCTTTCCCGCGAAGATCGACATTCCGGGCGGCAGGCCGTTTGGCGATAAGCCGGTGTGGCTGGGGTATGACCCCAACAAGCAGGGCCGCGACGATGCCGCGCTGATCGTGCTGGCCCCGCCGGATAAATCCGGCGGCAAGTTCCGCGTGCTGGAAAAATACCGGCTGAACGGTAAGGATTTTGCGGGGCAGGCCGATTTCATCAAGCAGGTCGCCGCGCGCTATCACGTCACCGACATATCGATCGACACGACCGGGCACGGTCAGGCCGTGCTGGAACTCGTCCGCAACTGGTTCCCGATGGTGCGCAAGATCGAATATTCGGTGGCGAGCAAGACCGCGCTGGTCATCAAGGCGCAGCATGTGTTCCGTGCAGGCCGCATCGAGTTTGACGCGGGTTGGACCGACCTGATGCAAGCGCTGATGGCGATCAGGCCTCAGCTTACCGCCAGCCAGAAGGGCGTAACCTATGTCGCGCGGCGCAATGGCGAAATCGGTCATGCCGACATCGCGTGGGCGCTGCTGAATGCCCTTTCCAACGAACCACTGGATGCAGGCACCGCCAGCCAAGGCACTGGCGGCACCGTGAAATTCTACGATTGAGGAGCCGCGCATGACTGCCCGAAAATCCCCCCGGAAATCGACCGCGGTTGCCACCGTAACGAAAGGCAAGATGTCGCGCATGCCCGCAAAATCGGGTGGCGGCCAAGGGCGCATGTTTACCTTTGGCGACCCGGAAAGCGTGCTGGATCGGCGCGAACTGACCCAATATTTCGAGATCTGGCACAACGGGCAGTGGTATGAACCGCCGCTGCCGATGGGGCGACTTGCCCAGGTGTTCAATATGTCGCCCTATCACCGCAGCGCGGTGGCGCTGAAGGTCAACATGCTGGTGTCGCAACAGCAGCCCAGCCGGTGGCTGGACGGCGACAATTTCGAGCGGTGGGCGCTGGATTTCGTGCAGATGGGCAATGCCTATCTGCAGTGGGTGCCGAACCTTGCCGGGCGACTGGCGCTGGCGCAGCATTCGCCCGCGATCCACACCCGCGCCGGGGTGAAGCCGGGCATTTATTGGTTCGTGAACGGGCCGGTCAGCCAGAGCCATGAATACGCCGAAGGCAGCGTGTTCCATCTGCAACAACCGGACGTGGCGCAGGAAATCTATGGCCTGCCCGAATGGCTATCGGCCCTGCAAAGCGGGCTGCTTTCGGAAAATGCCACGCTGTTTCGCCGCCGCTATTACCTGAACGGGGCGCATGCGGGGTTCCTGCTTTATATCAGCGAGCCGCTGGCCGATCAGGAGACGCTCGACGCCATCGACCAGAAGATGCGCCAGTCGAAGGGCCTTGGCAATTTCAAGAACATGCTGGTCCACATTCCCAACGGCAAAAAGGACGGCATCCAGATCATGCCGATTGCTGATGTGACCGCGAAGGATGAATTTGCGAACGTAAAGAACATCAGCCGGGACGACATGCTGGGCGCGCACCGCACACCGCCGCAACTGGTTGGGGTCATTCCGCAGAACAACGGTGGCTTTGGCAGCGTCCGCGATGCCCGCGATAGCTACTACGAACTCGAAATCGTGCCGATGGCCCGGCGTATGTTGCGGGTGAACGACTGGGCCGGTGTGCCGCTGCTTTCTTTTGGCGATTACGTCTGCGGCGACGGCACCGTGATCCGTCAGGTTGGCAACGGCTTTCAGAAAATTCCGCCCGGCGCGCGCTGATTCGCGCGGCGGGGGACGGGCGTTGGCAGCGCCCAATCCGACGATTGCATCTCGTCACGTCCCCAATCGGTCCCGCCTTGGGTCCATCCCGCCTGCCGAATCGGCGCGGGAACATTTAAGGAACAAATGCGATGCTGTCGAATCCTGACACGGAGTTTTTACCGGTCGATCCGGTGAAGCCGCTGGCCCCCTATATCGGGGGTAAGCGCAATCTGGCGAAGCGCCTCATCCAGCGGATTAACGCCGTGCCGCATGACACCTATGCCGAAGTGTTCATTGGCATGGGCGGGGTTTTCCTGCGCCGCGACCAGCGGCCCAAGGGCGAGGTTATCAACGACTGGTCCGAAGACGTGGCCACGTTCTTCCGTGTGATCCAGCACCATTACGTGCCGTTCCTCGACATGCTGCGCTTTCAGATCACCAGCCGGGCCGGGTTCGAAAAGCTGATGGCGCTGGAGCCATCGTCGCTGACCGATCTGCAACGGTCGGCGCGGTTTCTTTACCTGCAAAGGCTGGCGTTCGGCGGCAAGGTAAATGGGCGCGGGTTTGGCGTGGTGCTGGGCGCGGGCGCGCGGTTCGACATTGCCAAGGCAGGGCCGATGATCGAGGCGGTGCATGAACGGTTATCGGGGGTCATCATCGAGCGCCTGCCGTGGGCGGATTTCATCACCCGCTATGACCGGCCCGGCACGCTGTTCTACCTCGATCCGCCCTATTTTGGGTCCGAAACGGACTATGGCCGGGACATGTTCAAGCGCGAGGAATTCGAAGCGATGGCCAAGCAGCTGCGCGGCATCCGGGGCCGGTTCATTCTATCGCTGAATGACCATCCCGAAGTGCGCCGGATCTTCGACGGCTTCCAGATTGAAGGCGAAAAGGTGCGCTACACCGTGGGTGGCATGGACAAGTCCAAGATCGCCGGGGAAGTGATTATTTCCAACTAGCGCCAAGGACGGGCAAGGCCACGGCTGATCAGCCAGTCGCCTGCGTCACGACCGTTGACTGTAACGTGGGCAAGCGTGCGACCGTAAACGTCTTGCCCCCGCCGTTCTAGGCGAACCGGGCCGCGCATGAGGAACGCCTCAAGCGCGGCCTTTGCCTTTTCAGCTTTCGCAGGATCGCACCAACTGGGGTTCCGGCTGTGCTTCAGCCGGGCGCGGGAGCGCGCGCTGCATCGTTCTGACCCCGACAGTTCGGGGGCATCGATGCCTAGCAGTCGCACCCGCTCGCCACTGCGCAGGCGGATGGTGTCGCCGTCTGAGACGTGGGCGATGCAGGTGGCAGCGGCTGTCAGGGCGAGGGCGATCAGGAAGGGCACCTCCGGCCCCTACCACGCCCCCCGGACCACCGCCATCACCCCCAGCGCGCCGCGCTCGCCCCCACGCCACGCTTTCGGCTTCTTCATCTCGAATTATGCAATTTGGGTGGTTGGCGATGCAGGCGCTGGACACCCCCATATCGCGCAAAGGCATAATCTTTATCACATGCCTCGGTTTCCTCCCGAAAATCCGCAGAAATCCGCCATTTTTGATGTGATAAGCGAGGCCTAATCCTGACGTAATATTTTTGCCCGCCCGACATAACCTCATTGATTTTTAAGGATTTTCCTAGCCTCCAACATTACCTCTATTCGATATTATCTGATTATATCTATATTATAATAACATGATGCCGTAAGTATTTGAAATTGCAGGTATGTTATAAATGTTAGGTGTTTGCGCGGCATACCCGGCAACCCCATAGAATGCAGGCATAGGCCCGAAAAATTACCGACCTTATCCGCTCATCCATGATGCAAGGCTGCGACTTCAATGATGCGCAATTATGCTGGACGTGCGGAAGAGCCGGGGCAGGGGCCATTCGTGGTCGGCCATGGGAAAGGGGGATAACCACGCTATGGTATGATTTATGGTATGCTGCCCAAAACCGGGCGCTTATGCGCAGCATTTACTGATTGTTGGATGCAAGTTCGAATCCCACCCTCTCCGCCAGGTGCTGCATTTCAGCACACTTTCACGAACCAAGGTGAACGCTCAGAAAGCCCGGATTGCCCGGCTTTTTGTGTGGGTTTTGTATTCACTGAAGTTCATAGGAAATCGCTTTAAGCCAGCGCCGAAATTATGGCTTGAATTGCCAATTTAAGCCGCCAGTTTGTGTGCATCATGCCTTTGCGCGCGTAACAAACTTTCGGCCAGGCAGGTGGCCACACTCACCAAGCCCAATGTCTGTCCGATGGAGGTGGCCTCTATCTGCGGATTCGCACATCTGGCGGGTCTTGGATCTTTATCGGCACGCTGCTGGTCAAAGAATCGAACTTGGTTTGGGCAATGCCCTTGACGTGACGCAGGCAGAGGCCCGCGAACGCGCGGCAGATATTCGCGCTATGCTGATCGCCGGCCTCGATCCCCTTGCCGAGCGCGCCAAGGCCAAGGTCAAAGGCTTGCGAACTGGCGAGAACCCGGAGCGCGGTAGAGGTCGAAATGGCTTTGGCGCATACCGTGGCATCGGCGGTGGAGAGAGCCTATCGCCGTGGCCGCGCGCTGGAAAAGCGGCGTGAACTGATGCCTGCGCGACGCACTTTCCTTATACGCTACGGCTACCACGTGCGACTCGTATCGGCTTCTCGCTCGAGGACGAATACCTGATCATGCAGGTCGCGATTGACATGATCGCCGCCAAGTGAACCCTTCGGAGACCATATTTTCGTAGCCGCCGGGCTGCACAATCAGAGCTTGAGGCGCCCCCTTGCCGAATTCAGCACTGCACGTTGGAGCTGCATAGCGATGAGTGAGTCAAGTATCCGTTCAGACAACTGCGTTACCATTGCTTCAGTGTGATGGTCTTTGGCGATATTGTCCCTGATCGCGATCAGACGCGCGAGATCCTGGGCAATCAACTGGGCGCGTGCTCCTCTTTCACCGACGTGTCGAACGATCGCATAGACCGCCTTTTGTGAGCTTCCATAGTAACGGATTTGTTCGAGGTGATTTGTCATTCGCCAAGTCCGAGACAGCACCATTTGGCTTACGGAAGTCACGTAATTTTCGTGATTTTCCACCCGGTTCAGCACATATGCTGTGGTTTGGATCGGCACTGCCATCCGTTCGGCCGTCTCATTGCCAAATTCGCTTGAAATGAGCTGTGCCAAGTTGTTCACCCGGTGTTTCTCGATCAGTTCGGGATTGCACCGCGAAAGAAAAATGGACGCTACGTCTGCCATTCGGGGGTTGGATGACCAAGCGTTGATAAAGCAGATCGGCCAGAAGTTTTACGACTCTTTCCTGATCGGCCTTGCTGGCAAGCACGTAGCAATCCGAAAAAAGGTTGGCGGTTTCGACCCGTCGATCGATCCTGTTAAGATTCCGTGCCAACCCCAGTGATTCCGGACTGGCGCCATGGCCGCATTTTAGCGCGGCGGCCAATGAACCGCTGAATTTTTTCAACGATGGTTCTGTGGGTGGCGGACCTGACACCGAACGGGCAAAAATTGACGCAACCGAAATGTCGGAAGGCAAGGTGGTCGCGCGCTGATAGCCACTTCGCCGCATCTTCGTGCGGGCGTTACTCACAGAAGCAGGGATGCGTATAAATTGTAGGCCGGGATTAGCGTCAGTCCAGACTTTGCAGCATGCGTGCTGCGTCTGCCGGGCAACCGGTGATAATCTCAAACGCGCGTGCGGCTTGCCCCACGACCATGCCGACCCCGTTGATGGTCCGGCACTGCTTCGATTTTGCGACCCGAAGAAGCTCGGTTTCAGGGGGGAAATAGATGATGTCTGCTACCCAGTGGCGTGTTTCTATCGCACTGGAGGGCAGGGGCATGCCGGGTTTTCCGTTCATGCCGATTGGGGTCGCGTTGACGATGCCATTTGCATTGCTGGTATCAAGCTGGTCGGGCATGCAGGGCACGACCGCTGCGGCCGGAAATCGCTCGATCAGGTCTGCGGCAAGCGCACTGGCCCGCGCTGCATCCACATCGACCAGCACCAGAGTTTTGACATTCAGCGATAGCAGTGCAGTCGCCACGGCCGCGCCTGCGCCGCCTGCGCCAAGCTGAATTACACGATCAAGCGCTGCACCGGGCAGCCCATCCATCAGCGAACCGCGAAAGCCGGTCATGTCGGTGTTGAAGCCGATCAGCCTGCCGTCCCGTATCGCTACGGTATTGACCGCGCCCACGGCGGCGGCGCTTTCGTCCAGTTCATCCAGCAGCGGAATGATTGCTTGCTTGAACGGGTAGGTGACGTTGAAGCCGCTGAATCCTTGTTCGACAAGACCAGCCATCGTCAGGGCCAGATCATCGTCAGTAAGGCTGCGCGCGGTGAAATCGAACAGTTCATAGCTGAGGTCCAGGCCCAAAGCCTGCGCTTCCTTCTCATGCAGTTCAGGAGAACGTGATGCGAGAATGGAGCGTCCAAGAAGACCAGAGCGGATCATTGCGGCCTTTGCCAAAAAGATCCCGGCACCGTGGTGCGGTGCCGGGACATAGGGTGGATCAGAAGTTTACACGAGCGCCGAGGTAGAATGACCGCCCGACCGGATCGTAGAGCGCAACATCAGTCCCGTTCTGCGAACTGGCGACGAAGGGCAGGCCCTTGTCGAACAGGTTGTTGACGCCCGCGCGGATTTCGAACTGCTTGCCGACTTTGATCGTGCTGAACATGTCCCACAGCGCATAGGCGCCCACGCCGACTTGTGCGGTGGCAGGGGTAAGGACCGAAGTCGTGTCCTTCATCGCGCTTTGATAGCGCCAGCGCAGGCCCAGCGTACCGCCGTCGGAACGGTAACCGAAGCTGGTAACGGCCTTCCACTTGGGCGTGGCGCGCGGGGGCAGGCTGCTGACGCCAGCGGCACCGTTGCTGATACCGGTGTAATCAAGATAAGCCGCGCCCGGCAGCAGTTGCAGTTTGTACTTGTTGAGCCAACCCACAGCGGAATTTACGAACAGGCGGCTGCTTTCTCCGCCCAGGAAGCTGGCCGGAACGGTCCAGTTCACCTGTGCTTCGACGCCATCGGTCTTGACCGCGCCAAGGTTGAGGTAAGGCGTCGCCACCGTGGTCAACTGCCCGCCGTTGTCGCGCACCATCAGTCCGCAGTACAGGTTGCTGGCGTCATAGGTGGGGTTCGACCCGTCAAGGTTGAAGCACTTGGACAACACGGTCAGGCCGGGCACCGTCGAGATCACGTTCTTGACCGAGATGTTGTAGTAGTCGACCGACAGAGTGAGGTCGGAGAACAGCCCGCTTTGGATCGGCGAGTTCAGCACGAAGCCGACGTTGAACGTGTCAGCGCGTTCGGGCGTAAGGTTGGTGTTGCCCGAAACAAGCTGGCCGGTTGCCGTGGTGGGGAAGGTGTAGCTGGAAATCGCTGCCTGCGGGATGCCTTGTGCCACACACAGCGCGGCAACTTGCGCGCCATTGGCACCTGTGCGGGCGTTTGAGCGCACGTCACACGGATCGCCCAGCGCCGAAGGTGGCGTGCCGATGACAAGCTGCGTGCCTTGCTGCGGCGAGAACAGTTCGCCGATGTTGGGCGCACGCACCGCGCGCTGATAGCTGCCACGGATCAGCAAGGCGTCGACAGGCTTCCAGCGGGCGTCAATTTCATAGCTGGTGACCGCGCCGGTGACCGAATAGTCGGAGAAGCGCACCGCGCCACCGATACCCAGTTCACGCACGAACGGTTTGTCGGCCAGCAACGGAATATCGACCTGTGCGGCGAATTCCTTGACCGAAATGCGACCCGATGCGGCCTGCGAGGCGATGACGGCTTCGATGTTCTGTGCGGCAAGATCGCTGTCTGGCGTGTAGTTGAAGCTGTTCTTGCGATAGCCTGCAACCAGCGCGATCTGGGCAGGGCCAGCGCCAAGGTCGAACAGTTTGCCGTTGACCTGAAGTTGCGCCTGCGTCTGGCTGAGTTTTTCCTTCGAGAAGGCGCTTTTGGTGATGTAGGCAACGCAGGCCGGTGACAGTGCGCGTGCATTGGCATCGCCAAAAGGATTGAACCCGCCAGCGCAGATGGATTTGCCGCCATCAGCCGCATTGAGCAGCGTCTGCACGCGGCTTTTTACCACGGCATCGTTCAGCTGCTGATCGTGGACCGATTGGTCATACGAGGCATAGAAATCGAACGACCAGCCATCGGTAATGTCACCCTTGAGGCCCGCCATGTACTGTTCGACGACGTAGTTTTCGTCCCAGTTCTTGTAAGGCACGCCGACATAACGACCGTTCCAGGTGAACGGTGCGTTGGGGTTCGGGCGCGATGCCAGAACCGTGCTCAAATCAGCAGGGATGAAAGGGTTGGTAACCGGTATGGTGGTCAGCGTGCCGAACTGGGTAAGGCTGCCACCCGACGCAGTGTGGACTGAAAGATCGACATACATGAACTGGCCATAGGCGGTCAGCGATGGGGTGAGATCGTAATCGGCCTTGATGAACGCGGTCTTGCGCTTCAGCGCGTTGGCAAAGTCGATCTGCTGACCGACCGGCATACGCACGTTGTTGCCGACGACAAGGTAGCCGTTGCTGCCGTTCGCACCCTTGTAATTGCGCGCGCCGGTCTGGGTGAACAGCGTGCCGTCGTTATTGAAGCCAAGGTTCAGCAGGTTGGCTGTGGCGGGCATGCCCGTCACACCATAGCCTGCGAATATGCCGTTGACGGCGGCCAGCGTCGGTGCATTTGTGGCGCTGGGAACGAAGGTGCCTGTGCCAATGAACGACGAAGGCGTCTTGTCAAAGAAGAAGTCGCGCTTGCTGCCGTTGATCGAATCCTGTTGGGCATAGCTGAACGCCGCGATTACATGGCCGCGATCTTGTGCAAAGCCGCTGCCAAAGGCGAGCGAGCCGTTGAACTTGTAGCCATCGCCGCGTTCGCTGATGGAGTTCTGCATGTCCATCCGCACGCCATCGAAGGCGCGCAGTGTCTTGAAGTTGACCACGCCTGAAATTGCGTCCGAACCATAGATGGCCGAGGCGCCGCCCGTGATGACGTCAACGCCGCCCATAATGGAATCGGGCAGGATGTTGATGTCGACGTTACCGTTGATGTCCGACAGCGGCAGGCGCTTGCCATCCAGCAACACAAGGTTGCGGTTGGTGCCAAGGCCATGAAGGTTGACCGAGGCGCGTCCGCCAGTCCCCTGACCACCGGTGTTGGCGTTGCCTGCGGTGGTAAAGCTGGGGAACTGGTTCAGCGCGTCCTGAAGGTTGGCCTGCCCGGTTTCGCGGATGGCGGTTTCGCCCACGCTGACAATCGGGCTGACGGCGGTGTTGTTCGGGCGCTGGATCAGCGAGCCGGTAACGATGATTTCGCGGTCATCGACAGCGGCGGTTTCGCCTGCGTCGGTTGCCTGTTGTGCGGCTGCATCCTGCGCGAAAGCCGGTGCGGCAAGCGCAATGCTTACCGACAGCAGCGACGCGGAAAATGCAAGGCGAGTGCCCCTCAAATGCATAGTCATCCTCCTCCACACCGGCTTGAGTCGCCGGTTACGAGGTTCATTTATGTTACGAACCAGTTCCTGTCAAATTAGTTGTTACTGGATGGTAACACTTTGTTGCGCTCCACCATGACCGCGCTGAATGCGCAGATCACCAGAGGCAGGCAATAGGCGGCAAACAGCAGGGGAAGCGCGGCATTTGCGGCCATCAGGTATCCGCCCAGCATAGGGCCGACCACCGCGCCGCCACGGCCCACGCCAATCGCCCAGCCCACGCCTGTCGCACGGATTTCCGCTGGATAGGCACCCGCCGCAATCGGCCAGACCCCGTTGTATCCGCCCTGCAGCAAAACACCGATCAGGAAGGCGACCAGCAGCGTCAGCCAAACCGGCATGGTCACCGATCCGAACACCAGCATGGCAGCGCCAGCCAGCAGCAGCATGGTAGGCACAAGACGGCCCAGCGGCACCCGCAGCGCCAGCACGCTCATTCCCATGGTGCCCACGAACGCGCCAAGGTTATACAGCGCGCCTGCATAGATACCGTTCGTTTCTGAAAGACCGGCCGCGATCGACAGCTTGGGAATCCAGCTTACGATGAAATAGAGTACCATCAGGCCAAAAAACACCGCACCCCACAGCGCAATTGTGCGCGCGCGCAGGGCAGGGGCAAACAACATGCCTACCTTGCCGCCTTCACTGTTGCCGGGGGCAGGCTTGCCCGCTGGCAGCACGGCCCACGCTGCAGGAAACAGCACGATCGTCAGTAGCGCCGCGCCCAGCAGCATCGCCTGCCAGCCATGCACCGGCAATTGCTTTGCCACGATCAGTCCGGTGAACACAGCGGCGAAGGGATAGCCTGCCTGCACCACCCCCACGGCAAGGTTGCGATGGCGGGCGGGCGCGCTTTCGGCGGCCAGTGCAGCCATCGCCGCGAGCACGGTACCAATGCCCGCGCCGACCACCACCCGCATCGCAAACAGCACGGTAACGCTGCCAGCAAAGCTGCTGGCCACCATGCCCACTGACATCAACGCCAGCGCGGCCAGAATCACCGCGCGCCGCCCCACCCGATCAGCCATCGGTGCGATCAGCATGCCGCCAATGGCCATGCCGATCAGCCCGGCGCTGAACAGGTTGCCCATCACGTCCGGGCCGATATTCCATTCGGCCTGAAGCCGGGGCGCTATGAACGACAGGATCGTCACGTCCACGCCATCAGCCATGTTGATGGCAAAACACAGCGCCACGATGGCAAGGGTCTTGCGCGTCCAGTTCGCGTGTTCAGGACCGGCATCGTCAGATGCGGTGATCGGTGCAGCCATTATTCCCTCTCCTTGTGTCCCGGTCGGAGACACCAATGACTGCCCGTCTCGCGGGGGTGATGCTCCCCCGCGCGTTGCGGTCAGTCCTTCTTGGTCACCCAGGCCAGGATAATGTCGGCAACCTGGCTCGCCCTGCGCGTCACCGCTTCGGGGCTGGTCATGTCCACCCCAAAGTTGTGCGCGAAGGTGAACTGGTTGGATACGTTATAAAAACTGAGCGCGGACATGCTCATATGCAGTTCGACAGGGTCGATGCCGGGGCGAAAACTGCCTTCGGCCTCACCGCGCGCGATGATGCGCGTCAGCAGGTCGATCACGATCTTGTTGCCCGACGGCAGACCTTCGATCTGCTTCAGATGATCGGCGCGATGGATGTTCTCGTTCATCACCAGCCGCACCAGTTCCGGGTGGCGCGCGTGGTAGTGCACGTCATGTTCGATCAGGCGGCGCAGAGCGTCTACCGCGCTGCCGCTGTCGATATCCACTTGCGCTTCGCTTTCCCGCACGCGGGCATAGGCGCGTTGCAGCACGGCGCGGTAAAGCTCGTCCTTGCCTTCGAAATAATAGTAGATTTTGCGCTTGGTCGCCTTGCCTGCAATCTCGTCAATCCGCGCGCCTGCCAATCCTTTTTCCACGAATTCGCCGGTGGCGATGTCGATGATCTGGTTCATCGCTTGTTCGCGGCTTTCGGCGCGGCTGCGGCGGGCGGGCTTTCCGGTTGTCTGGCCTTCGGTTTCGGGTTCGGGCACGGTAGAGGGCAAGGGCGCTTCCTTCGGGACAATTGACCGGGACACCACGTCTGCGCCGGGCAGGGCGGATGCCGAACCTTGCCTTAGCGGCATTTTTTCGCCGGGTCTGCACGCCGCGCGCGGCCGTGCGGGAATTTCCCGCATCTTGCCCAGCGCATCAGCCTGCCCTTTCACGATTCATCCCCTTGCGCCCGAAGTGCATTTATGTAACGAACTAGTTCCTAACATTTCATCCTTTTGTCAACACCGGTCAGTAAAAGCCGGGTGCGGGAGCCGGAGTCAGGTGATGAAAACCTCGATTGCCACGGTGTCGATCAGCGGCACGCTGGACGCCAAGCTGCAGGCAATTGCGGACGCCGGTTTCGATGGGGCCGAAGTGTTCGAGAACGACCTGCTTTCAACCCACATGTCCGCGCGCGAAATTGGCGCACGGATGGCCGATCTTGGCCTTGCCTGTACCATGTTTCAGCCCTTCCGCGATTTGGAGGGCCTGCCCCCGGTGCAGCGGCAGCGGGCGTTCGACCGGCTGGAGCGCAAGTTCGACGTAATGGAGGAGCTGGGCACCGACCTGCTTCTGGTCTGTTCAAGCTGCTCCCCATTGGCCGATGCTGACCGCGCCCGCACCATTGCCGACCTGCACGAGGCGGGCGAGCGTGCGGCGGCGCGGGGCTTGCGCATCGGGTATGAAGCGCTGGCATGGGGCCGCCATGTCAACGATCACCGCGATGCGTGGAGCATAGTGCGCGATGTCGATCATGCTGCTATCGGCCTTGTGCTCGACAGCTTCCATTCGCTGTCGCGGCGCGTGCCGTCCAGCAGCATTGGCGATATTCGCCCGGAAAAGCTGTTCATTGTGCAGGTGGCCGATGCGCCGGTGCTGGACATGGAGCTTTTGCAGTGGAGCCGCCATTTCCGTTCAATGCCGGGCCAGGGGGACTTCCCGCTGGACGATTGGGCGGATGCCATCCGTCGCATCGGCTATCAGGGCTATTGGAGCCTTGAGATATTCAATGACCGGTTCCGCGCCGGGTCTGCGCATGGCGTGGCGCTGGATGGGTATCGGTCGCTGCGGCTGATGCAGGGCGGCATTGCACAGCCATCGGTGGAAGCTGAGGCGCTGCCGCCACGAGTGAAGCCGGGCGGTGTTGAATTCATCGAATTTGCCGCCAGCCATGAAGAGGCTGACCTGCTGGGCGGCATGTTGCGCCCGCTGGGTTTCCGTCCCACCGCGCGCCACCGGTCGAAAGATGTGACCCGCTGGCAACAGGGGGCAATCAACATCGTGGTCAATTGCGAACCCGAAGGTCTGGCTCATAGTTTCGACATGGTGCACGGCGCATCGGTTTGCGCCATCGGCCTTGCCGTGGATGACGTGGGCGCGGCGCTGGCACGGGCGGAATTCCTGCACATTCCGCGTTTCGAACAGGCCGTGGCGCCTGACGAATGGCCAATTCCTAGCGTGCGCGGGGTAGGCGGCAGTCTGGTCTATTTCGTCGATGCCGCCACGCGCGACGCCATGTGGCGCCACGAATTTCCGCATCCGCTGGAACCTGTCATCGACGCCCCGCTGATCGATGCGGTCGACCATATTGCGCAGACCATGCAGTATGAAGAGTTCCTGAGCTGGCTGCTATTCTACGTTTCCCTGTTCGACATGACTAAGACGCCGCAGCTTGAGATTGCTGATCCGATGGGGCTGGTGCAAAGTCAGGCGGTGGAAAGTGCCGACGGTGTGGTGCGCTTCACGCTGAATGGATCGCTGGCCAGCCAGTCGCTGTCATCGCGGTTCATCCAGAATTATTTCGGTGCAGGGGTGCAGCATATCGCGTTCCGCACCGGTAATGTGTTTGCCGTGGCGCAGGCTGCGCAAGATACCGCGATGGAGCGGCTGGAAATCCCGCGCAACTATTACGACGATCTGGAGGCACGCTGGGACATCGATCCAGCGCAGGTTGACAGGATGGCCGCGCTGGACGTGCTCTATGACCGTGTTGTGGATGAAGCTGGCGCGGAAACCGAATATTTCCAGTTCTATAGCCGGGCGTTTGCTCGCCGCGTGTTTTTCGAAGTTGTGCAGCGGCATGGCTATGCTGGCTACGGTGCCGTCAATGCGCCGATCCGGCTGGCGGCGCAGGCGCGGCACAAGAACGACTTTCCGGGGTGATGATGATGCGCAAATTTCTGGTCTTTGTTGCGTTTTCTGTTGCGGCCCATTCGGCCCATGCGGCTGACCCTGCGCTGGTCTTCGCGTTTGAAGAAACGGTCAGGCTTGGTCCCGATCAGGCAGTGGGTGCCACTGCCAATGGCGGGCGCAACATCGTGCCGATTACCGGTGGCACATTCGAAGGTCCGGGGATCAAGGGCACGATCATTGGCGGCGGCTGGGACGGGCAATTGCGGCGCGCCGATGGCTGTCTGCAAATCAAGGCCGATTACATGCTGAAGACCGATGATGGCGCGGTCATCAACGTGGTCAACACCGGGGTCAGTTGCCGCGCGATTGACCCGAAGGCGCAAGTGCGCACGCATCCTGTGTTCGAAGCGCCGCTGGGCAAATACGATTGGCTTTCACAAGGCTGTTTCATTGGCACGCTGGATCCTGTGACCTTGCCCGATGGGCAACGCGCGGTGCGCATCCGCTTTTTCCGCGTCAACTGACGGCGCGCCAAGCAACGATAAAAACGGAGAGGAATGATGAACAGACTGTCGATGGCCGTATGGCTGGCCTGCGCCGCGATCACGGCTGTGCCGTTGGCCGCTGCCGCTCCCAAGGTCACCGCGCCGCGCGTTATGGGCGTGGGGCCAGAACCCCAGCTTGAAGACCGCTTTCCTCAACAGCCCATCGCCTTTCCCAAGGGCGTTACCGCATGGCGCGATGTGACCTATCAGGTCCAGCCCGGCTTCCGCCCACAGATCGTCGACATCTATGTGCCCAAGGGCAAAGGCCCGCATCCGCTGGTGCTATATGTTCACGGTGGCGGCTGGATGGGCGGCCACACCCGGCAATCGGGCGCGTTCGAAAACTTCCCGCAGATGCTGGCCGCCTTCGCTGCCGAAGGCTTCACCGTTGCCAGTGTCGAATATCGCCTTTCCGGCGAAGCGCCGTTCCCTGCGCAAAGCCGTGACGTGAATGCCGCGCTGCGCTTTTTGCGCGAACATGCCGGTCAATACCGCATTGATCCTGAACGGGTGGGTGTATTCGGCGGTTCCGCTGGCGGGCACCTTGCCGCCATGGCAGGCCTTGCCTGCCGTGAAACTGCCCTCGACCCGGCATCGGCGCAGGACCATTGCGTGCAGGCCGTGGCAAGCTGGTATGGCATTTTCGACATGGCCACTCTGCCGCGCAAGGGCATTGCCGGTTCCGCCGAACAGCGGCTGATGGGTTGCAAGGAAGGGGGCTGTGCGGACGAAACGCTGCGCGCCGCCAGCCCACTGACCTATCTCGATCCCAAAGACCCGCCGTTCCTGTTGATCCATGGCATTGACGATAAAGTGGTGCCGGTGGGGCAGACACAGCAGGCCGAAGCCGCATTCAAGGCCGCAGGCGTACCGGTAGAGGCAATCTATTACCCTGCCACCGATCACAGCTTCATCGGCAAGAACGCGGACGACACCCGTAAAGCCTCGCTCGCCGCGATGAACGCGACGTTCGATTTCTTTCATGAAAAGCTGGGAGTGCCCCGCCGATGATCCGAAAGGTTCTGGCAGCGCTGCTGCTTGGTGCATCAACTCCCGTTCTTGCACAGCCTGTTGCGGTTGAAGGCGGGCAGGTGGAGGGCATCACTTTGCCATCAGGGCTGTCGGCATGGCTCGGCGTGCCCTTTGCCGCGCCGCCCTTGCGTGATCTGCGCTGGAAAGCCCCGCAGCCGGTCACGCCATGGCAGGGCGTGCTTCATGCCGACAGGTTTGCGCCTGAATGCCTGCAACCGTTGCGTGGATCGCGCCAGAACCACTACTTTGGCAACGAAGCCACCAGCGAAGATTGCCTCTACCTCAACATTTGGGCACCCAAAGGCGCGGCCAAGGCTCCGGTTGTGGTCTGGATCTATGGCGGCGGGTTCAATGTTGGCTCAGCATCCATGGCCAACTATTCGGGCGAAGGGCTAGCGAGTGAGGGCGTCGTTCGCGTCAACATCGCTTATCGCCTTGGCGCTTTGGGCTTTCTTGCCCATCCCCAACTCTCGGCAGAATCCGGCCATGGCGGGTCGGGCAATTATGGCCTGATGGACCAGATTGCTGCGCTGGAATGGGTGCAGCATAATATCGAGGCTTTTGGTGGCGATCCGGCGAACGTCACTATCGTCGGCCAGTCGGCAGGCGCGATGTCCGTCTCGCTCCTGCAAATCGCGCCACGCGCTAAAGGCCTGTTCGCGCGCGCCGTGGCGATGAGCGGGTCGGCCTTTGGCGGCATGATCGGCCCGACGCCATTGGCCACCGCCGAAGCACAAGGACAGGCTTTGCAAAAGGAACTGGGCGCGGCATCCCTTGCCGAAATGCGCAGTCTTCCGGGCGACCGCATTGCTGCGGCCACCACGCGGCGCGATGCCATTGTGCAGGACGGTAACGTCATTCCCATGCGCGCCGAAGATGCCTTTGCGGCAAAGGCTCAGTCCGATGTTCCAGTGCTGATCGGCTATACCCGCGATGAAAGTTTCCGCCCCTTCGGCCCCATCGCCACTGAAGCCGATTTCGCCAGCGCGGTGCAGGCGCGCTATTCCGCCAATGCGGCGCAGGTGGTCAAGGCCTATCGTGGCGAAACTCCGGCGCGGGCAGCGGCAGACCTTGCCCGTGATGGCACAGTGGGGCGGCAAATGGCTGATTGGGCCACTGCGCAGCACAGCCATGGCACTGCGCCCACATACGCCTTCCTGTTCGCGCGGCGTCAGCCTTATGCGCCCGGCATCACGTTCAGCGACCACGATCCGGCAACCGTCGGGGCCTATCACACCGGCGATGTGCCCTATTGGCTGCGCACTCGTCCGGCACTGAATCTGTTCCGCCAGACGCGCGTGTGGGAACTGGTGGACCAGACGCTGGAAAATGAAATGGCCGCCGCCATCGTATCGTTCGCCCGCAGCGGCGTTCCGCAAAGTCCCGGTCTTGGCCGCTGGCCCGCGTTCGATCCCAAAAAGCCGCGCCTTGTCTGGTTGGGCGAAACGCAAAGCGCCGTGGCGTGGCCCCACTTTGCCGATATGGCGCGTCTTGGCCCTCCGGTGGCGGAACCGAACCGCGCGGCAAACCGTCCGCGCGATTGATGGTCCATCTGCGCCTTGCACTTGCCCCGCTGGCAATGGCTTTTTGCGCGCCAACAATGGCGCAGGCCCCATCGCAGCAGTGCGAGGCTGACAGCGAACTGGCCTATCTGTGTGGAGCGCAAAAGCCAGAGGATATTGTCGCCATTCCCGGCACCCGCTGGTTGATCGCCAGCGGGTTTGTTCAGGGAGCAGGGCTGAAACTGGTCGATACCACCACCCGCGATTTCAGGCCTTGGTTCATCGCTGCTCCAGCGCAAGTGCAGCCCAATCACAAAGTCTTTCCGCATTGCCCTGCTCCGGTCGATCCCGCTCTGTTCAACACACGCGGCCTGTCGCTGCGCAAAACGGGTGAGGGGCGCTATCGCCTGCTGGTGGTGAACCATGGCGGGCGGGAAACGATCGAGGTGTTTGACGTGATGGCAGCGGCAGGTGTGGCTCCCAGCCTTGTCTGGCGCGGCTGTCTGCCTATGCCTGAAGGGCAGGTGGGTAACAGTGTCGCCCAGTTTGATGATGGTACTGCGCTGGTTACCGTGCTGACGCGCCCCGGCACCACGATTGGCGATTTCATGCTGGGGCGCAGGACGGGCGGGGTATGGCAATGGCAACCGGGTGATACAGCTTTCACGCTGCTTCCCGGCACCGATCTTCCCGGCAACAACGGCATCGAAACCGATCCCGATCAGCGCAGATTCTATGTCGTCGCTTTCGGCTGGCACGCGGTTGTCATCTATGATCGCGCGGATACTGCCGAGCCACTAGCCCGCATCAATGCGCCTGATTTCATGCCAGATAATATCCATTGGTCCGGCGGCAGATTGCTTTTGGCCGGAATGCGGTTGGATGAACCGGCCTGCGGCGGTTTGCGCAAGGTTGATAACGGCGTGGCCGATCCCATGCTGTGCCATCGCGGCTGGATCGTGGGTCAGGTTGATCTGGTCAAGGAGCGCATCGGCACGGTCGCCTATGGCACTCCCCGCGCTGGCTTTAACGGCCTTTCGGCAGTAGCGCTGGCAGGGCGTGAGCTTTGGCTGGGATCATTCCAGTCGTCGCGCATCGCCATTGCACCTTTGCCAAATTCGATACCCTGAACTGCTCTACACAGCGCAAGATTATGCAAATTTCTGCGCCAGCACATGAAAAGCCTTTCGCTGCGGCGCATCCTATCAGGTCCCATCGAGAATGCCGGAAAAATCCGGCCCGACCTGGGAGAGAGATGGATGAAGAACCTTGTAGCGCGCGCGTTCCTTTTGGGCACAGCGCTTTGCCCCGTCAGCGCAATGGCGCAGGAAACCGCACCGGGTGACGATGGCGTAATCGTGGTCACCGCACAGCGCCGCGAACAATCGGTGCTGGAAGTGCCCATCGCCATTTCTGCGGTCAGCGGGGATAGCCTTGCGACCAAGGGCATCAGCAATTCGGCCAACCTTCAATCGGCTGTGCCAAACCTGCAGATCTCCAGCCCTTACGGATCGACGCAGCCGAACTTCTCGTTGCGCGGCATTTCGGTGGCGAACGAATACAACTCCAATCAGGCCTCGCCGGTCGGCGTCTATCTGGATGACGTTTACCTTGCCAATCGCACCGCGCACGGGATGGGTCTGTTCGATCTTGATCGCGTGGAAGTGCTGCGCGGGCCGCAAGGCACGCTGTTTGGCCGCAACACCACCGGCGGTGCGATCAACTTCATCACCCGCGCGCCATCGCTTTCAGGCACTGATGGTTATGCCGAAGCAGGCTATGGCCGGTTCAATACCATCACCGCGCAAGCGGCGCTTGAAACGACACTGGTGGATGATGCCGTCGGTCTTCGTATTGCCGGAAATCTGGTGAATGGCGACGGTCAGTTGCGCAATGCCGCGCCCGGCGCGCGCGATCCCTATGCGCAGGACAGCCTGCAAGGCCGCGCCATGCTGCGTATCCGTCCGGGCAACGGACCGCTGGATATCAAGTTGAAGGCTTACGCCGGGCGTGACCGGGGCACTGGTACCGCGATCCACGGCTTTGCCCCTTTCCGCAGCGGTCTGGGCTTTTTTGAAACCAACGAAAACCGCATCGGCCTTTCCAAGACTGACGCTTGGGGCTTTTCCGCGAACATCGCCTATGAAATCAGCGATACTTTGACCTTCACGTCGATCACTTCGCGCGATGGTGGCAAGCAGGATCTCGATCAGGCGGCAGATGGTTCGCCGCTGGATATCCTGCAAATCCGCTGGATTTCGGATTACGACCAGTTCAGCGAAGAAGCGCGGTTCAACTATTCGGCCGATATGCTTAGCCTTGTCGCGGGCGCTTTCTATGGTTGGGACCGTGTGGTCACCGACAACCGCTTCAACATCGGCAGCGCCTTGGGGCCGGGCGTCGATGGCGGGTTCTATCAGCACTACAACCAGCGCCGCCAGTCGACCGCCGTGTTCGCACAGGGCGATTACAAGCTGACCGACGCCCTGACGCTGACCGTGGGCGCGCGCTACACTTGGGATCGCGCCACGTACAAGGACGGGTTCGCCTATCTGTTCTTCGGCGGAGTGGACGATACCCCGGTGCCGCTGGCCACTACCGTTCCCTGCGCTGGCCCTCCCGGCGCTTGCGCTTATGATCCGAACGCCCGCTTCGGGCTGAAAGGCCGCAATAACGCGCTGACGGGCCGCGTGGCGCTGGGGTATGAAACCGCTGGTGGCACGCTGCTCTATGCCAGCTATAACCGTGGCTATCGTTCGGGCGCTTTCAATGGTGGCGGTTATACCTCGTCTGTCGGTATCAGCTATATCGACCCTGAAAAGGTCAATGCCTATGAACTGGGCTTCAAAGGCCGTTATGGCGGTGTACTGACGCTGACAGGCGCTGCGTTCTATTATGACTACAAGAACCAGCAGGTGCAGGATACGCGGGCAGGGCCGGTGTCGTTCCTGGTCAACGCGCCCAAGTCTGAAGTCTATGGCGGCGAACTGGAAGCCAGCGCGCGCGTTTCGCCGATGCTCAGCCTCAACGCTTCGGTCGGTTACCTTCACGCCCGTTATAAATCGCTGACCCTGCAAGGCACGGTTCTGAATGGCAATTCGCTGCCCTTCGCGCCTGAATGGACGCTTCAGGCGGGCATGGATCTGACACCGTATGATGGCTCTGCGGGCAAGCTGACGATTTCGCCCAGCGTGGCCTATTTCAGCAAACAGTACTTCTCACCCTTTGGCGATGTGAACGTGGCCGGGTCGGGTCAGGTCAATTCTGAACTGCAGCAAAGCGGGTATGCCAAAGTCAACCTGACAGCAGCCTTCAAGACCGGTAACGTGACGTTGAAGGGCTTTGTGAACAACCTGTTTGAACGCAAAACCTACGTTTACGGTCTTGATCTGCGCGGTGCGGGCTTCCCCTACAACTTTCTTGTGCCATCGTTGCCGCGCACGTTCGGCGGCTCGGTGCGGGTGGATTTCTGATGGCGACGCTGCCCCAGATCGATCTCAAGGATTCCTGCCTTTACGAGGCGGGAGTCCCTTGGGACCACTTCGCCCGGTTGCGGCGGGATGATCCGGTTCACTGGAGCGCTGAAACCGACGGGGCAGGGTTCTGGTCGCTGACCCGCCACGCTGACATCGTGGCTGTGTCGAAGAACCCGGCACTGTTTTCGTCCGCTTATGAAAACGGCGGGCACCGCATCTTCAACGAAAACGAAGTGGGCGTGATCGGCGCTGGCGAAAGCGCCATCGGCCATGCCTTCATCTCGCGCGATCCGCCCACGCATACCCAGTACCGCAAGCATGTGATGCCTGCGGTATCGCCCGCACGGCTGGGGGATATCGAGGCGCGCATTCGTGATCGGGCTGAACGCCTGATCGCGGAAATTCCGCTGGGCCAGCCGGTCGATCTGGTGCCGCTGCTGTCCGCGCCGTTGCCATTGCTCACCTTGTGCGAACTGCTGGGCATTGATCCCGACATGTGGCGTCAGCTTTATCACTGGACCAATGCTTTCGTCGGGGAAGAAGACCCGGACTTCCGGCAAAGTCCGGAAGCGATGGCAAAGACGCTGGAATCGTTCATCGGCTTTGCGGGCGAACTGTTTCAGGCCCGCCGGGCGCAGCCTTCGCATGATATCGCATCGCTGTTGGCCAATATGGAACGGGGCGGCGAACCGGTGCCGTTTCGTGATTTCCTTGGCAATATGATTTTGGTTCTGGTGGGCGCGAACGAAACGACGCGCAATTCGCTGTCGCACACCGTCCGCGCCTTTTCCGAAAACCCGGAACAGTGGCAACGGTTGCGCGATGATCGTTCGTTGCTGAAAACCGCCGCGCCCGAAATGGTGCGCTGGGCCAGCCCCGTGCTGCACATGCGCCGCACCGCCATGGAGGATACCGAACTGGGCGGCAAACGCATCGCCAAGGGTGACAAGGTGGTGTTGTGGTATGTTTCCGGCAACCGCGATGAATCCGCGTTCGACGGGCCTGAACGGTTCGACATCGCGCGCAAGGTCAACCCCCATGTCGGCTTCGGCTTTGGCCAGCATGTCTGCGTCGGATCGCGCCTTGCCGAAATGCAGCTTCGCGTGGCGTTTGACATTCTGGCCGATCGCGTAGCATCCTTTGACGTAGTCGCCGCGCCAAGGCGCTTTCGCTCGAACTTCCTCAACGGGCTGAAGAATTTAGACGTGGTGCTGAATCCGGCCTGAAAGAGCCGGTGGAGATGGGAAGGGACGGGATGGCGGAAACCTGGACCAACGAGCAGATCATTGCCGATGCGCTGGGGCGCGGGGCGGACGTGCAGATTGGCGCGCGCGACAATTCGTGGCGGCTGTCGCGCTGGCGGCAGTTTGTGGGCACTTATGAACTGCCCGCGCTGCCTGATCCGACGTTTGTGGTGCATATTGCGGGCAAACCGCAGGTCCGCACCCGCCTGCATGAAGGCTGGAGCGAGACGAGTTCCATCCCCGGATGCGCCACCATCCTGCCATCGGGACGGCCCAGCGGCTGGCTGGTGGATGGGGAACTGGATGTGGTCACGCTGTCCATCGCCTCGCGCGATTTACATGGCGCGCCCGCAGCGGACCAGTTCCGCACCCTGCGCTTTGCCTTTGCCGATCCGCTGGGTGTGGCGCTGACCCGGCAAATTCTGGCGGAACTTTATGCCCCGCAGGATGATGCGCGGAAGCTCTATGTTTCCACCCTTGCCGATGCGCTGACGGCGCACATGCTGCGCGGGCCACTGGCGGCCAATGACACCGCCTTTCCCACGTCCGATTTTTCTGCCCATCGGCTGCATCAGGTGATGAACGCGGTCTTGGCCAGGCCCGGCGATGACCACCCGATTGAAGCGCTGGCGGCCATGACCGGGCTGACTCCATCGCATTTTTGCCGCGTGTTCAAACGCGCCACCAAATTCACGCCCCATCAGTACGTGATGAAGGCGCGCATCGAACGCGCACAGGATATGCTCACCGCAACAGACCTTACCGTGTCACAGATTTCCGATGAGATGGGCTTTGCCAGCCAGAGCCATTTTACCCGTGCATTTCGTGGCTTGACGGGCAGCACGCCGGGCGCGTGGCGGCAACAAAATCGCCATTGAACGGACGGCGGGGAAGCCCATTGGCTCCCCCGCATTTCACCATCAGCTTGGCGGCAGATTGTCGCCAGTAAAATCGCGCCGCCCATATCGGGCATAGAGCGTGGGCAGCACAAACAGCGTCAGCAGCGTGGCCGATATCAGCCCGCCGATGACCACCGTGGCCAGCGGCTTTTGCACTTCGGCTCCGGCGCCACTACCCAACGCCATCGGCACGAACCCAAGGCTGGCGACCAGTGCGGTCATCACCACCGGCCGCAACCGCTGGATCGCGCCCGCGCGTGCTGCTTCTGCGCGGTTCATGCCCTTGCGCATTAGTTCCTGAATGGACGAAACCATGACCAGTCCGTTCAACACCGCGATGCCAGACAGCGCGATAAAGCCGACCGCTGCGGAAATGGAGAAATCCATCCCCCGCACGAACAGCAGCAGCACGCCGCCCACCAGTGCCAGCGGAACGCCGGTAAACACGATAGCGGCATCCCGCGCTGATCGCAGCGCACCGTAAAGCAGCAGCAGAATCAGCACGAAACAGGCCGGAACCACCAGTTGCAGCCGGTCGCGCGCCGAAGCGAGGTTTTCAAACTGCCCGCCCCATTCCAGATAGCTGCCCGCCGGAAGACGTATGTTTTTGGCAATCGCGCTTTGTGCATCGCCTACCACGCTGGCGATATCGCGCCCGCGCACATTGGCCTGCACCACCACGCGGCGTTTGCCATTCTCGCGGCTGATCTGGTTGGGGCCATCAACCACGCGAATATCCGCCACGCTGGCCAGCGGCACGAACCGCCCGCCGGACACGGGAACCTGCACTTGCCCCAGCGCGGTAATATCGGCGCGCTGTTCTTCGGACAGGCGGATCACCACAGGAAAGCGGCGGTCTCCTTCAAAGATCATACCCGCCGTGCGCCCGCCGATGGTGGCGGTCACGGTGTCCTGCACGTCCTGCGCCGAAACGCCCAGCCGTGCCATGGCATCGCGGTTGACGCGGATGTCCAGCATCGGCAACCCCGATGTCTGCTCTACCTTCACGTCCGCCGCACCTTCTGTCTTGCGCAACACGGCGGCGATCTTTTCGGCGGTGGCGTTCATCGCGTTGAAGTCTTCGCCATAGACCTTGACTGCGATGTCCCCGCGCACCCCTGCGATCAGTTCGTTGAAGCGCATTTGTATGGGCTGGGTGATTTCGTAGGCATTGCCCGGAATCGCCTTCAGCTTTTCTTCAAGCCGCGCGACAAGGCTTTCCTTGGGCAGTGCAGGATCAGGCCATTCGTCGCGGTCTTTCAGGATCACGAACATGTCGGTGGCATTGGGGGGCATCGGGTCCGATGCCAGTTCCGCCGTGCCAGTCTTGGAAAAGACGAACTTCACTTCCGGTTGTTTTGATACCATCCGTTCAATCGGCACCTGCATCGCCTGACTTTGCTGCACCGATGTTGCCGGAATGCGCAGCGCCTGAATCAACAGGTCACCTTCGTCCAGTTGCGGCAGGAACACCTGGCCCAGCGTAAGGAACGCAGCGATGGCCACGGCAAAGGCGCCGACGCCGATGCCCAGCGTCCGCTTGGGGGTTGCCATCGCCCTGTCCAGACCCGGCTCATACCGCGCTTTCAGCCAGGTCATCACCCGGCCTTCCTTCTCCTCAATGCGGTTGGACAACCATATGGCGATGGCGGCGGGCACGGCGGTCAGCGACAGCACGAAAGCGAACCCCAGAGCGATCATCACAGTCAGCGCCATGGGCACAAAGGTCTTGCCTTCGATCCCGGTCAGCATAAGCAGTGGGATATAGACAAGGATGATGATCGCCTGACCATAGACCGAAGGCCGGATCATCTCGCGCGCGGCACTGGCGACCGTGGCCAACCGTTCCTCCAGCGAAAGCAGTCGTCCCTTGTGATGCTGGTCCTCGGCCATACGGCGCAGCGCGTTTTCCACGATGATGACCGCGCCATCGACGATCAGGCCAAAATCCAGCGCGCCAAGGCTCATCAGGTTGGCTGAAACGCCTGCGCGCAACATGCCAAAGCTGGTCAGAAGCATGGTGACGGGAATAACCATCGCCGCGATCAGCGCCGCGCGGAAATTGCCCAAGAGCGCAAACAGCACCACGATCACTAGCAGCGCGCCTTCGCTCAGGTTCTTGGCTACGGTCAGGATCGTGGAATTGACCAGTGCGGTGCGGTCCAGCACTGGTTGGACGATCACGTCAGGCGGCAGCGATGCGTTGATTTCCTCAAGCCGGTTGGCCACCGCAGTCGCCACCGTCCGGCTGTTTTCGCCCACGCGCATGACGGCGGTTCCAACCACCACTTCGGTCCCATTTTCCGAAGCCGACCCCATGCGCACGGCCTGTCCCAGCTTCACCGTGGCCACTTGGCCCAGCGTCACCGGTACCCCGCCGGGCGATGCGACGACAATGCGCGACAGCTCATCCGCATTGCGCACCAGCGCATCGGACCGCACGGCCAGCCCTTCGCCATTGCGGTTGACGAAGCCTCCACCAACGCTGGTATTGTTGCGTTCCAGCGCCGTTGCCAGATCGCCCAGCGTCAGGCCCATCGCGGCAAGGCGCGGCACATCGGGCACCACCAGATATTGCTTGGCATAGCCGCCAATGGAATCGATCCCGGCCAGCCCCTTGGTGTTCTTCAACAGCGGCGCGACGATCCAGTCCTGCGCCGTGCGCAAATAGGTCGCCCGGTCAACTTCGCTGGTCAGGCGTTCACCCTCTGGCGTGACATAGCTGCCATCAGGCTGCATCCCTGGCTCACCCGGAAGGTGCGTGTCATCCTTGCGGTGCTCCAGCCGGACGGTCCACATGAACACTTCGCCAAGGCCCGTGGCGATCGGCCCCATTTCCGGGCTGACCCCATCGGGCAGGGTTTCCGCCACGCCTGAAAGCCTCTCGCTCACCTGCTGGCGTGCGAAATAGATGTCGGTGGAATCTTCGAAAACCGCAGTTACCTGGGCAAAGCCATTGCGGCTGAACGACCGGGTGTATTCCAGCCCCGGCACGCCTGCCAGCGCGGTTTCGATGGGGAATGCCACCTGCTTTTCTACCAGTTCGGGCGAAAGCGCAGGCGCGCGGACGTTGATCTGTACCTGATTGTTGGTGATGTCGGGCACGGCGTCGATGGGCAGGCGATAGAGCGCGACCGCGCCGATCACCGCCGCCACGGCGGTAAATATCAGTACAAGCCAGCGCTTGCGCACCGCCCAGTTCACGATTGCGGCAATCATCGCTTAATGCCCCTCGTGCGTGGCTTCACCCTTGCCGAGTTCGGCCTTCAGGGTGAAACTGTTGACGGTGGCGATCTGTTCGGTGCCTTTCAGCCCGCCAAGGATCACGGTGCTGCCACCCGCTGTTGTGCCCAGCGTTACCGGCACTGCCTGAAATCCGCCTGCCGTGCGCACAAACACGGTGGGTTTGCCTTCCACCGTTTGCACTGCGGTTGATGGCACGCGCACCGCGCTATCGGCCATGCCTGCGCCCGATAGCTGGATGGCTGCGGTCACCGGTTCGCCTACGCGCCATTGCCCGGCACGGTTGTCCAGCTTTGCCAGCATCGGCACCAGCCGGGTCTGCGGATCAAGCGCGGGCGAAACGAAGGCCACCCGCGCGCTGGCCTGACGTCCCGCAGCATTGACCATTACCATGTTGCCTGGCTTCACCCTTCCAGCATCGGCGGGTGACAGATTGAACGAAAGCGACACGCTGGACAGGTTCGCCACGCGATAGAGTTCGGTATCGGCGGCCACGGCCTGCCCCAGCACCACACTGCGTGAAATCACTTGTCCGCCCACCGGCGCGGTAATGCCCAGCCGGTTCAGTCCACCGCCGCCAGCACCCGCCGCCGAAACCTGCCCCAGCGCCTGCTGATGGGCGATGCGCGCTTCGGTTGCGGCTGTGCGCGCCGCGATCAGATCCTGTTCGGGCGAAACCTTCTGCGCAAACAGGCGCTGTTCACGCTCAAGATTGGATCGCGCCAACGCCAGCCGCGCGCGCGATGCTTCCACTTCGCCTTTAAGCTGCGCCACTTCGCGGCTTTCGATCACGGCGATCACCTGTCCACGCGAAACCGACTGGCCCAGATTGCGGCTCAGTGCCACCACGCGCCCGCCAATCGCGGCAGAGACGACCTGCGTGCCTTCGGGATCTCCCTCGATCATCGCGGGTAGTTCGATCGTGCCCGATCCGCCCACGGTGGGCCTGCCAATCTGGATACCGGCAGCGGCAATCTGGTCTGCCGACAGCACGATCTTGCCTTCGTCCTCATGGGCCTCACCTTCGGCATGGCCCGCTTCCTCGCCATGCTCCTTGCCTTCGTGTGCTTCGGGTTCAGCCGTGCCACCCCCGCAAGCAGCCAGCAGCAGTGCCAAAGTCAGCGGAATTGCGTTTAGGATTTTCATCGGTCAGTTGTCCTCTTGCGGCGCGGGAGCGATCAGGCGCTCCAACCGGGCCTTGGCATTCTGATAGGCGGCCAGCGCATCGATGGCGGCCACGCGGGTTTCGGCCAGCGTGCGTTCGGCATCCAGCAGGTCGATCTGCCCAAATTTGCCTTCGCGATATCCGATGCGGGCGATCCGCGCGGCTTCTTGCGCAGCGGCAAGGGCAGGGCCGCTGGCCGCGCGCGCGCTGGTCGCCGCATTGTCAGCTTCTGCACGCGCGTCGGTGATGGCTTGTTCCACATCCAGCGCGGTCATCCGCCGTTGCGCTTCGGCCATGCCGCGTTGAGCTTGCGCCTGTTCCACTGCCGCACCGCCGCTATTGAACAGCGGCAACGGCACCGAAATGCTGAACACGGCAGCGGTGTCGTTGGTGGCAGCCAGCCTGCGCAGGCCGGGGCCAAAGGCAATGTCGGGCACCCGTTGCGAACGGGCCATGCGCACCCCCGCATCGGCCACGGCCAGATCGGCGTCCGCTGCCGCCATCGCCAGGGTGCCTTCAGCGGAAAATTCGGTTGGTCCATGGATGGGTGGGGGCAGAATATCCAGTGCGCCGGGGTCAAGCGCCACTTCCATCGGCAGGCCGATCCGGCGGGCAAGGTTCATCCGCGCTGCCGCCAGTAGTCGCCGCGCGCGCTCGACACCGGCTTCGGCGTTGATCCGCGCCACGTCCGCGCGCTGTTCCTCAATGGGCGAAGCGCGACCCGCCTGCACGCGGATGCTGGCCGCGCGAAAGGCTTCGCCCGCAATGCGCAACTGATCTGCCGCCGTTACCGCGCGCCGCTGCGCCGCGATGGCATCAATATAAAGCTGTGAGACCTGCAACCGGATATCAGCCTGCGTGATCGCAGCGGTCAACATGGCGCGGCTGGTCTGCGCATCCGCCAGCGCGATCCGGGCCGAACGCTTGCGCCCCAGTTCCAGCGGAATGTTGAAATTGATCGTGGTTTCGGCCTGCTTGAACGCCCGATAGCCGCCCGATCCGGCAAAGTTCTCGACCTGCGTTTCGACGCTGGGGTTGGGGCGAAGCCCGGCCACGGTGCGGGCGGCATGCGCGGCGTCTATTCCCGCCTGTGCAGCTTGTGCCGAAGGCGCGCTGCCACCGGCGGCGGCAATGGCCTGTTCCAGCGTCAAAACGGCCTGAGCGGACTGCACCGATGACAGCAGATCAGCAGGGGTTTGCGCCAAGACGGCGCAAGGGGTGACGGCCAGACTGGCCGCGATGATCCTGTGCATATAGGAAATCCTGATTGAATGACAGCAACAGGCACGCCCGCGAACGGTACGCCCTGAAATGCGGTATCAATCAGATAATGGGCGGGCGTATCGCCGGACCGGGGTTCCAACGGCCCATTACGGCGTGACTGCCAAAACCGGTAGGCATGGAAAGCACGGTATGAACTGGGGGAAGTGCTGCGCGTGCAGGCAAAACCGAAGCTGCGCCATGGCAAGACCCATGATGATGCGGCGCGCCTGTATCCGCATCGCCAGATGACTGGTCGCCATCGCCTTCGCTGTGAAGGTTGCCTGCGCAATCTATGGTCACATTCTCGCGGAATTCAGCCGCATGCACACTTGCCATCGCGGTAAGCGACGCAATCAACATGGCCAGCAGCAGGATTCCCCGTCGGAACATGCAAGGCGGCATAGCGCATCCTCAGTCCTGAGTCATCCGCCCTCGTTATCCATCTCTGGCAAAACCGGTGAAGTCAGGGCATGGAACAATCATGCGGCTGCTGATCGTTGAAGATAATGCGCGTCTGGCGGCGCTGGTTGCAGGCCCGCTGCGGCATGCGGGCTATGCCTGTGATTTGGCACAAAGCCTCGAACAGGCCGATGCTGCCGTTGCAGTTGTTCGTTATGATGCCGTTGTGCTCGATCTTGGCCTGCCCGATGGCGATGGCATGAATTGGCTCAAAGCCCGCCGCACGGGCGGGTTTGACGTGCCGGTGCTGGTGCTAACTGCGCGCGGCGCGCTTAACGACAGGATCACCGGGCTGGATTCTGGGGCTGACGATTATCTGGTGAAACCTGCGGCAACGGATGAGATTGCCGCCCGCATCCGCGCCTTGTTGCGCAGGCCTGGGGGCCGGGCCAGCCCTGTGCTTCAGGTTGGAGATCTCCTGTTCGATGCGGCTGCGCGCCGCGCACACTTTGCCGGAACCCTGCTGGACCTGACCCGGCGCGAGACGGACCTACTGGAACTGCTGATGCGCCAAGCTGGGACAGTGGTTCGCCGCGAACGCATTGAAACCGCACTCTATGGTTTTGATGAAGAGGTCTCGCCCAATGCCATAGAAGCGGTGGTGTCGAGGCTGCGCAGGCGGTTGCAGGCGCTGGGTGGCGGGGAAATGATCCACACCCTGCGCGGCCTTGGCTATCTGTTGCAGGATCAGGCAGCATGACCCGACCGGTTTCCAAAAGCCGCACTTCCATCGGACGCAGGCTGGCTGCGGGGCTGGCGCTGGCCTTTGCACTGGGCGCATCGGGGCTGCTCACCGCCGTTTTCATGCAATACCGTCTTCAGATACAGGATCTGGCAGGGGCTGAAGCCAATATCTATGCCTGGTCCGAAGTGATGGACCATGTCGGCATACCGGTGTTGGCGCTCACGCTTCCGGCAATCCTGACCGGCGCATGGGTGATCCGCCATTCGTTCCGTCCTATGGAACATGCCGCGCGCACCATTGCCGAAACCCAAGCTGCGCGCGGTGTGCGCATCGATGACCGCGCCATGCCGTCAGAGGTGATGCCATTTGTAGGCGCAATCAATGGCCTGCTAGGGCGGCTTGACGATGCCGCCAGCGAACATGAAGCCTTCGCCGCCGATGTGGCACATCAGATACGCACCCCTTTGGCCATCCTGAAGCTTGCGCTGGAAAGGCCGGGTGGTGTCAGCGCCGACATTCTGCGCGGTGAAGTGGACGGGATCAGCCGTCTGGTCGATCAATTGCTGCTGCTGGCGCAAGTCAATGCGCAGGCCGCGGCACCACTACCGCCAATGCTCTGCAATCTGGCCGATATCGCGGCTGACACTGCCGCTGCCTTTGCTCCGCTGGCATTGGCGCAGGGGCGGCAGATCGCGTTCGAGGATGGCGGTGGATGCGGGCAGGTGCATTGCCACCGTGAAGCGCTGGCTTCGGCCTTGCGCAACCTGCTCGACAATGCACTGCGCGTAACGCCGCCTGGCGGGACGATCACCGTGCTTGCCGGGGGTGGCGCGGGCGCAGAACCAATCGTGGCCGTGCGCGATGGCGGGCCGGGGCTTGCCGTGGCCGACCTTGCCCGTTTCGTGCGGCGCAGGGGGCGTGTCGATCAGACGTCGGATCGGGGCGAAAGTGAGGGTGCTGGGCTTGGCCTTGCCATCGTCGCCCGGATCATTGCGGCCCATGGCGGACGGTTGGAAACCTTGCCCGGTGCCCGTGAACTGCGTCTGGTGTTTCCGCAATAAACGCACCTTTGTTGACCCGCTGTCAGGTTGCCGTCAGGCAAGCGGCATAGCGGGACTGCATGGTCGACAAAAAGGCATATTTCGGCGCGGCGGCGCTTGTCATCGTGGCAGGCACGGGCTGGTGGTTTACATCGGGCACAGATTCGGCACCGGCAGATCAGGCAAACCGGGCAGCGACTGCTTCCGATACGCTGGCCGTCGATGCGGCCAAGGCGCGTATTCTGGGCATCGAACTGGGACCGGTCGCCGCGGCACAAGAGGCGCCCATTGCTGAACTTCCGGCGACAATCGCCCCGCCGCCCAATTCGCGCGTCGCAGTGGCAGCCACTTTGCCCGGTACGGTCCAGCGCACGTTCGCGGTGGAAGGGGACCGGGTTTTGCGCGGACAGCCGCTGGCTGTAATCGTCAGTCGTGATGTGCTGACCATCGGGGCGGATCTTGCGCGTGCCAATGCGCGTTTAGGTGTCTCTCAAGCGAGTGCAGCGCGCCTTTCGCGCCTGTCGCGCGAAGGCGTGATTGCGGCGGCCCGCGCAGATGAGGCACAGGCGCTTGCCGCCGAGGCGCGCGCTGACGTGGCGGAAAATTCGCGCATTCTGCGGCTGGTTGGGGGCAGCGGTGGTTCGGGCACCTATACGCTTTCCGCCCCCATTTCAGGCCGGGTTACCCGCGCCGATATTGCCGTGGGCAACCCGGTTGACGGCATGACCGCGCCTTTTGTAATCGATGCCGAAGGGCAGTATGAAGTGACCGCGCAGTTGCCTGAACGCCTGATCGGGCAGGTCCGCCCCGGCATGACCGTGCGGTTGGGTGAGCTTGCCGGAAAGATCACGGCTGTCGGTAGCGTCATCGATCCTGCCACCCGTTCCGCCAGTCTGAAAGCAAGCCTGCCTTCTGGGCCGGGCATAGTTGCCGGGCGCGCAGCCACGGTCAGCATCTTCGGGCCTGCGCCCGCCGGGGCTGTTGTGGTGCCTGCGGGTGCTGTCACCACGATCAACGGAGCAGACGTCGTATTCGTTGCGGCCAGCGGCGGCTATGCCCTGCGCAAAGTGACTGCGAGCGGCATCAGCGCAGGCATGGCGCTGGTCACCTCCGGGTTGAAACCGGGCGACCGCATCGTGGTCAAGGGAACGAGCGCGCTCAAAGCGTTCTTTCTGGCACGGTAGGGCGCTACCATGCTTCGCAGCATCGTAGCCGCCGCGCTGTCCTGGCGCATGTTCGTTCTTGCCCTGTCCGTGGTCGTGGCGGGGTTGGGCGTCTGGGCCTTCGTTAAACTGCCGGTTGATGCCTATCCCGACATCGCGCAGACACAGGTCAAGATCATCCTCAAGGCCCCCGGCATGACCCCGGAAGAGGTCGAAAGCCGGGTCATCACGCCGATTGAAACCGAATTGCTCGGCATTCCGGGGCAGGCGGTGCTGCGTTCCACCGCGAAATACGCGATTGCCGATGTGACGATCGATTTCGTTGACGGCACAGATATTTACTGGGCACGCCAGCAGGTCGGCGAACGGTTGACCAGCGTGCTGGCCGATATGCCGGCATCGGTCGAAGGCGGGCTTGCGCCCATTTCAACGCCGCTGTCCGACGTTTACATGTTCACCATCGAAGGCCCGCAATCGCTGCAACAAAAGCGCGAACTGCTCGACTGGACCATCCGCCCGGCCCTGCGGACCGTCCCTGGTGTGGCCGATGTCAATGCGCTGGGCGGCCATGCTCGAACGTTCGAAGTTCGGCCTGATCCGGTGGCACTGGCAGCAGCAAAGCTGTCCATCTCCGATCTGAAAGCGGCGATAGAAAGCGGCAACCGCAACGACGGCGCGGGCCGTCTGGTCAGCGGCGAGGAATCGCTGATCGTTCGTTCGGTTGGCGCTATGCAAAGCGTTGCAGACCTTGGCGCGCTGGTCATCAGCAGCCGCGATGGCCGCATCGTGCGCTTGTCCGATGTGGCCAGCGTGGGGCAGGGCAGTCTTACCCGCTATGGCGCGGTCAGCCGTAATGGGCAGGGCGAGGCGGTGGAAGGTCTGGTTATCGGGTTGCGCGGTGCCGATGCGCGTGCCGTGGTCGACGGCGTGCGCCAGCGTCTTGCCGAAATCGAGGCCGGCCTGCCGCCCGGCACGAAGATCGATGTGTTCTATGACCGCTCGGATCTTATCAACCGCGCGGTAGGTACGGTCGAAAAGGCGCTGGTCGAAGCGACCGTGCTGGTGATCGTGCTGTTGATCGTGTTTCTGGGAGATTGGCGTGCCGCTGCCATCGTCGCGGTAACTTTGCCGATGGCCGCGCTCATCACCTTCCTGTTCATGCGTATGGCTGGTCTTACCGCCAATCTGATGAGCCTTGGCGGGCTTGCCATTGCCATCGGTATGCTGGTCGATGGCGCAGTTGTGGTGGTCGAAAACATCGTAGAACGCCTGTCTGCCGCCAAGGAAGACAGCACTCCACGCCTGAACCACATCTTTCGCGCAACGGCAGACGTGGTTGTCCCGGTAACAGCGGGCATCGTCATCATCGCGCTTGTGTTCCTGCCGCTACTCGCACTGGAAGGGCTGGAGGGCAAGCTGTTCGCCCCGGTCGCGCTGACCATCGTGTTCGCCCTTGCGGGATCGTTGCTGCTGGCGCTGACGCTGGTGCCGGTGCTGTCTTCGTTCGGTCTAAAAAGCGGACACCACGGCGAACCTGCTATCATGCGCTGGCTGGCCCCGCGCTATCGCGCGCTGCTGGCTTCAACCTTTGCGCGTAAACGGCTGGTCTATGGCGCGTCCGGCTTCGGTCTTGGGCTGGCAGTGCTGGCCTATGTCGGCGTGGGCAAAACCTTTATGCCGACGATGGATGAAGGCTCGGTCATCGTCCAGCTTTCCAAGCTGCCATCGATCAGCCTTGCCCAGTCGGTCGAAGGCGACATGGCGGTGCAGCGCGCGCTGCTGACCGTGCCCGAAGTGCAGGACGTGATTGCCCGCGTCGGGTCTGATGAAATCGGGCTGGACCCGATGGGCTTGAATGAAACCGACAGCTTCGTGCGGTTGAAACCCCAGTCCGAATGGCGCGGCAACAAGGACTTCGTGGTCGAGGAAATGCGCAAGGTGGTCGATGGCCTGCCCGGTATCGAGCCTACGTTCACCCAGCCCATCGAAATGCGTGTGTCCGAAATGCTTACCGGCGCGCGCGGCGATCTGGCGCTAAAGATCTTCGGGCCGGACAAGGACGTGCTGGCCGATCTTGCCGGGCAGGTGCAGACCGTTCTCCAAGGCGTGCAGGGGGCCTCCGAAGTCGTCACCGTTGCCAACGACAGCGTGGACTACCTGCAACTCGACATCGACCATGCCGTTGCCGGACGCTTTGGTATGCCCGTGGACCAGATGCAGGATGCCCTGCGCGCCCAGCTTGAAGGCATGGGGGCGGGCATGGTGATCGAAGGCCAGCGCCGCGTGCCTATCATGATCCGGGGGGACGAGGCGATCCGTAACGATCCGGCACGCTTTGCCGATATCCAGTTGCTGACGCCCACCGGCACGCTGGCCCGCGTCAGCGACATGGCAAAGGTTGAACGCACAAATGGCCCGGTAAAGCTGGACCACGAAAACGGATCGCGCTTTGCGCTGGTGCAGGCTTTCGTGTCCGGACGCGATCTGGTCGGCTATGTTGATGAAGCGCGCGCTGCCGTCATTGCCAAAGTCGCGCTGCCTGCCGGATATCGGCTGGTCTGGGGCGGGCAGTTCGAGAATCAGCAGCGCGCTTCGGCTCGCCTGCTCACCGTCATTCCCATTGCTCTGGGGCTGATCTTCCTTGTCTTGCTGGGTACCTTGCGGTCGCTGCGCGCATCGACGCTGATCCTTGCCAATATTCCGTTTGCGGTGGTGGGAGGCATCATCACGTTGTGGGTGTCGGGCGAATATCTGTCGGTTCCGGCTTCGGTCGGCTTCATTGCGCTGCTGGGCATTGCGGTGCTGAATGGATTGGTGCTGGTCGCCTGCTTCCGCCAGTTGCGCGAAGAAGGCCTGCCCATGGCAGAGGCGGTGCGGCTGGGCGCGGAACGTCGGTTGCGCCCCGTGTTGATGACCGCCAGCATCACGGCTTTCGGCCTTGTCCCGCTGCTGTTCGCCAGCGGGCCGGGTTCCGAAATCCAGCGCCCCTTGGCCATCGTGGTGATCGGCGGGTTGATAACTTCAACCCTGCTCACGCTGGTCCTTCTGCCCATCCTGTATGAACGCTTCGGTGAAGCGGCATCATCAGACGGAGAACCCGCCCGTGGCTGAACGCGCCCGCACGCTTCTGGCCGCCGTGGCCGCACTTGCCATCTGCGCCCCTGCATGGGCCGCGCCATCACTGCCACCTGAACCGCAGGTGATTGCCGCACTGGACAGTCATCCTAGCGTCGCTGCGGCGGCATCGCGGGTTGATGCGGCGCGGGCCGGTGCATCCGCCCTTGCGCGCGGCACGCACGAATTCACCCTGCAAGGCAGTTATGTCTCGCGCGATGTGACCAACGAAGGGCGCTTCAACGAATTTGACGCGCAGGTCATGCGCGCAGTCCGCCTGCCCGGCAAGGCGCAGCTTGATCGCAGCGCGGGCGAACTGGGCGTCGAAGTGGCGCACAACCGCATGGAAGATGCGCGCCATCAGGTGTCGCTGATGTTTGCAGGGCTTTGGTTCGACTGGCTCGTCTCTGCCGAACTGCGCCGCAATGAACTGGCATCGGCCAAGCTGCTGGAACAGGAATTGCGCGCGCTGGAACGCCGCCGCGATTTGCGCGATGCGTCCCAGCTTGAAGTCGATCAGGCGCAGGCCGCACTGGATCAGGCGCTGGGGCAGGCGGCACAGACCGCAGCGGGCGAAACACAGGCCCGCGTCCGCCTTGCCGCAAATTTCACCGATCTGCCACTGCCAGAAACCGCGCCGGACCTTGGCCAGCCCGAACTGCCGGTGCAGGCTTTGGAAGACCTGCGCGGGCTGGTCATTTCGCGCAGCCACGAAATTCTGGCCGCTGACCGTGAAGCCGCGCGGCTTGATGTGGTGGCGCGTCGCAGCGAAAGGGATCGCATGGCCGATCCCTCGGTCGGTGTCAGGGTGTTCAGCGAACGGTCGGGCATGGAGCGCGGTGCAGGGCTGGTGTTCCAGATGCCGCTCGGCGGCGGTTATCGCAAGGCGCAGGCGCAGCAGGCTTCTGCCGAAGCCAATGCTGCCACGTTCGATCTGGCTAGCATACGCCGCATGGTCGAAGCCACCGCCGATGCCGATCTGGCCGACGTGCGCAGTCGTATGGAGACGTGGCAACGCTTCGCCTCTGCCGTGCGCAGTGCGGGGCAGGCGGCAGAGCGCAGCGCCATCGGCTATCGTCTGGGCGCGACCGACCTTGCGGATTTGCTGCTGATCCGCCGCCAGCACCACGATGCGCGCCGCATGGAAATCATGGCCCGGGGCGATGCTTTGCGCGCTCTGTTGAAACTTCAGATCGACGCCCATGTCATCTGGAAAGATGAAGACATCGATCACTGATTGCGCCGCGTGCCCGATTGCGCTTACGGCACAGGCCATGGACGATACCACCACGCCATATGCCCTGTTCGGCGGAGCAGCCACGGTGCGCGCCTTGTGCGCCCGGTTCTATGTGCTGATGGACACCCTGCCCGAAGCGGCGGCCTGCCGTGCAGTGCATCCGCCATCGCTGGCGCGGGCAGAGGAGAAGCTGTTCGAATATCTCACCGGCTGGCTGGGTGGCCCGCCGCTTTACACCGACAAATACGGCCATCCCCGCCTGCGCATGCGGCACTTCGTTGCGCCCATTGGCAAGGCAGAGGTTGAAGGTTGGCTGCTGTGCTTTCATCGCGCATGGGCCGAAATCGTGCCACCATCGCCTACCGCCGCCGTCATCCTTGAAAAGATCGACGGGCTGGGCTGGCACATGGCCAATCAACCCGAAGCAGAAGGTCCAGCCTAGCCCTGACCCTTGCTCACCCAGCTTGCGATCAGGCGTATGCTGGCCTTATTCGACGCCAGCAACAATGCAGGAATATCCGATGATTACGCTCGCGGTTGACGGTTATGAACTGGATATCGTCCCCGAAATTGGCGGCGGCGTGGCCCGGCTCGACTGGTGTGGCGATGCCTTGCTGCGCCCTGCATTTGGCCCATCTGCTCTCGACCTTGCCAGCTTTCCGCTAGTGCCCTTTTCCAACCGCATCGCCAACGGTCAGTTCCGCCACGGCATGCGCGATGTGGCGCTGTCACCCAACTTCCCCTCGGTTGACGCAACGCATCCGCTGCACGGCTACGGTTGGATCAATGCGTGGCAAACGCTCGAATCTGGACTCGATCATGTCGTGATTGAACACCGTCACGCGGGTGGTGAATGGCCATGGCCCTATCTGGCGCGACAGACTTTCAACCTTTCGGCGCAGGGCGTGCGCATGGCCCTGTCAGTAACAAACACTGGCGATGAAGCGATGCCTGCGGGCCTTGGTTTCCATCCCTATTTCCCACGAGACGGCTGCACGGTCTATCGCGGGCTGCATCGTGGTGAATGGCGGGCCGCGCCCGATTGCCTGCCTGTTGTCCTCAACGATGCTGGTGCGGCGGTCGATTGGTGGCGGGGCCTGCCTGTCGCCACGCGCAATGTCGATACGGTTTACGATGGCCGCAGCGGTCCGCTGGAAATCCTCTATCCGGATCGTGGACTGGAAATCACCGTCAGCGCATCGGAAAATCTGCCCTGCACGGTGGTCTATGTCCCGGCGGACGCGACGTTCTTCTGCGCCGAACCGGTAAGCCATACCAGCAATGCCATCACCCGCACGGATGCGGTCTATCCCATGACCACACTGGCACCGGGGGAGGGGATGGAAGTGGCCATGACCATCTCTGCCCGGCGGATCTAACTCCCTCCCAGTCGATCATATTGCATCGCCATCTGGTTTTATTTGAAACCAGTGCTATGATGGATCGATATGGGAGACAGCCTTTGAATCCTCAGCCATCCACCGACCTGTTCGACAACCCGCTGGGCCTCGACGGGTTTGAATTCATCGAATTTTCCGCGCCCGAAGCCGGCACGCTCGATCCCGTCTTCGCGCGCATGGGCTTTACCCATATCGCCAACCACCGGTCAAAGCATGTGCAGCTTTGGCGGCAGGGTGGGATCAATCTGATTGCCAATTACGAACCGCGCAGCCCTGCGGCCTATTTTGCCGCCGAACACGGTCCGTCGGCCTGCGGCATGGGCTGGCGCGTGCGCAATGCGGCCAAGGCTTATGCCACTGCGATCGAACGCGGGGCCGAACCGGTTGAGGTCAGCACTGGCCCCATGGAACTGCGCCTGCCCGCCATTCGCGGCATCGGCGGGTCGATCATTTACCTGATCGACCGCTATGGGGATGACTTGTCGATCTATGATATCGATTTCGATTACCTGCCCGGCGTTGATCGTCATCCAGTGGGCGCGGGCTTTCACACCATCGATCACCTTACGCACAACGTCTATGGCGGGCGCATGTCGCATTGGGCCGCCTTTTATGAGCGCGTGTTCGGTTTCCGCGAAATCCGCTATTTCGACATCAAAGGCGAATATACCGGCCTTACCAGCCGCGCGATGACTGCGCCCGACGGCAAGATCCGCATTCCCCTGAATGAAGAGGCAAAAGCGGGCGGCGGCCAGATTGAGGAATTCCTTCGTGCGTATAATGGCGAAGGGATTCAGCACATTGCCTTTGCCTGCGACAATCTGCTGGCCGGGTGGGATAGGCTGAAGACCAGCGGCACGCCTTTCATGTCCCCGCCGCCTGCCACCTATTACGAAATGCTGGCCGAACGCCTGCCCGGCCATGGCGAGCCGGTGGACGAGCTGCAAAAGCGCGGTATCCTGCTCGATGGCTCAACCGAACAGGGCGATCCGCGCCTGCTTTTGCAAATCTTTTCTGAAACGCAGATCGGCCCGGTGTTCTTCGAATTCATTCAGCGCAAGCGCGACGAAGGCTTTGGCGAAGGCAACTTCACCGCCCTGTTCAAATCGATGGAGCGCGATCAGATGCGGCGCGGTGTCCTGCAAGCCGAAGGAGCCGCGCAATGACCACGGCCCTGACTACAGCTCCCGCCATCACCCGCATTCACCACGTCGCCTATCGCTGCCGCAACGCGAAGGAGACGGTGGAATGGTACGAGCGCGTGCTGGGCATGCGCTACACCACTGCCTTTGCCGAAGATAAAGTGCCTTCCACCGGCGAAGACGATCCCTACATGCACGTCTTCCTCGATTGTGGTGGGGGCAATGTGCTGGCCTTCTTCGAACTGCCCGGCCAACCGGATATGGGCCGCGATCCCAATACGCCTGCATGGGTGCAGCATCTGGCCTTTGAGGTGGCTGATCTCGACGCGCTGCTGGCAGCCAAGGCCCATATCGAGGCACAGGGCGTCAGCGTGCTGGGGCCAACCTATCACGGTATCTTCAAATCAATCTACTTCTTCGATCCCAACGGCCACCGGCTTGAACTGGCCTGCAACATCGGAACACCCGCCCAGCACGCTGAACTGGCCGATCTTGCTCCCGTCATGCTGGAAGAATGGGACCGCACCAAACGCGCGCCCAAGCATGCCGAATGGCTGCACAACGAACCGGGCTAGAACCTGCCTTAGAGTAAGGTTCTGTAATTGCAGGCGCTCCTTTGAAGACCTGTGATCTATCGCGGCTGCCGTGCGGGGGCAGTTCCGGCTTCTGATATGACTGTTGAATTTGCCTGATCGACGCCAAGTCGGCCTGTCAAAATGAATGGCTTCCCGCCATTGCGTAAAATGTTTAATCAGATTAAAGAATCGCGTGGGGCTGGGAGAGTGTCTGGTGGAGAGATTGCGCGGCAGCGGGCGCTTGCGGCCGTTAAGCGTTCTTGCAGCAGGAATTGCGGCGGTCGCGTTGGCGGCTGCCGGGCATAATGCTGTTGGCCGTGGTCTGGCCGATCAACCTGCTGCTGACGATTGGGCCACTTATGGCGGTGATGCAGGTGGCAGCCACCATTCCACGCTGGCGACGATCACCCGTGACAACGTGCGCGATCTGGCTCCGGTCTGGCGCTTCGACACAGGCTTGGGCGGCTTGCAGACATCGCCGCTGGTTGCCGATGGCGTCCTTTACGCCATGACGCCCGCGCAGGAGGTGATTGCGCTGGATGGTGCCAATGGGCGCTTGCTATGGAAGCACGCCATTGCCCAGGCCGGGCAACAGCCGGTGCGCGGGCTTTCGCTGTGGCGTGAAGGGGCGCAGCAGCGGCTGCTGGTGGGCGCGGGGCCGTGGCTGATCGCGCTTGATCCTGCAACCGGGCAACCGGCTCCGGGCTTTGGTAGCGATGGCCGCGTGGACTTGCGCGAAGGGCTGGGCCGCCCGGCCGAACAGGTGCCGCTGGCTATGACCAGCCCCGGCGTGATCTGGGGCGATACGATCATCGTCGGGTTCCGCACGGCTGAGGCAAAGCCCGCAGCGCCCGGCGCGGTGCGCGCCTATGACGTGCGCACCGGAAAGCTGCGCTGGACCTTCGATCTATTGCCAAAACCGGGGCAGCCGGGCAGCGAGACGTGGGCCGATGGTGCGCTTGAAGGTGCAGGCGCGATCAATTCGTGGCCGGGCATGGTGGTCGATCAGCATCGCGGGATCGTGTTCGTGCCCACCGGATCTGCGGCGGACGATTTCTATGGCGCGGATCGCAAAGGGCAGAACCTTTACGCGAACTCGCTGGTTGCACTGGATGCGCGCGACGGGCGGCATCTGTGGCACTACCAACTGGTCCATCACGACATCTGGGACCGCGACCTGCCCAGCCCGCCGGTGCTGTTGACGGTAAATCAGGGCGGTCGCCGTATCGATGCCGTGGCGCAGGCGACCAAGCAGGGGTTCGTGTTCCTGTTTGACCGGGTTACGGGCAAGCCCCTGTTCCCCATCGATGAAATGCCTTTTCCCGCCAGCACCGTGCCGGGCGAAGAAGCGTGGGCAACCCAGCCGGTGCCGCGTTTGCCCGCGCCCTTTGCGCGGCAACGGCTTGATGCCGACATGCTGACGCAGCGTACCCCCGAAGCTCATGCCGCCGTTGCCGCAGCCTTTGCCGACATGCGCAGCGAGGGGCTGTTTGTGCCGCTGTCGGTGGGCAAGCCCACGGTGGTCTTCCCCGGCTTTGACGGCGGGGCGGAATGGGGCGGGCAGGCGGCAGATCCGGCAACCGGGGTGCTGTTCATCAATGCCAACGACGTGCCATGGACAGGAGCGCTCGCGCCCGTTGCCAAGGGTGACGGGACCGGCGGCGAAGCGGTTTATCAGCAGAATTGCGCGGCCTGCCACGGCGTTGATCGCAAGGGTTCACCGCCCGAATTTCCGTCGCTGGAAGGTGTCATGGGCCGCCACATGGAAGGTGATGTCTTCGGCATCATCATGGGCGGCAAGGGGCGGATGCCTGCGTTCTCGCATCTGGATCAGGCGCAGCTTCTGGGACTGGTCGATTACCTTCGCCGTCCGGCAGATGGCCCCCAGCGCGAAATGGTCGCCGGGCAGGGTGCTGCCGGTGCGGCGCAGGGTTATGTCTTCACCGGCTATCGCAAATTCGTCGATCCCGATGGCTATCCCGCCGTTGTGCCGCCTTGGGGAACGCTCAGCGCAATCGACATGAATGATGGGCGCACGCTCTGGCGCGTGCCACTGGGGCGTTATCCTGCACTGGCAAAGCCGGGGATGCCTGACAGCGGATCGGAAAACTATGGCGGTCCGCTGCTGACCCAGGGCGGTGTGTTGTTCATCGGTGCGACCATCCACGACCGCCTGTTCCGCGCGTTCGACCCGCGTGATGGGCGCGTGCTGTGGGAAGCGGGGCTGCCTTATGCGGGCGTGGCAACGCCGATCACCTACAGCGTGGGCGGGCGGCAGTTCGTGGTGATTGCGGCGAGCGGCGCGCGCGATCCCGCCGGGCCGCAAGGGTCAGCTTATGTCGCCTTTGCGCTGCCGGAACGCGGCGCGCGCCTGAAGTGACTGGGAAAAACAATTTTAATCAAAGTTTTGATGTGAAGTAGAGGGGGAATGCAAATGATGAAAGGTATCAACCGTACCAGCGCGCTGCTGCGCTTTACGGCAATGGCGGCACTGGCCACAGCAATGACCGGGACGGCCCATGGCGCAGAAGATCAGGCTGCGCCGCAGGCTGAGCTGGCGCCGGGCGAAATCATCGTCACGGCAAATCGCACGGAATCGCTGCTGTCAAAAACGCCGATTGCCATGACGGCAGTTGGCGGCGCTGAACTTACCAAGGGCGGCATTACCAATCCGACGCAACTGGATGCGGTGGTTCCCAACATCGCGATCACCCGCGACAACGGCTTGCAGATCACCATTCGCGGCGTCAGTTCGGCCGACAACACGGAAAAGGGCGATCCGTCTGCCGCGTTCATGCTCAACGGCATCTACATCGCTCGTCCGCAGGCGCAGGAAGTCAGCTTCTTCGATATCGAGCGCGTCGAAGTGCTGCGCGGGCCGCAGGGCACCCTTTATGGCCGCAACTCCACCGCAGGCGTGGTCAATGTTCTGGCCGCGCGGCCCAAGATGCAGTTCAGCGGTTCGCTGGAGGCGATGTATGCCAGCTACGATAACCTGAACGTCACTGGCGTTCTCAATGTGCCGGTCGGTTCAAACTTTGCCGTGCGCGCAGCCGTCAACGTCGACCGCCGCGATAACTTCGTGGTGGATGGCAATCCCGGCGATGGCGTGTCGATTGACCCGTTCAAGGACAACATTTCGGCCCGCCTTTCGCTGCTGTGGGAGCCGACCGACGCGCTCTCCATCTATGTCGCGGGCGATTACAGCAAGGTGAAGGGCAAGACCGACAATTCGGTTCCGCCGACCAACTTCTATTCCAACATTGTCACCGGCGAACGCGCCACTTTCGATGCTCCGGTCTTTCTGGATCGCAGCAGCCGGGATTATCGCACGCTGACCAATGCGCTGGCCCAGCCTACCCGCCGCAACAATGATGACAAAGGCATCATGGGCGAGGTCAATTATGATTTCGGCCCCGCCGTGCTGACCTATCTTGGCTCCTACCGCGAGTTCAACCGTCGCGAAGTCATCAACTATGCCAATGGCCTTGTCATGGCGGCGTTCCCCGGTGACTACTGGCAGACCTCGCACGAACTGCGTCTTGCGCTGACCGGCGATGGCCCGCTGCAACTTCAGGTCGGCGGATATTTCTTCAAGGAGCGCTCTGACATCCTGTTGTCGCTCTACAATCTGCTTGGCCCGAACACGGCGTTCCAGTTCCTGCGCAACCCCACGGAATCGGAAAACAAGTCCGCGTTCGGTCAGGCCACCTATGAAATCACCGATGGGCTGAAACTGACAGCCGGTGTCCGCTATTCCAGCGATACCAAATCGCGCTACGGCTCCACGGCGGTTGATCGTTACACGTCGATCGTCAATGCCTACAACCTTGGCCAGTTCATCGATCGCACCACGCTGGAAGTGACCGGGGCAAAGCGCACGTTCAACAAGACCACATGGCGCGCAGGCATCGACTATGACAGCCCGCTGGGCCTTGTCTTCGCCTCGGTGTCCACCGGTTACAAGGCAGGCGGCTTCAACGATGGCTGCGAAGTCGGCACCGGTCCTGGTTGCAGCCAGACCGCTGAAGCGCTCTACTACAACCCCGAAACGCTGACGGCCTATGAAGCGGGCTTCAAGTTCAAGTTCGGCCCGCAGTTCCGCCTGAACGGCACCCTTTTCCACTATGACTACGCAGGCCTGCAGCTTACGCAGGTCATCAACATCTGCGGTCCCAATGGCGATCTGCCGTGCACCGTCACGCGCAACGCCGCTTCGGCCAAGGTTGATGGTGTGGAACTTGAAGCCGATTTCCGCTCCAGCGACCGGTTGAGCGTGCATCTGGGCGTGAACTATCTCGACGCGCACTACTCCAGCTTCAAGCCCACGCCCAACATCGACTTTTCTGGCCGCCCGCTGGAACGCAGCCCTAAGTGGACCTGGACAGCAGGGGCCGATTATCGCCTGCCGCTGGGTGAAGGCAGTCTGGTGGCTTCGGCGCTGACCCGTTTCAGCAGCCGTTATGAAATCACCGACAAGGGCAACTACGCCTACTTCTATCAACCGGCCTTCACCAAGACCGACTTGTCGTTGACGTATGAAGCGCCAGAGAACCGCTATTCCGTGGGCGTATTCGTGCGCAATCTCGAAAACGAGATTACCGTCACGGCAGCGACCGCCGGGTTCTTTGGTAACGTGACCTTTGCCGATCCGCGCCAGTTCGGGGTGCGCGCCGGTATGAAGTTCTGAGCAGGAGAGGCGGGATGACGATCATCGGCGTTGGCATTCTGGGCACGGGATTGGCGTTTCAGGCCATCCATGCGCGAATGCTGGCAGAACTGGCCCCCCGGTTTGCGGTACGGTGCGTGTGGGATCCCGATCCCGCCCGCACGGCAGACGCCGCCGGGTGGCTGGGCGCACGACCTGCGCAAACAGCCGATGATCTGCTTGATGATCCCGCCGTTGACGTGGTGGTGATTGCCAGCCCTGCGCGGTTCCACGCCGCGCAGGCGCTGGCCGCCATGCGCGCGGGCAAAAAGGCCGTGCTGGTGGAAAAGCCGCTATGCGCCACACCGGAAGAGGCCGATGCCATCGCGCATCAGGCGCAGGCCAGCGGCACGGCCCTGCTGGTGGGGGCAATGCACAGTCATGATCCGGCGTGGCTTGCCGCGCAGGATGTGCTGGCGGACGCGGCGTTTACGCCTTCACTGGTCCGGTCTAGCATCATCCTGCCGCCAAATGCCCGCTTTGAAGAGTGGTCCACACAGCCGCTAGCCCCTGTCGCTTCCCCGGCAGGTGATGGCGCGGCTGCTGGAGGGGCGGGCGCCATGACGCCCGCCCAGTTGATCCGCCTTTCGATACTGGAACTGGCGATCCACGATCTGCCACTGCTGCGACGGCTTCTGCCTGAAGGCCATGCCCCTCGTGTGCTGGCCGCGCGTTTGCGGCAGCCGTTCGGCTATGCGGTCAGCGTGCAGGTGGGAGACGTAGTGGTCGATCTGTCCGGTATGCTGCACGGCCATTGGCAAACCCACTGGACGCTGGAAGCGGTAGGGCCGCAAGGGCGCCTGGCGCTCGATTTCACGCCATCGTTCGTCATGGCAGGATCGGGCGCGATGACATGGCACGGTCCCAATGGGGCGCAAACGCATCCGTCTTCCGGTCAGAATGGTTATATTGGCCAATGGCTTGCCGTTGCCGCCATGCTGGATGGAACACGCGCCTTGCCCGATCCACGGACGGCTGCGGCAGACTTCCGCTTTGCCCACGCCATTGCCGAACAGGCCGCTGCGCTAATTGATGGAGTGACGGCATAATGACGGCAACCGAAACATCGCTGGCCGTGGCGCTGGTCAGTTCGCAACAGGGATGGGCGCAAGGCCTGGTGGCATCGTTGCCCCGCTCTCTGCGCTGCACGGAACATGCCGCTGCCGCGCAGCTTGCGATGGTTGATGGCCGTGACGATTGGCCGCAAACCGTGGCATCGCTGCTGGCGGCAGATGCGCAAAGTATAGCGCTGGTCGAACCCTGCCTGACCCATCTTGGCGCAACCACAGCGCTTGTCGCTGCCATTGACGCGGCGGGCGCAGACTGCGCCGTGCTGGAAGCGCTGGCGAGCAATCCCGCCCTTGTCGGCTTGCGCGATGTGCTGACGCGCGGCTTTGGCGAACTGGTGCTGGACGGGCGTGATCCGCAAGGGGCGCCCCCGGTACTGCTTCGACACATTCGCCTGCTGCGCGCCTGCGGGGCTACAAACCTGCATCTCAAAGCGCTTGCGGTGACCGATAGCGCATTCCTGATTGATGGACAGGCGCAGATGGCAGGGGCGGAAGTTCGCCTGCGCTTGACTGGTGTGCAGGGGCACGATGTCCCCTGTGCCAGCCTTACCGCCCATGCCGCCGATGCCACGGCCCGGCTTGTCTGGCATGGCGGGGCCGAAGCGCGCCCGGCACAGGTCAGTCTGGCCGATGCATCGGGTCTGCGCTGCCTGCCTGCCATGCACGAAGGCGGGCATCGCCATGGCCTGCGAGCTCTGCTGGCAGATCAGGAGCCCACTGGCAGCGCAGTAATGCGCGCCCTGATCGAAGACATGGCCACAGTGCACAATCTGCTGGGCGCTCCCTGATCGACAGGGAAGGGGGAGAGGAAAAATATGACGAGCGCAGCAACCATGGATCAACACGGTCGGCTCGATTGGAAAGTGATGCTGGCCTATTGGTTTGCGCAGTTCGCCGCGTGGCTTGCGCTGCTGACGCCGGTCATCATCACCATTGCCCTAAAAATCAGCGTGATTGCCGGACCAGAGGGCAAGGCCAAATGGCTTGGCCTTATTCTGGGGCTGGGTGCAGCCACGGCGATGATTTCGGCACCGATCTGGGGCGCCATATCAGATCGCACCACGGCCCGCATGGGGCGGCGCAAACCGTGGATCATCGCAGGCGCGGCCTCGTTGCTGGTTGGCCTTTCGATCATGGCGCTGGCCAGTGATCCGCTGATGTTCGGCCTTGGCTGGCTGGTCTGCCAGATCGGATCGAACGCCGCACAGGCCGCTTTGAACGCGGTGATGAGCGATATCGTGCCTGAAGGACAGCACGGCCTGATGTCGGCCCTCTTGGGCGCGTCGATGACGGCGGCTATGGTTACAGGCGTGTTCCTGACGCAGTTCACCCATGGTTCGTCGCTGGCGATGTTCCTTGTGCCATGGCTGGCAAGCCCGCTGGCGGTGGCGCTGTTTCTGTGGGTGGTGCCTGACAGTCCCGCTGTTCCACGGCGTATGGAACGGGTGACACTGGGCAAACTGTTCGCCTCTGTCGGCATTGCTTCGCTACGCCACCGCGATTTCGCGTTGGCCTTTGCCAGTCGCTTCCTTGTCCTGCTGGGATCGGCTTTCGCGTTGACCTATCAGGTCTATTACTTGACCGATTACCTGCATGTTCCTGCCGATCAGGTAGCCCGCTTCATGGTTTTGTCCACCGGCATGATGGGCACGCTGACCTTCGTGGTGTCCTGTTTTGGCGGGTGGCTGTCTGACAGGGTGGGGCGGCGTAAACCCTTTGTCTGCGGGGCGGCGGTATTGCTGTCGGTGGGGTTGATCGCCATGGCGACGGCCACCAGTTTTGATGGCTTCCTTGCTGCGGCGGCGCTCGTCAGCGTCGGGCAGGGTATGTATTACGCGGTTGATATTGCGCTTTGTGTGGAAGTGCTGCCAAACCGCGACAATGCCGCGCGCGATATGGCCGTGCTGCAAATTGCAAATTCCCTGCCACAGTCACTGGCGCCCACGATTGCCCCGCTGCTATTGGGCCTTACGATTGGCGGGTTGTCGGGCGGGAATTACCCGGCGCTGTTCGTGTTCGCAGGGTTGGTGGCGCTGATCGGCGCTGCGGTCATTCTGCCAATCCGCAAGGTGCGTTGAATTTGGCAGGAGGCCACAGTCTTGGTTCGGATGCGACGGTGCGAATGCTGCACTATGGCTGTCGCACCGCCCGCGTCTACACAGGAACGCTGTCGTAAACCAGAACCCTGCTCCACAAGTGGCCGCGTTCCTCGACGAATGCCAGATGGGCGGTGTGCACCGGATAGGCCACCTGTTCGGCAAGTCCTGTGAAGTGCATAGTTTCGCTCACGTCCCATGATGCGTCCACCACGTCGCGCGTGACCTCGGGCGAGGGGGGGCCGACCTGTAACGACAGCACCCCCTCAATCTTGCCAAGCGTGCGCAGTCCTTCGATCAGATGCATCCGGTCTCTCTAGATTCCCGGATGGGCTAACCAGAAATAGACCTGATGCATCATGGGCTTATCCTTTACAAAAGGTGGGGGAACACGGCGCGCACTTGTGCGGCCACTTCGGCGGTTTTTTGCCAGGGATCACCTTTGCGGCCTTCCCATTCGATGCTGATATCGCCTGTATACCCTGCATCGGCGACGATCGACAGCGCGCGCGAAAGATCGGGCAGAGGTGTGCCGTCCCGCGCCGGATCGACCGACTTTGCGTGAACCAGTTTCGCATATGGGGCCAGCGCGGCAATGCGGGCATAAAGCGGTTCGAAATCCAGCCCCGCATCGTCGGCATCCGGGTTGGCAAAGCGGGCGTGCGACAGCGATACCAGCGGTTCGAAATTGCCGAGGTCCAGCAGCAGGCCAAGTCTGTCAGCACCCACGTCGTTGAGCAGCGCGGTGATGAATGTCGGGTCGGAACTGCTGCCACCGTGGTTTTCAATCAACAGCGTCAGGCCCAGTTCACGCGCCGCATCGCTCAACCGTTGCAGGCTTTCAACCAGCGCCGGACGCGCTTCTTCGGCCAGTGTCGATCCCGGCGAACCGGCGTTTACGCGGACAAAGCGCGCGCCCAGCCTGGCGGCAATGCGGAACCATTCCACTGTGCGGGCTTCGTCCTCTGCCCGCCATTGCGGGTTCAGCCCGCCGAAATCGCCCAGATCGATGGGTACCGTCAGCAGTTTGACGCCTGCTGCATCCAGCCCTGCGCGCAGGGTTTCGATCCGCGCGTCGTCGTGGGCATCGAACTGAATTTGGCACAGTTCCACCGCGCTCACGCCAATCTTTTCACGGGCGGCGGCGGCAAATTCTTCCATGGTGTGGTGGCGCGGAAAGTCGAAGGAGTGCTTGTGCAGGGTGCCTTCATCGTCGCGGCGTTCGATGGAAATCGGACCTAGAACGCTGTGCAGGCTGAAGCTGGAAACGGCAAGTTGCGGCATGATGGATAAGTCCGTTCGTAATTCGGGAAGGGTCAGGAAAGCGGTTTGATGCGGATATTGCGCCAGCGGCACTGCGCGCCCGGTCCCCACCGGGAATCGCCAAAGAAGGCATCGTTATCATGCACTTCCAGCGCGATGTGGCCGCGCGGTCCCAAATAATCGAGCACGCCCTGCGGATCGTAATCGGGCACGTCGATCTTTGCGGTGTCGATTTCGGCAATCTTCAGCCCGTTGACCCATGTGGTGATGACGGGCAGCGCGCCGACGCAGCGGATGCGCACTTCGTTCCAGTCGGCCCACTTCCACACCGCCAGAAAATCCTCGACAGAACCGGCATAGGACAGCCGCTTGATCTTTTCAGGCGTGACTGGTTCCATCGATGTTGCGGGATCATCCGCCTCGATCCCGATCACCGTGCCATCGGCATCGCGGCGGGCGCGCACGGCAAAGGGGACGGCGGAAAAGCTGGCCAGTCCATTGCCGAAAAAGCCGCCGATGCCGCCGGATTTGCGGTGATCGATCAGCACCTGAAACCCGGTCCAGTCCTGAAATTTGCGGCGCAGCATGATGCCGGTGTCGGCAGGCCAGTCAGGCCGCGCATCCAGCACCAGTTCGAAATCGCCAAACGCTTCATCGCTGACCAGATAGCCGCCATAGCCCGGCGTGCCCTGCTGCCCCACGATCATGCCGTCTTCGACATGCCACACGGCGGGGTGCTTTTCCGGTTCGACCGGCGGAGTGATGCCATGCCGCGCGAACAGCGCGTCCAGCCCCGGACCACCGGGATAAAGCGATCCGTAAACCCGCGGTTCGGCGTGCCAGCCTTTCAGGCTTTGTCCGTCAAACAGGTTGGAAAAGCCTGTGTTGTCGAAAGTTTCCAGCTTCATTCCTGTCCCTTCATGTTATGGCCCTTACGCATGTCGCATAATATTTAACGGAATTAAAAAAATGCACCAGAGCAAAGTTTCATCTGGTCGCGGGCGGAAGCGGGACGGCAAATCGCCGGGCTATTCCAAGGGAGCGGCCAAGCGCGAGGAGATCCTTGTCGGGCTGATGAATGCCTTGGCCAAGGGCGAGCTGCGCAACCCACCGCTGCGCGCCATCGGACAGGCTCTTGGGGTGGAACCCGCTCATATCCTGTATTATTTTGAAAGCCGTGAAGACCTGATGCAGGCCGTGATCGTCCGCTGGGACGAAGGAATGGTCGCGAAAAGAGACGGCGAATTCGGGCTGGATACTTATGCTGATGCCGTTGCCAAGAACGTATCGCAGCGGGGGGTGATGCACCTCTATCTGGCCTTTGCCGCTGAAGCGGTCGAGCCTGCGCACCCCGCGCACGAATTTATTCGTCTGCGTTTTGACCGGGTACGTGAGAGTCTGGCGTCGGCGATCCGGCGGGAGCAGGAGGAGGGGACCATCGCAAAGACGATTGACCCCGATGTTGAAGCGCGGCTGCTGATCGCGCTGGCCGATGGCCTGCAATTACAATCGCTTATCGACCCGGATATTGATGCCCTGCGCCATGTGCAGACCGCGATTGCGCAGTTGCGGGCACCAAACCCGAACGGCACCTAAAAGCACCTAACGTCCTCTAAGCGCCGCTAAACCCCTGCAACAGCAGCATAATATCATGCTGGCGCGGGGGTAGGCGTCACATCAGATGGTGACCAGATAGTTGGTGAAGCCGCCGTCGCCAGAGGTGACCCCGTTGATGGCTTCGTTGATGGATTCCAGCGGCCACATTTTTGGTTCTAGCACCGACAGGTCGACCGCGCCGTTGGCGATCAGTCCGGCCATTTCGATGCCTTCGGCGGCGGTGAACCAAACCGAGCCGATCAGTTCCATCTGTTCGTCCATCCACCATTTGACATCGACCGCAAGATCGCCCGCCGCGCCACCGATGTTGACGACGCGCCCGCCGCGCCGGACGCCCATCATCGCGTCCTTCATGGCGGCAAGCGGGGCCTTGGCGCCCATGGTGTCGAGCATCAGGTCTTCACCGCGCGACGGCGTAGATCTTGCCGATGCCGGTGGCGAGCGCGAATGGTTGGACCAGTATTATCTTGAAAGCGTGGCCTCACCGGGCGGGTCGTTCCAGTCTGACCGGATCAGTGACTACTACGTCGATCCTGTCGAGGTGGGATATGGGATGCTGGCTGATGATCCCAACCGCGAATTCATTGGGCACAAGGCGGCAATGTAGCCCCAGTGCGCCGGGTACACAGCTGACCCTGCTGTGGGGCGAACCGGGCAGCAAGCGGCGCACGGTTGAGGCGCACAACTTGCGCGAAATCCGGGTGACAGTGGCACCCGCGCCCTATTTTGAGAAGGTGATTAAGTCCGGTCAGCAGTAGACGGAAGGGTCAGGGCGGGGCAGGCACAGGGCCTGTTCCCGCCAGTTTCGCACAGCCACTTTTATGGCAGGGCGTAGCGTGGAGGATTCGACCAGCACCAGATCCAGTTCGGCACTGTAATCAAGGATGGAAAGATAGGCGATTTCGGGCAGGCGCACGGCGGCAAGCGACGCCGGCACCGGGGCTACGCCCATACCAGCCCCGGCAAGGCCGATGCTGGTGATGAAGTCTGCAGTGGGAATGACGCCGGGCTGGGGAAATCCGCCGATCTGCGCGATGGCTTCGATCACCGCCATCAGGCCGACCTGTTCGTGAAACTGCGGTATGATGAAACGCGATGCGTGCAGTTCAGCGCAGTTTAGCGCAGTATTGCGGGCAAGCGGACTGTCGCGGGAAACCGCCAGCAGCACTGGTTCTCGGTGGATGGGATGGGCAATGGCCCCTTCGGGATAGCTGGGGCGCGGGCGGATGAAGCCCAGGTCGATCCGGCCATTGCCGATTGCCACCAATTGTTCGGGCGTTTCCATGGCTTCGGCCATGATTTCAACCCCCGGCAGCGCGTGGCGCAGGTAGCTGACCAGCCTCTGCATCAGCCCGGTCATCATGGCCGAAAATACAAAGCCCAGACGCAGTGGTCTGGTTTCGCCTTGAAGGATTTGTTTTCCCTGACGTTCGGTGGCGCGCAGATCATCCAGCAAGCGGCGCGCCAGTGGCAGAAACGCCTGCCCTTCCGGCGTCAGGGTAATACGGCTGCGCTGGCCGCGATGCAGCAGCCTGCCGCCCAACTGGTCCTCCAGCCGCATCAGGCGTTTGCTCACCACCGATTGCGTACAGCCCAGCCGGTCTGCCGCCGCAACGAAGTGCTGTTCTTCCACAACTGCCACGAAGGCTTCAAGGCAATCGGGTTCAAGCATGGGCGGGTTCAAGCATGGGCGGGTTCAAGCATGGGTGTATAATTCCATATTGCGATTAAAACTTCAACAATATGCCGTTTCAGAATGATCGGCACGGCTGCATGATCTTCCAGAAGTTGGAGCCAAACATGGGAGAGTGCGCATGGCTGATATCGTTCGTTTCGATTGGGAAGATGCGCTGGGGCTGGATGGCGCGCTGACGGATGAGGAGCGGATGATCGCCGCTTCGGCCCGGACGTTCGCGCAGGACCGGTTGCAGCCCCGGGTAACCGATGCGTTCGAACGCGAATATACCGATCCTGAAATCTTCCGTGAAATGGGCGCGCAGGGCCTGTTGGGGCTGACCCTGCCCGAACGCTATGGCTGCGCCAATTCCAGCTATGTGTCCTATGGCCTTGTCGCGCGCGAGATTGAGCGGGTGGATTCCGGCTATCGTTCGATGATGTCGGTGCAGTCCAGCTTGGTGATGTATCCGATCTTTGCCTATGGGTCTGAAGAACAGGCCGAAAAGTATCTTCCGGGGCTGGCAAGCGGCGAGCTGATCGGTTGTTTCGGGCTGACCGAGCCTGACGCAGGATCGGACCCCGGCGGGATGCGCACGCGGGCTGAAAAGATCGAGGGCGGCTATCGGCTGAACGGTAACAAGACGTGGATCAGCAACGCGCCCATTGCCGATGTCTTCGTGGTCTGGGCAAAGTCTGATGCGCATGGCGGCGCGATCCGGGGCTTCATTCTGGAAAAGGGCATGAAGGGCCTGTCCGCACCCAAGATCGAAGGCAAGCTGTCGCTGCGCGCGTCGATCACGGGCATGATTAACCTTGACGATGTGATCGTGCCCGAAGACGCGCTGCTGCCGGGCGTCGAAGGGTTGAAAGGACCGTTCGGATGCCTGAACCGTGCGCGTTACGGCATTTCGTGGGGGGCGATGGGCGCGGCGGAGTTCTGCTTTGCTGCCGCGCGGCAATACGGTCTTGATCGCAAGCAGTTTGGCAGGCCGCTGGCCGGAACCCAGCTTTACCAAAAGAAGCTGGCTGACATGCTGACCGAAATCACCCTTGGCCTTCATGCGTCGCTGCGGGTTGGTCGGATACTGGACGAAGGCCGCTTTGCGCCGGAAATCGTCAGCCTGGTAAAGCGCAACAATTGCGGCAAGGCGCTGGATATCGCCCGCGCGTCGCGTGATATGCACGGCGGCAACGGCATTTCGCTGGAATATCAGGTGATCCGCCATATGGTGAACCTTGAAACGGTGAACACATATGAAGGCACGCACGACGTTCACGCGCTGATCCTTGGCCGGGCGATCACCGGACTGGCGGCATTCTGATGGCGCTGCCCCCGCTCCATGGCGTCAGGGTAGTGGAATTCGCGCGGATTCTGGCTGGCCCGTGGGCTGGCCAGATCCTTGCCGATCTGGGCGCAGCGGTGATGAAGGTGGAAAGTCCCGCCGGAGATGACACGCGCCAGTGGGGGCCGCCGTTTGTCGACAATGCCGATGGCACCCGCGACGCGGCCTATTTCCACGCGACCAACCGGGGCAAGTCATCAGTCGTGATCGATTTTGCAACCGATGCGGGGCAGCAGGCGGCGCGTGATCTGGTGGCCGAAGCCGATGTGGTGATCGAGAATTTCAAGGTTGGCAGCCTTGCCCGCTATGGGTTGGATTATGCCGCGCTTTCGGCGCTTAACCCCCGACTGGTCTATTGTTCCATCACCGGCTTCGGGCAGGATGGACCCTATGCCCCGCGCGCCGGGTATGACTTCATCGTGCAGGGGATGAGCGGGATCATGGACCTGACCGGCGAACCCGGTGGGCCGCCGCAGAAGATCGGCGTTGCCTATGCCGATATCCTGACCGGGCTGTATTCGGTCATCGCAATACAGGCTGCGTTGGCGGACCGGGCGCGGACGGGGCTTGGCCAGCATATCGACATGGCGCTGTTCGATGTGATGACAGGAACACTGGCCAATCAGGCGATGAACGCTTTCGTCAGCGGCACATCGCCCACGCGGCTAGGCAATGCCCATCCCAATATCGCGCCTTATGCGGCGTTTCCCACGGCGGACAGCTGGTTCATTCTGGCGGTGGGCAATGATGCCCAGTTCCGGCGGTTTTGCGCGGTGGTGGGGATTGAGCCGGGGGACCATCTTGCCACCAATGCCCAGCGTGTGGCGCACCGGGATGAAGTGACCGCGCTGGTGACCGCTGCGACGCGGCAGTGGCAGCGCGATGACCTGTTGATGCGGCTGGAGGCCGAAGGTGTGCCTGCGGGGCCGATCAACACGGTGGGCGAATGTTTTGCCGATCCGCAGATTGTGCATCGCGGGATGCAGCTTGAAATGGAGCGGGCGGGGCAATCGTCGGTCCCCGGTGTCAGACTGCCCATCCGCTTTTCGCGCTCACCACTATCGCCGTCGCGTCCGTCCCCGATGCTGGGCGCCCATGGCAAGGAGCAAGCGGAATGAACGGTCAGCATTACATCGGCGGCGCGTGGATTGATGGTCTGGACTATCAGCCTGATATCAACCCGTCCGACACGCGCGAAGTGGTGGGGCAGTTTCCCATTGGCGGCGTGGACGAAGTGGACGCCGCCGTTGCTGCGGCGCTGTCGGCCAGCCATGCGTGGGCGCGCAGCAATATCCAGCATCGGCATGACATATTGCGCCGCGTGGCCGATGGCATTGCCGCACAGGCGGACCGCATCGCCAATGTGCTGGCCCGCGAAGAAGGCAAGCCTTTGGCCGAAGCGCTGGCGGAAGTGAACCGGGCCAGCCAGATTTTCAGCTTCTTCGCCGGGGAATGCCTGCGCCTGACCGGCGAAAAACTCCCTTCCGTCCGCGATGGCGTGGAGGTGGAGGTGACGCGCGAGCCGGTGGGCGTTGTGGGCGTGATTGCGCCGTGGAACTTTCCGATAGCGATCCCTGCATGGAAGATTGCCCCGGCGCTGGCCTATGGCAACGCGGTGGTGTTCAAGCCTGCCGATCTTGCCCCCGCCACATCGCTGTTGCTGGCGCGGATTATCGACGGGGCAGGGCTGCCGCCGGGGGTGTTCAACCTTGTATTCGGCAAGGGCAGGGTCGTCGGCAATGCCATCGTGTCGCACCCCGGCGTCGATGCGATCAGCTTTACCGGCTCAGTCAACGTGGGGCGGGGAATTGCCGCCGATTGCGTGGCGGGGCCTTCGATGAAGAAGTTCCAGCTTGAAATGGGGGGCAAGAACCCGCTGGTCGTGCTGGACGATGCGGACCTTGATCTGGCGGTGTCAGTGGCGCTGAACGGGGCTTATCTTTCCACCGGCCAGCGTTGCACCGCGCCGGAGCGGTTTATCGTGACGGACGGCGTGCATGATCGCTTTGTGGCCCGACTTGTCGATGGCTTGCGCGCGATGAAGGTGGGGCATGCGCTGGCACCGGATACGGTCATCGGGCCAGTCGTCAGCGAGGCGCAACTGGAAAGCAATCTGGGCTTTGTCCAGCGGGGACGTGAGGAAGGCGCGAAGCTGGTGTTCGGCGGTGAGCCGGTGACGGGGGAAACGCCGGGATTCTATATGACACCCGCGTTGTTCACCGATGCCGATAACGCCATGGAATTGGCGCGTGACGAGATATTCGGCCCGGTGGCCTGTGTGATCCGGGCGAGGGATTACGACCATGCGCTGGCACTTGCCAACGATACGCCCTTTGGCCTGACGGCGGGCATCTGCACATCCAGCCTGAAACACGCGGCGCATTTCCGCCGCAACAGCCGGGCCGGGATGGTCATGGTCAACCTGCCCACGGCAGGCGTGGATTACCACGTCCCGTTCGGCGGGCGCGGCAGTTCCAGCTATGGCGCGCGTGAGCAGGGCCGGTATGCCGCCGAGTTCTTCACATCGGTCAAGACGGCCTATCTCTATGCGGGATAGGCGGCGGGCATTACCCGCACGACGTCCGCCGATTATGCCGGAAAATGCCCTCGAATATTAAACTTGACGTTTTGTAAGGTTGAATCCATCATCTCCTCAATCTGAAAGATAAGCCCGTTTCATCGGGCATGTTTTGGGCGGCCTGACAGGCCGGTGTTTGGGAGAGATGGATTATGCCTGCTTTGGCATGGTTCCGGCGATGGGCCGGGCGTTTCCTTGTGGCTTCAGCAATAGCGCATCCTGCCTTGGCGGCGCCGGGCGCACCGCCCCGTGCGCCTGAAGCGATCTATGCCAAAACATGCGGTTACTGCCACGGGCAACACGTTGCACCGATCATTCGTGGACGGGGTTTGCCGCCCGAAATCATCACGCAATATGTCCGGACCGGGCCGCGTGCGATGCCGGCATTCCGCCCGACGGAAATCAGCGATGCCGAACTGAAAGCGCTGGCGAAATGGGTCAGCACATCAAAGGCAGATCCGAAGGAGCATGGCCAATGAGCGGATTTTCCCGTCGTGATCTGATACGCACCGGGGCTGTGGGCGCGGCCATGCTGGGGTCGAGCGCCTTTGCATCGCCGCTGGATGGCCCGCGCCAGTTGCCCGCGCATCTGGACAAGGGCGTGTTCGCCGCTGCGGTGAAGGAACTGCGCGCGGTGGTCGGTGCCGAATGGGTCTTTGCTGATCCTGAAAGCACGCTGCCCTATGCCAAAAGCTTCATTCCCGATCCGCGCCATGAACACGTTCCTTCGGGCGCGGTGGCTCCGGCATCGGTGGAAGAAGTGCAGGCGATCCTGAAGGTTGCCAACAAATATAAGCTGCCGCTGTGGACTGTCTCCACCGGCAAGAACATGGGCTATGGCTGTGCAACGCCCGCTAGCAGCGGGCAGATGATCCTTGATCTGAAGCGCATGAACCGGATCATCGAAATCGATGCCGAACTGGGCACCGCACTGGTGGAACCGGGCGTAACCTATCAGGATTTGCACGATTATCTGGCCGAGCATAACCTGCCCTACTGGCTGGATGTGCCCACGGTTGGTCCCATCGTTTCGCCAGTGGGCAATACGCTGGAGCGCGGGGTGGGCTATACCCCTTATGGCGATCACTTCTTCATGCAATGCGGCATGGAAGTGGTGCTGGCCGACGGAACGGTGGTGCGCACCGGCATGGGCAGCGTCAAGGATTCCACCACCTGGCAGGCGTTCAAATGGGGCTATGGGCCATACCTGGACGGCATCTTTACCCAGTCCAACTTTGGCGTGGTGACCAAGATGGGCTTTTGGCTGATGCCCAAGCCGCCCGCGTTCAAGCCGTTCATGGTGCGGCACAACGAAATGACGGACGTTGCCAAGATCGTTGATGCCATGCGCCCGTTCCGCATGAACAACCTGATCCCCAACGTGGTGCTGATGATGGGCGCGGCCTATCAGATTGCCATGTTCCACCGCCGCGAGGAATTGTGGGACAAGCCTGAAAGCATTCCCGATGACGTGGTGCGCGCCTTTGCCAACAAACACGGGCTGGGCATGTGGAACACCTATTTCGCGCTTTACGGCACTGACGAGATCATTGCCGCGGTCGAACCCATTGTGCGCGGGGCGTTCGAGGCTTCAGGCGGGGAAGTGCTGACCGAAAAGGAGATGGGCGGGAACCTGTGGTTTGAACACCACAAGAACCTGATGAGCGGGCAGCTTACGCTTGAAGAAAAGGGCATCATGCGCTGGCGCGGTGGCGGCATGGTATGCTTTGCCCCGGTCGCCCCTGCCAAGGGGGCGGAAACCAGCCAGCAGACTGCGTTGGCCAAGGAAATTCTGGGCCGCTACAACTTCGATTACAATTGCGCCTACGCCATTGGCGGACGCGAACTGCATCATCTGATCTTCCTGTTGTATGACAAGGACGACAAGGTCGAGGAGCAGAAGGCCGACGATTGTATGCGCGAAATGATTACGCGTTTTGGCGAACGTGGCTGGGCCAGCTATCGCACCGGGGTCAACACGATGGACCTTGTGGCGCAGCAATACGGACAGGCCAACCGCGATCTGAATGCGCGGTTGAAGCAGGCGCTGGACCCCAACCACATCCTGTCGCCCGGCAAGCAGGGCATCGCATGACTGTGCCTGCCAGCAGCATCGACCTTTTCGGTGATGCCGTGCTGGCAGACCCGTGGCCCGCCTATCGCAATTTGCGCGATAGCGGGTCTGCGGTTTGGCTTGAGCAGACCGGCGTCTGGTTTATCGGCCGGTTTGCCGATGTGCGACGGGCGTTGAATGATTGGCAGGTGTTTTCGTCGGCGCAGGGGATTGGCTTCAATCCGGTGATCAACACTGCATGGACTGAAGCGCTGATCTGCCAGGATCCGCCGATTCATACCGAGCGGCGCAAGCTGATGATGGAGGCGCTTAGCCCCGCAGCGCTGAAGCCGGTGGCCGACAACATCAGCCGCCGCGCCGATGCACTGGCCGACCGGATTGCAGAACGTGGGCATTTTGACGGGGTGGCGGATTTTGCCCATGACCTGCCCATTGGCGTGGTGATGGATCTGATCGGCTGGCCCGAAGCTGTGCGGCCGGCGCTGCTGGAACTGGCATCGGGATCATGGAATGCTGCCGGGCCTGCCAACGCCCGGATGCAAACCGGGCTGGGCGGTTTGCAGGATATGATGGGCCTGCTGGCTGGTATCTATGATGAGGGGCGCGTACAGCCGGGTGGCTTTGCCGAAAAGCTGATTGCCGCATCGCGCGACGGCAAGATAACGCGCGATACCGCCATCGGTATGCTGGCAGGGTATGTCGTAGCCGCGTTTGAAACCACGATCAGCGCAATGGCGGCGGGCATCTATCTGTTCGCGCAAAATCCTGCCGAATGGGACAAATTGCGCGCCGATTCCGGTCTTGCCATGGTGGCGGCGAATGAGATCGTCCGCATGGAAACGCCGCTGCAGAACTTTGCGCGGGTGACGACGCAGGATGCCGAGCTTTCGGACGGAAGCGTGGTGCCAGCAGGGGCGCGGGTGTGCGTGTCTTATGCCAGCGCTAACCGGGATGAGCGGCAGTTCAGCCAGCCGGACCTGTTCGACATTACCCGCCGGGAAAAGCAGAACCTGGGCTTTGGCCACGGTCCGCATGGCTGCGCCGGACAGGGCCTTGCGCGAATGGAACTGGCCGCGGTGTTCACCGCGCTGTCTCGCCGCATATCCCGCATCGAATTGACCGATCCTGCTGAGCGCGCGCTGAACAATATCTCGCGTTCATTCAGCCGTTTGCCCGCGCGCGCAATTCCCGGCTAGCGCTGCATCCCGGCACGATTGCCCTTGTCGTCTGCGCGCCCTACACCGCGCAGACGACAAGCGATGTATGGGGTTACGATGGCCAGAGCGCCCAGTATGAGCAGCCTGCGCCTGTTCCTTCAGGTGGCCCGGACATGTAGTTTCAGCGAAACGGCGCGGGTTTCCAACCTGTCGCAGCCTGCGCTCAGCCGCACGATCAAGCTGCTGGAACAAGACCTTGGGGTTCGGTTGTTTGATCGTAATTCGCGCAATGTGAACCTGACCGATGCAGGGCGCGCGCTCTTGCCGATTGTCGAACGGCTGACCGCCGATTTCGATTCTGCTTTCCGCGAACTGGACCAGACGTTCAGCGGTGAGCGCGGGCGCGTGGTGGTAGGAGCACTGCCATCGGTGGCGGCGGACCTCTTGCCGCGCGCCATTGCACGGTTCCTTGAAATGCGGTCGCGCGTGGAAGTCATCGTGCGCGAAAACCTGACCGGCAGCCTGTTGCAGAACCTTCAGGACCGCACCATCGACCTTTCGATCACGACGCCGCCCATCGGCAACGATGCCATCTTCTTCGAGCCATTGTTCGAGGACGAATATGTGCTGGTGTGCCGTCCGGACGATCTTCAACGCATTTCCGACCCTGCGCCGTGGCAGGCGTTCCGGCAATTGCCGTTCATCGCCATGGAGCAGCGCAGCAGCGTTCGGATGCTGACCGACGCAACCTTTTCCGCTGCCGGAATAGAAACGCCCGCGCGGTTCGAATGTACCCAGCTTGCCACGGTGGGCGGGCTGATTGGCGAAGGGTTGGGCATTTCCTTGCTGCCCCGCTCGACGCTTGGCCTTGTGTCGGTGGGCAAGAAGATTGCATGGCGCGCGATGGAAGCGCCGACTGCATCGCGCACGATCGGCGTTTGTACGCTGGCTGACCGCACGCTGCCCCCTGCAGGACAGGCGTTTCGCGCGCTTTTGATCCGCATGGCGATGGATGATGCGGCGTTCAATGCAAATTGCTGATTAATCTATCAGATAACTCTAATTGTTGGATTGATCCGCCTGTTGCATGAAAGAGGCCGATAAGGCGTGCGCCAGTTGGGCAAGAGCCACATGGGCGGGAGAGTGGTTGAATGCTGGTCGTGGTTGCGATGGCGACACTGCTGCTGCTTTTGGCGGCAATCCTGTCAAATCGCGTGTCTCCGCTTGTCGCGCTGATCCTTATTCCCTGTCTTGCCGCGCTGGTTCTGGGGCAGGGGGGATTGATCCCCGCGCAGGTCATTGCCGGTATCGGGCAGATCGCGCCCATCGCCGGGATGTTCGTTTTCGCCATCCTGTTTTTCGGCATCATGACCGATGTGGGGCTGCTGGCCCCGCTAGTGCGCGGCATTCTGGCGCTGGTGGGCAAGCGTCCTTCGCGGATCACGCTGGGCACGGCGGCCCTGGCATTGCTGATCCATCTCGACGGGTCGGGCGTGGTGTGTTTTCTGGTGACGATCCCCGCCTTGCGCCCGTTGTATGACGAATTGGGTATGGACCGCCGCGTGCTGGCCTGCACGGCATCGATGGCAGCCGGGGTAAACTTCCTGCCGTGGACCGGGCCAACGGTGCGTGCGGCGGCTTCGCTCAAGCTTTCCGTCAGCGACATCTTTGCGCCGCTGGTGTGGGTGCAATTGGTCGGGCTGGCCTTTGTGTTTGCGGCATCGTGGTATCTGGGAATGCGGGAAGAACGTCGGCTGGGCCTTGGTGCGCAATCGGCGGCAGATGCACGCGATGTGGTGCCGGCCAGCGATGTTCTGGCTGCCCATGGCGGCGATCCTGCCAATCTGCGCCCACGAATGTTTCTGGCAAACCTTGCGCTGACGCTCGCCGTGGTGGCGCTGATGGTCACCGGCGTGGCTGAACCGGTGGTAGTGTTTATGGTGGGCACTGCCATTGCGCTTGCCATGAACTATCCCGCACCCGCCAAACAGCGCGAACGGATAGAAGCCCATGCTCCGGCGGCGATGCTGATGGTGGGGGTGCTGCTGGCGGCTGGGGCCTTTACCGGCATCCTGAATGGCAGTGGCATGATAAAGGCGCTGGCGGGGGCAAGCGTGTCGCTGGTGCCCGAAGGACTGGGCGCGCATATTCCGGTAATCCTTGCCACTATCGCCATGCCGCTCAGCCTGGTGTTCGATCCTGACAGCTTTTACTTCGGCGTATTGCCGGTGGTGGCCGAAGTGGCAGGGCACTATGGGGTTGCGCCCGTAAAGGTGGCGCAGGCGGCCTTGCTGGGGCAGATGACCACGGGCTTTCCGGTCAGCCCACTGACGCCTGCGACGTTCCTTGTCGCGGGGTTGAGCGGGATTGAACTTGGCGCACACCAACGCTTTTCCATTCCATGGCTGTTTGCAGCTTCGCTGGTGATGACGGTGGCGGCTGTCGTGCTGGGAGTATTCGGAGCATGAGCGGGCGCACCATCCGCATTGGCGCAGGTGCCGGATTTTCGGGCGACCGCATCGAACCGGCGATTGATCTGCTGGAGCATGGCCAGCTTGATTATCTGGCCTTTGAATGTCTGGCCGAACGCACCATCGGACTGGCGCAGGCTGCGCGGCAGGCCGATCCGGCAGGCGGGTTTGATCCTTTGCTGGAAGCGCGGCTGGGCGCGGCGCTGCCCGTGGCGCACCGCAATGGCGTGCGGATTATCAGCAATATGGGCGCGGCCAATCCTGCCGCCGCCGCGCAAGAAACCGCTCGCATCGCACGCGACCTTGGCCTGAAGGGGTATCGCACCGCCGCCGTGTTGGGCGATGATGTGCTGGACCTGATCATGGCGCAGGACTTCGCCCTGATCGATCGCCCCGGTAGCAGCCGCGATCTTGGTAACGCGGTGGTGTCTGCCAATGCCTATATGGGCGTGGAAGGCATTGTTTCCGCGCTAGAAATGGGGGCCGATACGGTGCTGACCGGGCGGGTGTGCGATCCGGCGCTGTTCCTTGCGCCGCTGGTCCATGCATTCGGCTGGTCGATGGATGATTGGGATCGGCTGGGGCAGGGCACGATGATCGGTCACTTGCTGGAATGTGCAGGCCAGCTTTGCGGCGGATACTTCGCCGATCCGGGGGTGAAGGACGTGCCCAATCTCGCCCGGCTGGGCTTTCCCATGGCCGATGTCGATGTCGATGGCGGGGTGATCTTTTCCAAGCTGGCAAGTGCAGGCGGTGCGTTTACAGAAGCGAGTTGCAAGGAGCAGCTCCTTTATGAAATCCTTGATCCTGCGGCCTATCTGCAGGCTGATGTGGTGGCCGATTTCCGCGATGTAAGGATCGCCGGCGTTGGGCCTGACCGGGTGCAAGTTACCGGCGCGCGCGGGCTGATGCGCCCCGACCGGCTTAAAGTGTCGATCTGCTACGAAGACGGATACATCGGGGAAGGGCAGATATCCTATGCCGGTCCGGGTGCGGCTGCGCGTGGTGCGCTGGCGCTCGATATCGTGCGTGAACGGCTGCGGATGCGCGGCGTCGATACGGCAACGATGCAGTTCGAGATGATCGGCGTGAATGCGGTGGATCGGCGCTTTGCACAAAATGCCGCAGAACCCGGCGAAGTGCGCGCGCGTGTCGTGGGACGGGCAGAAAGCCTTGCTCAAGCCGAACGTATCGGGGCCGAGGTTGAGGCGCTTTACACCAACGGACCGATGGGCGGCGGTGGTGTCAGCCGTTCTGTCCGCAAGGTGCTGGCCGTGGCATCGACGCTGATCGATCGTCGGCTGGTCGTTCCGCGCGTGCAGATCGAGGTGGCATGACATGATCCTGCGTGACATTGCCCATGTGCGAACCGGTGACAAAGGCGATACCTCGCAGATCGCGGTGTTCGCCTATCGTGCGCATGATTACCCCGCACTGCTGCGCGTGCTGACGGTAGAGCGCATTGCCGCGCACCTGCCGCATCTGCCCTGCCGCCGCATCGAACGCTTTGAATTGCCCGGCCTTCATGCGCTGAATTTCGTGCTGGAGGGCGCGCTTGCGGGCGGGGTCACCCGGTCGCTGGCGCTTGATCCGCACGGCAAGACGCTGGGCGCGCAGCTTCTCGACATTCCGATTTCACCTGAGGCCTGATCCCATGACCCATCATCGATTTCTTGCGCTGGCAGGCCTGTCGGCGCTGGCATTTGTGCAGGCGCAGGACGCCGATGCGCGCGTGGTGCGCCTGCAGGTGGACAGCGTGAAGCCGGCGCCCGCCGTAACAGGGGCGGCGGCTTACGAGATCGTATCCGGGCACTTTGAGGGCGCTGTCGACCCGCGCGATGCTGCCAACGCAATTATTACCGACATTGCCCATGCCCCGCGCAATGCTGCGGGTTTTGTCGAATATCGCGCGACGTTCCGTCTTGCCCGCCCGGTAGATGGTGCCAGCGCCAGCGGCGTATTGTTCTATGACGTGCCCAATCGCGGCAATGGCGATGTGGCGGCAGACCCCGATGGCCATGTGCGCGTTATCAGCGGCTGGCAGGGCGATCTGCCCACGGATGCGGGTCTTCAGACGGTTGCGGTACCAGTGGCTAAGGGCGCGGGCGGCAAGGCGTTGACTGGCCCCGTGCTGACCCGGTTTCAGGATATTGCGGCGGGCACCAACACGGTGGCAATCACCGGCAGCATCGGCAGGCCAACGCCGCGCCCTGCGCTGCTGTCGCTCGATACCCGAAAGGCGCGGCTGTTCTATGAAATCAAGGGTAGCGCCACACGCCATGCCATTGCCCCGCGCGACTGGGCCTTTGCAAATTGCGCGAATGTGCCGTTTCCCGGCACACCCGATCCACACAAGCTATGCCTGCGCACAGGGTTTGCGCCTGATCGGGCCTATACTCTGGTCTATACTGGCAAAGACCCGCTGGTTCTCGGGCTGGGCCTTGCCGCCACGCGCGATCTGGTGGCGTTCCTGCGCCATGCCAAAACGGATGATGCGGGCGTGCCAAATCCTGCGGGCACTATTCGCTGGACCGTGGCCAGTGGCACGTCGCAATCCGGCAACTTCCTGAAAAGCTTCGTCAACCTTGGCTTCAATGCCGATGAGGCGAGGCGGATCGTGTTTGACGGGATCAACCCCAATATCGCGGCGCGGCAGGTTCCGCTGAACCTCAGGTTCGGCGTGCCCGGCGGTGCGGCGCGCCCGTTCGAACCCGGCAGCGAAGGCAGCCTGTGGTGGTCGCCCTATGATGACAAGATGCGCGGGCTGGGCAGGACCAGCCTGCTGGACCGCTGCAATGCCAGCAACACCTGCCCCAAGGTGATCGAGACATTCGGTTCGGCCGAATTCTGGGGCCTGCGCATGGCACCGGGGCTGATCGGCACTGATGCAAAAGCGGACGTGCCGCTGCCCGCCAATGTGCGCCGCTATTACTTCCCCAGCGTTACCCACGGTGGATCGTGGACCGGCGGATTCAAGCCTGCGGGCGATGGCGCGATTCCGGGTTGCCGCCTTCCGGGCAACCCCAACCCATCGCTGGAAAGCCTGCGCGCCGCACAGGCCATGCTGGTGAACTGGGTGCGTAGCGGGACAGAACCCAAACCCAGCGTTTATCCCACCATTGCCAGCGGCGATCTGGTTCTGCCTACCGCAGCGGCAATCGGCTGGCCCGCCATTCCCGGCGCGCCCGATCCCGCCCGCATGCTGAACGCCATGCCCGACTATGGCTTCGGCAAGAGCTTCCACCATCGTGATATCAGCGGTGTGATTTCCACACAGCCGCCGGTTCAGCGCGGCACGATTGCGCAAATGGTCCCGCGCGTGAATGCCGATGGAAACGAACTGTCCGGCATTCCCTCAGTCCAGTTACAGGTGCCGCTAGGCACCTATCTTGGCTGGAATGAAGCTGTCAGCGGGTTCGAGGCTGGCGGCGGCTGCGGCTTTGCCGGGGGCTTTATTCCCTTTGCCCGCACCCGCGCCGAACGTCTTGCCCGCAACGATCCACGAGCGTCGCTTGAGGAACGCTATGGCAATCACGACGGCTTTGTGGCGCAAGTACGGCAGGCCATCGAACAGCAGAAAGCCGCAGGCTGGTTGCTACCCCGCGATGCCGACCGCTTGCTGAAACAGGCCCAGAACAGCGATGTTCTACGCTGACCGGTGTGGCCACCGCAGTTTTCTGTCAGACCTCAGCGTCGATGTGCATCGAATAGACGAAGCGGTCGCCGGGGTGGTGGCTGACCGAGATTTCGAACAGTGTGCCATCGGGTTCGTGGTAGCAGCGCACCACCCGCAGGACCGGTGCGCCACGCCGCAGCATGAGCGCGCGGGCGACTTCGGTGCTGGCTGGAATGGCCTGAATGTCCTGCGTGACTTTGCCAACGGTGATCCCGGCAAGGTCTTCCAACTGGGTAAACAGCGTTCCCCGGTCAAGATCGAAGGCTTCGGCGGCAGCCTCAAGCTGGGGGGCAAAGAACACGTCGGTGCTGGCCAGCGGTTGCGTATCGCCATCAAGCCAGCGCACGCCCGAAAAGCCGATCCAGCCCTTCTTGCTCTTGCTTTCGCTAAGGTGGCTGACGGGCAGACCGGGCAGGGTCACTTTGCCGCGCGCTTCAAAGCGGATGCGGGTTCCGGTGGCATATTGCAGCAGTTCGCCCACGTTCGAAATCGGCTGGTGCAAAGCCTTGCCTCTTGCCGCAGGCGGCTGGACCGTGGTGCCCGATCCGCGACGGCGGGCAATCAGCCCTTCGTTCTGCAAACGGCGCAGCGCTTCACGCACGGTAAAGCGGCTGACGCCATAGTGGGAGCACAATTCGGCTTCGGTGGGGAAATTGCTGGCGAACGCGCCTGACAGCACTTTGCGGCGAAGTTCGCCTGCCACCTGCATGTAACGCGGCGGCTCGCGATCTTTCGCAAGCGTGGCCTGTTCGCCCAAAACTCTCTCCTGCTTCGCACCCGGATTTCGCGGAAAACCGCGTAATCACTTGGTCTATCTTATGGTGTTCAGCGTTGAAAAGCCAAGTGGACAGTTTGTCAGCTTATCCGTTCTGCGGATACAAGGGGGCAGGGCAGTGCGGCGGCTGTGATATGGCGCAGACTTGTCTGTACAACTTGACCGAATCCCAACGCCTGATTTCGAAAGGTCGCCATGGCCCTGACACTCGCTCCTGAAGCGCGCGCCGAACTGGCGCGGGGATGGCCGCTGGTGCTGGCCGCCGCGCTGGCGATTGGGGTGGGCACTATGGGCATCGGCTTTTATTCACTGGGCCTGTTCGTGCAGCCGCTTCAGGCGGAATATGGCTGGAGCCGCGCTGCGGTTTCGGGCGCTGCCACGTTCCAGCAATTAGGAATTTTCCTTTCCGCTCCGCTGGTTGGCTGGCTGGCAGACCGATGGGGCGCGCGGCCCATTGCGGTCGCCAGTTTCATCGCCACGCCGCTTGCTTTGCTGGCGCTGTCGCGCACCGGCGATTCCGTATTTGCATGGCAGGCGCTGTGGTTGGCGGTGTCGCTGGCCGGGGCTGGCACTACGCCTGCCATCTGGGCGCGGATCATATCGCTGCGGTTCGAACATGCGCGCGGGCTGGCGCTGGGCCTGATGCTGATGGGCACGGGCACCGCTGCCATGCTTGCGCCTGCACTGTTGGGACCAGTATTCGCCGCAAGTGGTTGGCGAACCGCGGTTTTTGCCATGGCCGCAGTCACCCTGTTGATCGGCCTGCCTGCCAGTCTTCTGGTCGGCACCAGTGATCGTCCCGCGCCCGGAGCCAAGGCTGGCGGGCGGTTCGAGGTGAACCGGCAGACCTCGGTGCTGCTGGTTATCGCCTTCCTGCTGGGACTGATCGTGGCGGGGCTTATCGTCCATCTGGTGCCGATGCTGGTGGACCGGGGCATGGCGGCGTCTGCTGCGGCGCAGGTTGCGGCGGGGGTTGGAGTAGCGGTGCTGATTTCGCGGCTGGTGGTAGGGTATCTGTTCGACCGCTTCCACGCGCCTTATGTTGCGGCAATTTTCCTGCTTTCTCCGGTGGTTGCGGCGCTTTTGCTGTGGGGTGGCGGACCGGTGGTGCCTGCTGCGCTGATGCTGGGGCTGGCCGCTGGCGCAGAAGTCGACATGCTCGCCTATTTCACCGGGCGATATGCCGCGCTGCCCAATTACGGGGCAACATATGGCGGTGTTCTGGGAATTTTCTGCCTTGGTGCGGGGCTGGGGCCGATGCTGTTCGGCAAGGCTTACGATGCGCTGGGCGGATATGATGCGGCGTTGTTGTCATCGGCGGGCGTGCTTCTGGTGGTTGTCGTCCTGATCGCCACGCTTGGGGCCTATCACACTGATAAAACGACGATAAATCCATAATTTCTGACGTTTTCGCAAAGTGCGCTGAACGACACCTAAAGATACATGAACGTCCACGAGAGGACCAGAGCGATGCTTATCGACACGATGACCGGCACCGTAACGCGCAGAGCCATGCTGGGCGGCATGGGAGCAGGTGCGATGCTTGCCGCCGCGCCCGCAATGGCCGCGTCTACCGCCGCCAAGAGCACGATCCGCCCGCTGGATGTGATGGACCCGCGCGAGAACCTGTACGGCTTTGCCAAGATGTGGGGCACTATCGGCGCCAAGCCGGTCATCAGCGGATACCAAGGTGTGCAATATGCCGTTGTCGGCAAAAAGCGCGCGCAACCGCTGTTCGGATTTTATGGCTTTGCCAACATCCGCAACGCGATCCAGCCTGATGGCAGCGTGAAGGTGATGGGCAAGGAATGCGGATATTTCGTCGACCTTGCCAGCGGCAAGATCATGGACACCTGGGACAATCCGTGGACCGGCGAAAAGGTGGAGACGTGGGCGTTCCTGAACGACAAGTTCCGCGGATCGCTGGGCCTGACGCGCAAGGTGTTTGAAGTGAACGGCAGCAAGACCGTGAACAACGATGCCGCCCATGGCAGCGAAGCCGAACCGTTCCGCCTGCCGTGGCAGGCGGTGGGCGATCAGTATCTGCTGGGCTGGGATTATGCCCACGAATACACCAATCCGGTTACTCCTGAAGGCTGGCCCAAGGCATCGTCCGGGCGCACGGTGAACCCTTCCGAACATTTTGTGCTGTATACGCCGCGTGCCGAAATTGATGATCGGTCGGTGGAATCCGCGCGCTATACCGGCGGGTTCATGCGGCAGGGGCCGTGGTGGCCGTGGATGAAGATGGGGCAGTCCGGCGTCGATGGCGTGCTGATGGGCCGCATGCACAGTTACAAGATTACCGGCACCCATGATGACATTCCGCGCGTGGTGCTGGACCGCGTGGTGAAGGACCGGCCCGACCTGCTGGAAGACCCGACCGATGGACCGGATGCAGGGGTAGTGGATACGTTCGGCAAATATGCCCGCGATGTTCCGCCCGAAGTGGCCGGATACAAAAAGCCCTGATTTTCCTGATAAAAGCATATCCCTTGGGAGATACCCCGATGATTGATCGCCGTAATGTTCTGACCGGCCTTTCCGTGACCGGCGCGATGCTGGCAGGCGGCACGCCCGCGCTTGCCGCTGCCCGGAAAGGTGCCGCAAAAGCACCACGCGCGCTCGATGTGACCAGCGCCGAGGGTCGGTTGCGCACATTTATGATGATGCGCGGCGCGCTGGACGAGGGACTGGTGACGAGCTGGGTTTCGGCGCGGTATTATGGCGTGGTGGAAGACCGTATGGACCCACTGTTCGCGGTGGTTTCTGCTGTGTTCTCACGCTATCGCCAAGTGGCCGATGGCAGCTTTGAAGCGGTGAACTTTGAACTGGCGTGGTTTACCGATCCGGTTACTGGAAAGGCGCTGGATACCTACCGCAATCCTTATACCGGCAAGGACTGTAAAGTGCCCAGCGGCGGCTATGCCCCGTCGAAAATCCGCTTTGGCAAAGACCTGTCGTTCCACGTCATGCGCGAAGTGCCGGGGTTGCAGATGGAGCATGACGTGCTGCCGTTCGATGTGCGCGGCGATGACGTTTGGGTGACCGAACGGTCGCGCACCGCCATGACATTTCCCGGCGCAACGAAGGCTTTCCGCTATTCCGAAAGCAACACGTTCCATGCCAAGCGCCACGATCTGGAAAAACCCGGCGCGACGCGGGTGACCAGCGAAGTGAGCTTTACCAATGTCTGTTCATGGCGGCCCTGGCTGGAAATGGGCGACCGCCCCGGCCACCTGACCGCCACCGGTATCGGCCGCCAGAACGCCACGATGGATTCCATTCATCCCGCATGGCTGGAAGCCACGGCGGCCAAACGGCCCGAAGTGTTGAAAGACCCGGCGGCGATCCTGCAGCCGCTGTGGGATGCCAAGGGGTGAGGTTTGGGAGCCGGCACTTTTTTGCAAGGCGCTGGTTCACATGCGAGAATGACGTTTCTCCCACACCACAAATGATCTATTAATAGAACAATTGTGGTGTGGGAGGAACTATGCGGATCGGTCTTCTTGGCACGGTAAGGACCATCAATCCGGCGGTTCGGCCTGAACTTCATGCTGGCCTTCCGGTTGGCACTGAACTGAGCGCATGGCCTTCGCGCGTGGGGGTGTTTCCCGCTACTCCGGTTGAGCAGGCCATGCAGGCGGTTGGCCATCTTGAAGCGGGTTTGAGCGCGGCCGACGCAGGCGTGGATGCCGTGGTTATCGACAGCGTGGCAGATTATGGCTTCGCGGCTTTGCAAGCCGCGCTGGCAATTCCGGTGGTGGGATCGGGTGAGGCTGGTCTTGCCGCCGCTGCGCGCCACGGTCGCTTTGCGATTGTCACGGTTTGGCCGCGATCCTTGAATTTTGGGCCGCAAAGTCTGTTGCAACTTTATGGCCTTGAGCAGCAGTGCCTTGGTATTCGCAATGTGGCAGATGAAGCTGTGCTGGACAGCCTTGCCGGATCGGACGGCTATCTGGGCCGCGTCAACCGCGCCGATGGTTCGATCATGTCGCAGATTCTGACGGCAATTGATGATGCTATTACACAAGGGGCAGAGGCGGTCATGCTGGGCTGCACCTGCATGTCACCCATGGCAGCAAAGGTGGCCGTCGCAACCCGCGTGCCGGTTATCAACCCGCTGTTTGAAGGAGTGAAAAAGGCCGTGGCTTTGGCTGAAAGTCGTGCGGGCAATGGTGCGGACAGGCCCGTGACCACGGATCGCGCCGATCTGGTGCGGCGCATGGTGGATGCGATTGCTGGCGAGGTTGACGAGAACTGCCCGGTTTGCGTGGTGGCTGCTGAAATGTAGCCTTGCGGTTTGTGTTGATGTTGCGGGCAGGGAAGCCTCACCCCGGATCAAGTCCGGTAGTGATATACATGACAAAGCAAGATAACGATTCTACGCCTGTGGGGCGTGACACGCTAGGTTCAACCCGCAGGCGAGGGCAGGAAGGCGTTGAGCCCCTTAATCGTTTCGCGCACTCGTGCGAGCAACCGCTTGAGCGTCGGAATCACGGGATGCCCATCAAGGGGCTGTCCCCTGCTAAAGCATATCTCAATTCTGACCTTATTATTTGCGCTACCTTTAAGGCCCGCTCCCAATTCGACGGCAGTCATTCCGGCAGGGGTCTGCAAGGTTATCCCGCGTATGCGTGTGCCGTTCTCAAACTCCAAATTGTGGAGGCTGGTCATCTGGTCCGTGGGAATGAGAGACATGTGCTTGTCAGCGATATCCAGAGTATGCAGAGCCAAGAGATCAGAGCCATTCCCTCCAGGGTATGGCTGTATGACATCAACGATATGAGCGATGACCTCAGCGCTCGGAGCGCTCCCTATTTTGGCATGTCCATTGATGGAACCTACAATGTCTTGCCTAGTGCCATTTCCGAAAGGAAATCGCGTGAACTGGCCGACTGTATTGAGATTGGCTTCCACGAGGACACAGTATGCGTGATCCAATGCGACCCGCATATTATGAAGCGCATCTCCGATAATTGTTGGCGTGTGCCTTGGGAGAGGGCCTCCAACTAATCTTTTACGGTTGTTACGGTTTTTGCTGGGGATCGCAGCCTGTTCGTTAGAACGGATGTGTCGCCGGAAAATGTTTTCGAGCTCTGCGATGTGATGTTCGGCCCGCTCGGCCTTAAGGAGTGGGCCAGAAAAGCCTATAGGTGAGTTCATGTCAGACAATCACCGACAGTATGAAGACGACGTGCTCCGCCGGATGCTTAGCACACCACCTAAGCCGCATAAACTGGCGAAAGAGTCGAGGCCAAAGCTCAAAAAAACGCGGGACAAGGAGCCCGACCAACGGCGCTTCTTGTCCGGCATGAACGTGAATTGGAGTTGAGACGGGCCGACCTTCTTAGGCAGCGAGTTGACCAGCCCGCCGATAGGTCAGGCGCTTGCTAGTGATGCCCTTAAGCTTCAGTTCGCAGCGTTCAAAATCATTGCCCTTGCGGGTGTTGTAGCGGAAATCAAACTCAACGCATTAGCGGCGCGGATGCTTTGCGCTCATGTGGAGTAGGTGCCGATTACGCCGCGCTTGAAGATGCTGAAATAGGCTTCCACCGTGTTGGTGCGGGCCGTGCCCCGCCCCATTTCTGCGGGTCGGCCTGTTGCCATTGATCCCCACCCCATAAAAAAGGGCGGCGCCGGTGAGCGCCGCCCTTTCAGGTTGGACTGGACAGTCCTTAAGTCAGAACTTGTAGCTGGCCTTGATGCCCACGGTGCGCAGTTCGGGCAGGGCTACGTTGAGGTAGCCGAAGGCCGAGCCGGAGAGGGCGAAGCTGGGTTCGAGCAGGTTGTTCTGGGCGACAGAAGTGTAGTTCTTGTCGTTGAACAGGTTGCTGACGAAGGCTTCGAGGCCGAAATCGCCCTTGGTGAAGCCGATGCGGGCGTTTACCTGCGCGCGGCCCTTGATCCAGGTGAGGTTGCCCGCATCGACGAACTGCTTCGATTTGTAGGACAGGTCACCACGCAGGAACCAGGTCATGTCTTCGGCCAGTTCGCCGGTGTATTGCGCACCTGCGTTGAACGAATACTTCGAGGTCAGCGGGAGCTGGTTGCCCTTGAACTGGTCGCCGATCAGGCCGGTGAGCTTGGAGATCGACGGGTCAGCGAAGCTCTTGATTTCGCTGTCGTTGATCGCGCCCGACAGGTTGATGGTAAAGCCATCGACCGGTTCGGCCTGAATGTCGACCTCGATGCCCTTGACCTGCGTCTTGCCCGAATTGACCACGCCGCTGACGATGGTGGGCAGGGCATTGGGGATGGTGGTGTCAACGAAGATGACCGAGCGGTTGTTGTGCTGATCCGACCAGTCCGCGAGGTAGGCGGCGGCGGTGATGAGGACGCGACCGTCCATCATCTTGCCCTTGAAGCCCACTTCGTAGTTGGTCAGCTTTTCCGGCTTCACGATCACGCCAAGGCCGATGGCCTGTGCAGCGGCAAATTCGCCCGCGGTGCCCGAAAGGAACTGCGTGTTGAAAGACGACAGGCTGACGTTCGCGGCCTTGGACCACGAGGCATAGACCATGGCGTCGGGCGAGATGTCGTAGTTGACGATCACGCGCGGCAGGAAGTTGTCGAACGTCTTGGAGAAGAACTGTTCGAGCGGCGCATACGTGCCGGCAGGAAGGCCAAACTGCGTTGCTGCAGTTGCGCCGATCGTCAGGCCGCGACCACCGGCGAAGGCATAGACCTTGTCACGCTGCCAACGGCCTTCGAGGTTGAGGCTGAGCGCTTCGGTCAGCTCATAGCTGGCGCTGCCGAATACGCCCCAGGTTTCCGACTTGGCAGGCGGAGACAGCGTGCCTGCGGAACGGGCCGCACCGAACTGTTCTTCGTTGAACACCGACAGCAGATCGCCTTCGGATTCGGTGTTGAGATAGCTGGCACCGAGCATGCCCTTGAACGCGCCGCCCTTGTCATAGGAAATGCGCAGTTCCTGCGAGAAGTCGCGGTTGCGGCGTTCGACGAGGAAGGGGAAAGACCAGAAGGTGCGCAAGCCGTTGGCGGCCGTGGCGACAGGATTGCGCAGCAGCGAGCTGTCGTAGTTGTCGAGGTCGGCCAGTTCCGAATAGTATTCGTTGTTATAGCCGGTGAGCGAGGACAGGGTGATGCCGCTGTCGCCCAGTTCATAATCGACGTTGAGGTGCAGGTGATAGTATTCGCGCTTCAGGCCGTAACCATCGACGCCGTCCTTGCCGCTGACATAGCGGCTGTCACCACGGCTGAGGATGCCGGCCAGCAGCTTGTCTTCAACCGTGTTCTGTGCCGGGCTGAAGCCTGCGGAAAGCGCGGGCAGCGCACCGCACAGATAAGGGCGGGCGACCTTGCTTTCTGAAGAAAGGATGCCTGCGGAATAGCCATTCAGCGTGCAGTTCGCTGCGCTGGGAAGAATAACGGTTCCTGCGGTGGAGCCGCTGCGGAAAGGAATGTTGATGGTGCCGTTGTTGGACCGCAGTTCATAGGCCGAGAGCATGCCCTGTGCCGAAGGACCGTCGTGGTCCTCGGAATACATGCCCATAGCTTTGATGGTGAGTTGCGACGACGGCTTGAACACGAGTTGCAGCGTGCCGGTGCGGGTTTCCTGATCGCCCAGCGTCTGGTTGGGGTTGGCGGCGTTGATGTAGGAGCCGTTTTTGGCGAAAGCCTTGCCGGTCAGGCGGAAGCTGAGGACATCACGGACGAGGGGGCCTTCAAGTGCGCCGCTGACTTCATAGTTGCTGCGCGTGCCGCCCATGGCGGTGAACGACCCGCCGAAATCCTCGCCGGGTTCCTTGGTCACGACGTTGATCGCGCCAGCAAAGGCGTTGCGGCCGAAATAGGCGTTCTGAGGACCTTTGAGCACTTCGATGCGTGCGGGATCGATCACGGCGTTAAGCGCGGTGGCCGATGCGACGGGCACGCCATCGATGAAGCTGGCGGTGAGGGTGGAGGTGGTGGTTGACGGGGTCATGCCGCGCAGGCTGATCTGCTGGAACGAACGGTCGTTACGGCCGGAGTTGGTGTTCGACACGTTGATGCCCGGCGTGGCTGCGACCACATCGTTGATACTGGCGATGCCGCGCTTTTCGATGTCCTGGCTGGTCAGGGCAGAAATGGCGATCGGCGTCTTGAGCAGGCTTTCTTCGCGTTTGCGCGCGGTGACGGTGATTTCGCCAAAGCCGGTATCTGCGTTTGCGGCCTGCGGTTCATCAGCGGCGAAGGCGATTTGCGGTGCGGTGGCAGCCATGGCGATGGCTAGCGCAGTCAGCGATGAAGATTTGAAACGAATTTGCATGGTATTCCCCCCTTAATGGGCCAGAACTTCTATTCTGGCCACAAGAATCCATTCCGAGAATATTCGGATTTCGAAGATAATATTTATGATGTTCTATTTGCCGATACGCATTCAATCCTATGCAGGGCTGAACTAACTTATGTTAGGTGTGCTTTCGGATTGTCAGCCTTCCTTGAAAGGGTGCCTTGCGCAATGCCGCGTTGCACCACTATCCGCCAATCGGAGAAGTCGGGCTTCAGGGCCGTGCAAGTTGCGCGGCCGCCGCTTCCAGCAGGTCGAGCTTTTTGCTGAACGGGTCCGCGCTGGAGACTGCGCTGGCGTCGATGGTGTGCTGCAGCAAAGCCTGCCCGTTCAAGGTATAAGCTGGCCACGCGGGCAGGCCTTTGCCGTTGGGATTGGCTGATTTGGCGAAGTTCACGACATAGCCATGGGCAAGGTTCGCGGCCTTGCGATCCTGATCGGTGGTGGCGGTGCCATAGCGGGCGTCAACGGTGTTGAAGAAATAGGGAATGTCAGTGGCGTGGGGCGCTCCCGCTTTCCATTCGGCACGCTTGGCCTGTGCCACATAGCCAAAGCGATAGACGAACGCGCTTTGCCCGGCGGCAAGGGCGTGGCGGGCGACGAAGCGCGCCGGTTCTGCCATATACTGATCGCCGGTCAGCGCGCGGGACAGATCGCGGAATTCGGCCTTGCCGTCCGGGTCATAGGCTTGGCGCAAGGCGGGGCCTTGTGCGCCGAAGCTGGCGAACAGGGCGTCCTTGTCCTGCGCGAAGCTGATGCCGCCATCGGCGCTGGTCATGCCGATCATCACCGGCACGGGGGCGATCTTGCCTGCGTCCATCAGCGTATCGCTGGGCGCGGTGACGACCGAGCCTTCGGCCACGTATCCGCCAACATAAGTAGGCGGACTGGCAAAGCGATCAGCAAAAAGGTTGGTGCCGCGCACCGCTTCTGCGGGAAGCGCGCGCATGGCGGCAAGGCCTGCGGGGCCGGTGTCTGCAATGCCGTTCTTTGCGGCGAAATCCACGCCGACCCGTTCGCCCTTGGCCATGGGGGCTGTGGGAAGAAGCGAGCGGCCGCCTCCTGACATGGCGATGGCACCGGAAAACAGGCCCCGCGCCGAAGGCATGGCCATCAGGTTGATGACAGCCGTGCCGCCAGCGCTTTCGCCGATGATGGTGACTTTTGCAGGATCACCGCCGAAGTTTGCGATGTTGGCGCGCACCCATTGGAGCGCGGCGACCTGATCTTCCATGGCGAAGTTGCCGACCGGCTTGGCCGCTTCTGCCGAAAGCGCCGGGTGCGAGAAGAAGCCGAAACGCCCCAAGCGGTAATTGAGGCTGACAAAGACCACATCGTTGCGGGCAAAGGCCGAGCCATCGTAAATGGCAGGTGATGTGCCGCCAGTGATGAATGCGCCGCCGTAGATCCACACGACCACGGGCAGCTTTGCGCCCTTTTTCGCGGCGGCGGGTTTCCAGACGTTGAGATAGAGGCAGTCTTCGGCGGGCGTGGTGCGCAAGGGCGCTTCATCGCCAGGGAAAGGCGTTTGCATGCAGTCATGGCCAAAGGCTGTCGCCTGCCGCACGCCCTGCCATGGCTTTACCGGCTGCGGACTGCGCCAGCGGTTTTCGCCCAGCGGCGGGGCGGCAAAGGGAATGCCGCGAAAGATGGCGACGGATTGTTCCTGCGTTCCGGCGACCTTGCCCTGTGCGGTCATGGCCTCTGGCGATTTCGCTGCCGCAGGCGCTGGCAGTGCGAGAAGGGTGACAGCTGCGGCAGATACTAATGCGTTGCGAGGCATGGGAACGCTCCGGTAAATAAACAAAAAAGGGGCCGGACGCGCTGTGGCATCCGGCCCCGATTTTCAGGTAAGGTCTATCCCGATCAGAACTTCGTCTTGATCTGGACGCCTGCAGTGCGCAGTTCGGGCAGGCCGACCTGCACCGCGTTGTACTTGGCGAACGACAGATTCTGGTCGATCACCCAGTTGTCAGCGATGCTGGTGTAGGTCTTGGTGTTGAACACGTTGGTCACGAACAGTTCGAGGCTGGTGTTGCCCTGGCTGACGCCAACGCGGGCGTTGAACAGGTGCAGGTCCGGCGTCTTCACGATGTTCGCCTGGTTAGACCACATGCCCGACTTGAAGTTCCAATCACCACGCACGAACCAGCGGCTGTCATCGATGCCACGGATGTCGCCGTTGAAGGTGACGCCGACGTTTGCCGACCACTTCGAGGTGTTGGGCATTTCCTTGCCGCTGAAATCGGTGATCCCGGTCAGCGTCGTCACGGCAGGCGCCACGAACGAGTTGATCCGGGTCTGGTTCAGCGCACCGGCCGCATCGATGGTGATGAGGTCGCTGGCCTTCCAGAACACTTCGGCTTCGACGCCGTAAACGTCGGTGGAACCAGCGTTGGCCGAACCGCTGTAAAGACCAGTGCCAACCGTGAACAGGTAGCTGGTGATCTGGTCACGCCACAGTGCGTAGAAGCCAGCAACCGTGTAGCGCATCGCGCCATCAAGCGCGCGGCCCTTTACGCCCAGTTCGAAGTTGGTGATCTTTTCAGGATCGACCGCCAGTGGAATGCCATTGGCTGCGGCGAGCTGCTGGATCGCATCGGACTGCGACACGATGAAGGTGTTGAACTGCGAAGGGTTCACACCCTTTGCCACCGAACCATAGACCATGAAATCAGGCGTTGCCTGGAAGTTGACGATGGCGCGCGGGGTGAAGTTCTTGAACTTCTGCTTCGCCAGCAGTGCGCCAGCGGCATACGTGCCTGCCGGAACATAGACCGGGCTGACCACGACTTGTCCGTTCGGGCCGACGTAGGACGCGATGGTATCTTCCTGATAGCGACCTTCGATGCTGGCAGACAGACGATCGGTGAAATCGTAAGTCAGGCCGAAGAACGCGCCCAGCGTCTTGCTTTCGCTCTTGCCGCCAAAGGCCGGACGACCGCCAAAGATCTGCGAACCTTGGCCTGCCTGAAGCTGAGTCTTGAGGTAGCTGACCCCGGTTACTGCACGGAACGGGCCCATGTCGTAGGAAAGGCGGCCCTCTACCGAGAAGTCCTGCGTCTTGCGTTCGATCAGGAACGGGAAGTCGAAGTAGCCGGCCGGATAAGCCGCATTGGTAAGCGCGCGGGTATCAAGCCCGTCGAGATCGATCAGCGTGGTCCACTCTTCGGTGTTGTAACCGCCGAGCAGCGACGCGGTCAGTTCGTCGGTCAGTTCATAGTCTGCCGTCAGGTGGGCGTGCTTGGTCTTGCGGATCAGGCCATAGTCCTGCACGCCATCCTTCGGCGCGATCAGGCGACCCTGGGGGTTGTTGAGCCAATCGCGCAGCGCGTTGGTCATCGTGGTGTTGGCGCCGATGGGGTTCACAAGGCCGGGCAGCGTGCCGCACACGAACGGGTTGCCGTTGACGGTGCAGTTCGACTGGCTGGCATAAAGCACCGAGCCATCGGCCTTCTTGATGTCGCGGGCCTGAATGCGGGCCGAGGCGGAGGCACCGTCTTCGTCACGCGCGAGCATGCCGAAGGCCTTGATCGTCAGGCGTTCGGTCGGCTTGGCAACGACCAGCGCGGTGAACGTGCGCGAGGATTCATCGCCCAGCGTCTTGCCGTCAGACGAATTGGTCCACGAACCGTTCTTGGTGAAGTAGTCGCCGCTGACGCGGAAGGTCAGCGCTTCGCCCAGGATCGGCCCTTCAACCGAACCCTGAACGCGATAGTTTTCGCGCGTGCCGGCCATGCCCATGACGCTGGCGGTCCATTCGCTCGACGGGTTCTTGTTCACCACGTTGATCGCACCGGCAAAGGTGTTGCGGCCGAAATAGGCGCTTTGCGGCCCCTTGAGGATTTCGATGCGTTCGGGGTTCGAAATGGCGGTGAAGGGCGAGGGCGAGGCAATCGGCACGCCATCGATGAACAGCGAGGTCGTGGTTGCAAGCGTCGACACCGGCGTAAAGCCGCGCAGGCTGATCTGCTGGAACGAACGGTCGGCGTGACCCGACGAGTTGTTGTTGATGTTGATGCCCGGCGTGTTGTTGGCAAGGCTCTGCATCGAAACGACACCACGCACGGCCAGCGTTTCATTTGTCAGCGCTGTCACCGTAACCGGCGTTTTGAGCAGGTCTTCTTCACGCTTACGTGCCGTGACGACGATTGCGCCCGGATCTTCGTTTTCGGTGGCCTGCGGGCCTTCCTGCGCGAAGGCAGGCGTGATGATGCCGGTGGTGGCGGCAATTGCAATAGCGGTCAGCGAAGCGGCGGAGCGCTTCCACAAGGATTTCGTATTCATGCTTATCCCTCAAAGAATTCGAGCGGCGGGCCAGGACGGCCCCGGATTGTCCCTGCTGCGACGGATATTCTGCTTGTAAGCGCAGTTTATTCCGTTGTTATTTTTGTGTTTTATTCTCTCCCTCCAAATTTATGCGTTTTATCAGGCCGGATTGCCGGCCATGTATTCGAGCGTGTCGAAGCGGGGCTTCGTCCAGCTTTTGGTGTCGAAAATTTCGGGCGTGTGGTCTTGCAGACCTTTCAGCGCCTTGGCTGGAATCTGATCGATCGAGCGGACCTTGGTTCCGGCGGCGCGGCCATGGGTGCGGCCGGGACGTGCGCCCATGGCCATCCACGGGTGCCATGATCCAAGATTCTGGAAATGGTGAAAGGCATCGGCGGAACTGATGCTTTCATCAAAGGCCTGCGCCACGCTGGCGCCGGTCGTGGAAACCGTGTCCCAATAGGCGATGGGGCCTGAGGAGAAGCGGGGATACTTTTCCGGGCTGATCGGGTTGGGGCGGGCCATATCGGCCATGGCGCCAAGGAACAGCGTGCCGCCGAAAGCTTCCATGCGCATGGGGCGCGGGGTGAGTTCGGCGCCCATGGCAACCATGCCATCCGGCCCGTGCGTGACGGTGAAGGGGCCGCCAAGGAACTGAAACGGCTTGCGCATTTCGCCGGTTAGCGGGTTCTTCCATTCTTCCAGCACATCATCAGTGTCGAACGCGCAGTAAACGCCACTTTCGAAGGTTTTTGCCTGATAACGGTTGCCGGGCAGCGGGGTCCATTCGTTCACGCTGAGGTGGTTGAGCGTGTAGAAAGGGACGAGATTGCCTTCGCCGGTGAAGCCGTAAATGTTCAGCCGGTAGAAGATGTTGATCGTTTCCTTCTCGCACGAACCGGCGACGCGGGCACGGATGCGGGCGCGGGTGGCAGGATCAGCCAGACGGGCGTTGGCTTCGGCATCGGACAGGGTGGGCGAAGCTGACGGGGCAGCGGTTCTGGCAAGCGCAGGTGCCGCCGCCAGTCCTGCGGCCAGCGGAAGTCCTGCGATCATCGTGCGACGGGTTACATCGGAACGCATATGTTTAACTCCCCACCAATGTCCCAACGAAGCTGGTCCGACATTTGTCTGGACAACATGCTTGCACGACGATGACACAAATGCCCTTAAGTGCAGGTTGTTCGCCTGTCGGATTAGTCTGGACAAATTAGCCGCTGCGAATGTTGTTGGCCCCCGCGCGGACAGTGCGGGGGGCAGGATATTCGTGGTACCAGCGCTAGTGTCGCAAGCCGACGGTCAGCGGCGTGAAATGCCCCGGATTACGGTATTGGAAAGGAAGGTGTTGTCCCATTCAGGCGTGGTGCCGTTTGGGCCATCCTTTGGCGCAGGCGGGGTGGCGCCGGTGCGCAGGACGATCAACCGATGCTTCGGGCTGATGGCGACGATCTGGTTGGAATTGCCATCGAACAGGAACAGGTCGGGATCGAGGAATGGTTCGGAATGCAGCACTTGCGGACCAAGTGTGCCGGGCGCGCCGAAGCCGCGCCGCTGGTTGTAGGGACTGCCCAGCCAGATGCCGAGGCCGAAGTTGGGATTCTGTGCGGTGCCCTTGCGCATTTCCGCGACATAGCCGGTGGGCAACAGGCGCTTGCCTTGCCATTTGCCATCGTCGATCAGCAGCACGGCCATGCGCAGATAGGTTTCGGCAGGCAGCGTGGCGCAGCAGCCCGAATGGGCAAGGCCGCCGGGTTTACCAACCCAGATCGTGCCGCCCTGCGCGCCCAAAGGACGCAACACTTCGCGCGTGACGAAATCGCCATAGCGGGTGCCGGTCGCACCTTCGATGACCATGGCGATCAGGTCGCTGGGGGCGTTGGCATAGGAATAGCGGCTGCCCGGCTCATAAGGCATCGGGTAGCTTTCGATAATCCGTTTGCCGAAGTCGGTGTCGAGCAGGGCACGGTTGTAAGGATGGGCGGGATCGGGGCTGAACCCTTGGTCGAGCATACCGGAGCGCATGTCGAGCAGGTAGCGGATGGTGATCTTCGCCTTGGGTGTGCCCTTGGCCTCAGGGATGAAATCGGCAATCGACTGGTCGATCGAGCGGATCTTGCCAAGCTGGATGGCGCGGCCCACAGCGATGGCGGTGAGCGGCTTGGACAGCGATTTTGACACCAGCGGGGTGCGGGCATCGACGCCCTTGCCATACCACTGGCTTTCGATCCGCCCATTGCGCCAGACGATGAATGCGCTGCTGTTCATGGCCTGCGCATAGGCGCGCGCGGTTTCGAGTGCTTTCGGGGAAACGGTGCGCTGGCGCGGCGTGGCCAGCGGCAGCGGCTTCCATGCGGTGGTGCCGGCCAGCGGCTCCATTGGCGCATAGGGGAAGTTGCCAGGGTCTTTGATGAAGGTGGCAAGGCGCTGGGTATAGACGGCTTCTGAATCGGACCACGCGGTTTGCGCCGTTGCTGGAAGCGCCGCTGCGCTGAGCGCGAGGGCGGCGAGCGTGTGGCGGGCAAGTCGTTGTGAAGCCATCGAAAAAACTCCCCGTCTGGCACAGGATTCGGCCACGGGATCTGGCCGGTCTGCGAACTGTCATGTGCTGGCAGTTTTTGGGGCAATTTCAACGATGATGCCTGCGTGGCGCGGGCCAATCACCGCAGGTCGGATAGTACAGGCTGCTGGGGGGAGGTTCGCGCGGCCCCGGCAGCCTGCCATTTCAACGCGCGATCAGTTTGCGCCCAGCTTTACATCCACCAGCACGCCGATGGTGCGCAGGGCAGATGAGGTGAGCCATGCGTTCTGATAGCTGCCGTTGTTGCCAATGTTGGCGACAAAGTACTGATCGAACAGGTTGCGACCAAAGATGGCGGCGCTCCACCGGCCGTCTTCGGAACGGACGCCGATCTGCCCGCCAGCGATCCCGTAGCCGCGCTGACGGGTAAGCGGATCGTTGTTGGCGCTGAAGTTCACCGAGCTGCGATAGTTGTAGTTGGCGCGGATGAAGCCGGTCAGCCCATCGGACAGCGGCGCTTCGTAGTTGGCGTTCAGCGAATAGGAGAACTTGGGCGAGTTGGGCAGGGTGTTGCCGGTGTTGTTGAAGAACCGCGTGGCCGGGACCGTGGTGTTGGTGCCCGGAATGGTGGTGCTGAGGAAGCAGCCCGGCTGCGTGGCATAGTTGCAGGTGCCGTTGGGGAAATAGGCGAACTTTGCGTCGATATAGGCCGCGTTGCCGCTGATCGTCAGGCGCGAGGTCGGGCGGGCGCTGAAGTCCATTTCAATGCCGCGCGTTCGCACTTTGCCTGCATTGGCGATTTGCAGGATGGCAAGGTTGGTATTGTTGAACACGAAGGGCGTTGCGATCTGCGTCTGGAAGTCCTTGATGTCAGTTGTGAAGACATCGACGTTCAATACCAGCTTGCGGTTGAACCACGACGATTTGAGGCCGATTTCAAAGTTGGTGGGAATTTCCGGGTTCGAGAACAGTGGCTGGCCCAGCGCGTAGCTGCTGACAAGGCCGATGCCCGGCCCCTTGTAACCGCGCGAATAGGTGAAATAGGTCATCACATCGGGCGAGAACTTGAATTCGGTGCCCAGCTTGTAAGAGAAGTTGTCGGCCTTGCGGTTGCTGGGATAGGTCGTCTGGTCAAATGACAGCGGCGGCGCGCCTGGGAAGGCGGTGTCAGTGCTGTTTACCAGCGTGCGGTCATAACGGATCATGGTCAGATCGTCGTGGGTGTAACGGCCCCCGGCGATCAGCTTCCATCGATCGGTCAGGTTGATGTTGGCCTGACCGAACACGGCATAGTTCAACGTCTGAATTTCAGGCTTGGCGCTGCGGCTGAAGACAGTGGTGGCGGCGGGTAGCGCAAGCTGGCCACGCTGGGGATAGGCCGACACGAGGTTCTGGTTGAAGTAGTAGAGGCCGACCACATAGTCGACCAGCCCGCGCTTGGGGGAGGCAAGGCGCAGTTCCTGCGTGATCTGGCGCTGAACGCCATCGGCACCGTTGATCGGGAACAGCGGCGTGTCGGTGAAGCCGGTGTCGGTGTTGTCCTTGATAAGCCAGCGGCGGAAGGCCGAAATCGAGGTTAGCGTGAAATCGCCCATCGAGCGGTTTATTTCGAGCGAGGTGCCCCACTGGGTCATGTTCAGATAAGTATCGCCGCCGACGATGGTGTCGCGGTTGTCGAGGCTGGGCACGACATTATAGGCGGCGTGGCGCGACAGCACATAGTTGCCGGGCGCAGCGCCCACCGCGCCGATCAGCACCGACTGGCAGCAGGCCGAGGTGTGGCGGCCCCAATCGCCTGCGAGAAGAACGCTGAGTTCATCACTGGGCGTGTAGAGCAGCTTGGCGCGGAAGCCGCCTTCGGTCTGCCCGCCAAGGGTTTTTTTGGTGTTGACGTTGTTGATGAAGCCGTCGCGGTGGTTGTAGTATCCGTTTACGCGCAGCGCGAGATTGCTGGTCAGCGGGGCGTTGACCACGGCTTGCAGCTTGGTTTCGTTGTCGGTTCCATAAGAGCCACGGCCTTCAACGGCGAAATCCTGCGTCGGGTTCTTGGTGGTGATGCTGACCACGCCAGCCGAACCGCCCTTGCCAAACAGCATGCCCTGCGGGCCGCGTAGAATATCGACTTGTGCAATGTCGGCCAGATCGCCAGTGCCCATGCCGGGGCGGCCAAGCACGACGCCGTCAACCACAACGCTGACGCTTTGTTCGGTGCCATCGGCAAAGGCGAAAGTGCCGACGCCGCGCACGGCGAAGCCTTCACCGCGCACGCTGTTCGATTCTGCGAACTGGACGCTGGGGGCAAGGAAGCGGATGTCAGTGATGTTGGTGAGGTTGGCCGCTTTCAGCATTTCGCCGCTGACCGAGCTGACGGCGACGGGCACATCCTGAAGGCGTTCAGCGCGCTTCTGCGCGGTGACCACGATATCTGCGAGGCCTTCTGATGGTTCGGCGGCGATTCCTGCTTCCTGCGCGAGCGCTGCGCACGGCAGGGCGATTGCTGATAGCGAAAGCGCCATAGCTCCAAGCGAAATCGACAACCCCATATTGCTTTTCATCTTCACTCTCCCGCCGGATTTATGATCGGTCTGACCAAGGCACGGCGAGATGGTGCGGGCCGTCGACCACGCCGCAAGGCGCGTCAGACAGGACCGCTTCAGATATCCATCCCCCCGATCTTGCGCACGATTTGTATGCTAAGTTTCGAGTTATGCGCACATTGGGCATACCATGATGCGACGCATGTGCATTTTCGTATCCAAAACCCGAAGGGGAGTCAATTTTCAAAATAATTCTTGTATGCGGAAATGTAATTTTTATCCAATGTGTATACTAGAAGTGATTGTTGACTTGGCTGGAATCGGATGTGTGAGCCTGCATTTTGAAGTCGGATCTGACGATTGATGGTCAAAGTAAGTGGCTTTTTTCCGTAAGGGCAATTGGCGGATCAAGCGAAATCATCGCAAGATTTGATGTCGCAATCGATATCATTACCCCAAAAATGGGATGCATGCGAATCTTGGCTAATAACGACTCATTGCATACACGACGGTTGAAATGCACAACGCGGGCGGCGCGACGCTTTAACCAGCGCAGCCGTAGGAGGCCCAAACCATGTTGACCCTTGATCGCCGCCGCATGCTTGCGCTGTCTGCAACGGTGCCCGCCATGGGCATGTTCGGGCAGGGATGGGCGACTGTTCCCGCAGATGTTGTGGCCACCAGCCATGGGCGCGTACGTGGCAGGACGGACGGCGGCATCCGTGTCTTCACAGGGATTCCCTATGGACGCGCGCTACGGTTCGGCGCGCCTCGTTCGGCTCCGCGATGGTCTGGCGTGCTGGAGGCGACGAGGCCTGCACCGGTTGCGCCGCAGATACCGGGCATGGTGCCGCTGACCGGAACGATGAGCGAGGACTGCCTGCATCTGAACATCTGGGCCCCGGCCAAGGCAGGGCGATATCCTGTGTTGTTCTATATTCATGGCGGTGCCAACGAAGCGGGCTGGAGCGGTGAGGCACTGACGGCAGGGGACCGCTTTGCCGCCAATGGTGTGGTCTGCGTGACGGTGAATTACCGGGTTGGGGCGCTGGGCTTTCTGGATGCGGGCGCGCTGCTGGGCAAAGCCTATGCTGGCAGCGCCAATAACGCGATGCGCGATCTTATGCTGGCGCTGCGCTGGGTGCAGGCCAACATTGCCGGGTTTGGCGGCGATCCGCGCAAGGTGACCATTGCGGGCGGATCGGCGGGCGGCAAGAATGTGGGGACGCTGATGGGGATGCCTGCGGCGGATGGCCTTTATGCGCAAGTCGCGCAGTTCAGCGGCGGCGGGCAGACGGTGCATACCAAGGCTGATGCCAGTGCTTTTGCCCGGCTGTTTGCCGATAAGCTGGGCGGGGCAGGCCGATTGCTGACGGCTTCGGTAGAGGACATTCTGGCCGCGCAAGGGCAGGCAAAGGCTGAATGGCCCCACAACTTTCCGTTTCGCCCGGTGGTGGATGGGGCGTTGCTGCCGTCTGTGCCGCTGGAGCGTATACGATCAGGCGCGGGGCAGGCGGTGCCCATGCTGATCGGCACGAATGCCAATGAAAGCCGCCTGTTCGTTTCGGCGGCGCAGGCGGCAGAGCCGTTGCGCGCGCAAAGCATTGCCAATGAGAGCTTGGCGCGGATGGAAGCGTTGGATCGTTATTATGCCGCAGCGTTCCCTGATTTGCCGGATGCCGAACGGCATTGGCGGCTGTTGACGGCGGAGGAATATGGCATGCCGTGCCTTCGCCTTGCGGAAGGACATGCGCAACGCGGGGCCGAAGTGTTCCGCTATCGACTGGCCTATCCTGCGCCCAGTGGGCCGTTCCGGGGGTATTCGCCCCATGCATTTGATACGCCGTTCACGTTTGACCACCTGAACCTGCCGGGTCTTTCGGCGTTCTTCGGGCTTTCGGCGAAGGACCAGCCTTTGGCCGATGCGGTTCACATGGCGGTGGTGAACTTTGTGCGCAGCGGGCGGCCATCTGCCCCGGCATTGCCAGAATGGCGGCCTTATACGCTGGATGCCCGTGAAACGATGGTGCTGGATCGCGCTTCTGCACTGGTTGCCGACCCAGACCGGAATGAACGGCTTATCTGGGCGGACTGACGGGCGCGAGCGCCTGTAGCGCGAGGCTGGCGGCCACATTGCTGTGGCGGGCATAGGCGGTGTGGTTGGCTTCAGCGCGTTCCAGGTCGTAAAGGTAGTTGACCATCAAACCGCCCGATTGCGCCATGCCGCGCGGGCTGGTGTCACCCATCCAGCACAGCCTTTCGACGCGGGCGCCGTTGCCGACGTGGAACCGGGCGACCGGATCGATCAGCCGCCCGCGTTCGTCCCGTTCGGTCAGGAAATAGCGCGCGGCGAGCGTCATGCGCGCGCGGGTGCGGGGATCGTCATCGGTCCAGTCATTGCCCGGTGTGCCGTGGGCAAGAGCTGCGCGCGCATCGTTATCGCCAGAAGCCGCAGCCTTTTGCAGCCAGCGCTGAAAGCCGGGCATGGGGGACAGCGTGACGAATGTATGAAGCTGCGGAAATTCTGCCAGCAGATCTTCGGCCACCTGTTTGATGAGGAACTGGCCGAACGAGATGCCGGCCAGCCCATCCTGACAATTCGAGATGGAATAGAACACCGCGACCCTTGCCTTGGCAGTATCCAGTGGTGTTCGGGCGGGGGCGAGGACAGACTGGATCGAGGAGGGAATCTCTTCGCTGAGCGCGACTTCGACGAAGATCAGCGGTTCATCGCCCATGGCGGGGTGGAAGAAGCCATAGCAGCGCCGGTCGGCCGGTTGCAGCCGGTCGCGCAGTTCGCCCCATTCCGCGATGGAATGAACCGCTTCATAGCGGATGATGCGTTCCAGAAGATCAGCCGGGCTGGACCAGTCGATCCGGCGCATGACCAGAAACCCACGATTGAACCATGAACGCAGCAGGTGAACGAAATCTTCGTCCAGCGCCCGCAAGTCCGGTTTCTGCGGCAGGATGCGCAGCAGGTCTGCGCGCATGGTGACGAGTTCCGCCGTGGCCATAGGCGCTTGATTCAACTGGCGCAGCAATTCCTGCCGGGGTGCTTCGGCGGCCTTGCTGACAAGGCTGAGCGCGTAGGCGGAGGGGGCCTGATCGTGCGCGTCGAGCGCACGGCGTACGGCCTGCGGATCGGGTGAGAAGTTTTGCGCAAGCTCGGTAAGGAATGCGGTTTTGCCTTCATCGTCCAGTGCGCGATAGGCGGTGAGCATCTGCCTTGCGATCTTCAGGCTGGAAAACTGGCTGCGTTCGGCCAGAAGCGCGCGGGCAAGAGCCATTGCGGTGTCTGCACCCGCTGCGCCAGTGGGCAGGGATGGCGTAGGGTCAGACGGAGAAGCGCCTGGCCGGAGCCTGCGTGCGCGGGCGAACACGCTGTCCAACAGATTGCGCACGAGGTTTGTTTGCGGCACGCCGTTCTCCACCACATAATGTATGCGCGATAAGAGGTAATTATATATATCGTATACGATATCGCAGTGATGGAATGAAGTGAAGCACAATCATGTGGCAGCTGCGAAAGGCCGCGGGCGCTGATACAGTGTGGCCGCGCAAGGGATCAGCGATCCGGGCTGTGTTGTTGTCTGGCGCGTTGCTGATCGGTTGCGATGCCAGCGTATGGCATCATGGCGTGGTGGGAGTAGTGGTTGCAGCCCCGCTCCCGTCCTTGCGCCATGACAGATGCTGCCAGGGAATGATCGACCATTCCGGCTCGTCGCAGGGCCTTTGTGCCCTGGCGAAATAGGCCCCTGCATAAAGGCCTTGCGGGGTCAGATGCCAGCTTGGAAAATCCCACACTGAGGGATCGGTATAGTCGCATTCGTCTTCTTCAGGGTTGCCCGCAGCGGGCTGCATTTCCTGAGGATAGAGCTTTTGCAGCAAGGTTACGACGTGGGGTGCGAAGACTTCGCTGCGATAGGCATAGAACGCAGAGGTATCAGCTTCGGGAACCGGTTCTGTGCCGAAATAGAGCAAATCTTCCAACTGGAGCTCCCGGCCTGTTCGCGCATCGAAGGTAAAGCCTTGGGAACCGAAATCGGGGTGGGCCGTGCCAGCGCAACTCCAACTGCCAAACCAGACGTAGCTGACGAAATCGTCGCTTGTATATGGCGCTCTGGCCTCTGATACTTCCATGCCCGGTTTGCCTGCAAACCCTTCGCACGAAAACCACTGCGACACTTGCTGCCACTGCTGGCGTTCCAGCGCGGCATTGATTTTGTGCAGGACTGGCGGGGGATAGCCGCTGTCGATGCGGAACAGCGTTATCCCGCTGACCGGCTCACGCCAGGTTCGCAAGGAGCGCGTTCCGTCCTGGATGACGGCACCCGGCACCAGCGACAGGCCTGCCAATTGCGCGCGATCATAAGGCGAAAGATCCACCAAGCCTGCAGGAGCAGGGCTGATGGCTGTGGTTTCCGAAAGGCTTACAGATACCCGTCGGCCCTTGCTTGTCACCAACCATCCGGCCAGACCGCTGCCCGCCCGGCGCAAGGTCAGGCGGTCGCCGCTGGTGCGTGATTCCAGCGCGAGTGTGTCACTTTTCCAAGACCCGTTCAGGCCAATGTCGAGGCGGTATTTCCGGTAGAAATAGCGTCCGGTCACATCGCCGTCGCTGTCGTCAAGTTCCATGACCACCCGCGCGGCTCCGACCGTGCCGGTGTAGACAGCAGGCGAGTCATCGGCGGCATGAAGCGGCGTTGCCAAAAGCCCGAAGCTGGCAAGAAGGATGCGCGCGTGATAGCCGACGAGCGACCTTAAACATTTGCCGAGCTTATGGACGTTCATAAACAAGCCCTACGTAAATTGAGCTCGCCCGACAATGGACGAGGATGGTTCTACGGAGCATTGCTGATGGTCCTGCTGCCTGTTCAGGCGCAGGCTCAGGATATCGCGGTCCAGGATATGTTCATTGGCATGGTGGTGCCGGACGGGGACGGTCTGGTTCTTGAGCGTTGCAGCATTGGCAAGCCGCGCTACCGGTTGCGCGCCGCAGAGCGGGCGGGCGATCCGTTTGCTGTGCTGCAGGGCATGGGCGACAAAGTGCAGGCGCAGGTGATTGCCCGCTATCGTGCCGATGGTGAAGTTCACATACTGGAAGTGACTTCGATTGAGGACATAAAGCCCGGCAAGAGCTGCCATTTGCTCGACGTGTTTGATGAAAGCCTGTCGATGGCCGAGGCTGGGGCTGCCGAGGCTGGGACAGAGGCTAAGATTGGGGCTGGCGCTTGCGCAAACGCCGATAAGGATCACTGGGAGGGGCTTGCTGCTGGCGCAACGGTTATTCAGTTGCGCGTGTCGGATGATATTGGTGAATCGCTGCCATCCAGTTGTGCAGATGGGACGAGCGAAGAGGGCGAGCAGGTCGTGCTCCCGACTGCAAGCGGGAAGGGCATGGAATGACCACGCGCCGCTTTGTTGCCTGCGGGCTTGCCTGCTCGTCCCTGCTGATGATGACCCCGCTTTTCGCCCAATCGCCACAAGAACAGGCGCAGGGCGCATTGGAACTTCTGGAACAGGCGACGTCGGCGAAAGGTGCAGGCGATTATGCGGCGGCGCTGGCCGCATATACCAAGGCCGCTGCGATAATGGCGAAAGACCCCGTCCAGCAGGATGGGTGGGGGCTTTTGCTTCAGGCGGATCTGCAACGCGATATTGCCCGCGTGACCGCTTCTGCCGATGCCGCCGATCCTTGCCTGGCGCTGGATCGAGGCGATGTCTATCTGGATCGGGCGCGCAGGGTGATATCGCCAGAAAACGATGTCGGCATTGCCGAAGCCGTGGAAAGTATCGGGCGGCAGTTGAAATATGAGCGGCGCCGTTTGGGCTGTGCCCGATCTGGAGCGACAGCAGAAGCAGGCAAGCCGGACGAAGCCGTGACCGGCCACTATTATCTGTCCGGGGTGATGGAAACCGGTTCGGAACTGCGCTTGACGGCAGATGGCCGGTTTGACTGGTACATCAGCTATGGCGCGGTCGATCAGATGGCCAAAGGGCGCTGGAGCCGAACGGGTCAGACTGTGACGCTGGTCGCCGACCTTGCATCGGCAGATGCGCCGCTGTTTCGCGCGGATCAATCTTTGCCGTGGGACGAGGCGATCGAGCGCCGGTTGCGCGCAGCCGAGCGTTCGCGCCAAGCAGAAGCGATTGCGGAGCTCTGTCCGTGGACGATAGGCGTGGCAGAAACGCCGCCGCTTATTCTGGCAGATGATCGCCCCACTCCCGGTCTGGCCGAGCAGGCGAGAGCTGCCGATGCCCAACGTGCTGCACAGGCCGCACGGGACGAGGCCAGCCGGGCAATCGCGAAGGCTGTGGCGGGCGCGAAGGCTGTGGCGGGGCAAGCCAGTGATGCTGACCGCACCGCTGCCGATGCGGCCATGTCTGCGTGGTACAGCGCGCGCTATGAAATGGAGCAGGCGCAACGGCTTGCCGGTTTGCCAGAACACGATATCGGCGCCCCCGCGATGCCGAAGGAATGCCAGCTTCCGCCCACGGATGCCGATGCGCCAATCCCTTCGTCGCAATGGCGGCGCGGGGTGGCCGTTGTTGTGGGCGATCCGGCGCGTGAGATGCGCCTTTCACGTGTCGGTGTGACGTTTGTGTTCAGCGATGGCCACCGCGAAGCAACCCACACCAGTCAGGGCGGCTGGGCGTTTGCGCCGCAAAGGCATGGCGCAGCGGTGGAGCAACTTGTTCTTGTCATGCCCGAATCCGTTTCCCGGTCGGCCACGTTGCAAATTCCGCCGCTGACAGATGGGGTGCAAACGGTGATCGTCGACACGCAGCAGCTTGTGCCGCCCCCGTTCAAAGTCCTGCGGCTTGAGGTGCAGGGCCGGGATCTTGTTCCCGACGGCATGGGGCGTGGGCGCTATTCGCGCGATTAGGGGCGGAACCTGAAAATCACGCAGCAATGCGGCTGGCGCGGCGCGGATCGAGAAAAACCTGCAACGGCTGATGGTGACGGGGCCGCGCGTGCGATATTCGTGGCGCATGAGAATCCGCCAACTTGAACATTTTTTGGCCGTGGCCGAGGCTCGAAACTTTCGTCGCGCTGCCGAACGGACCAATCTGTCGCAGCAGGCAATAAGCAAAAGCATCCTGCAACTTGAGCACGATCTTTCGCTCCGGCTATTCGAGCGCGGGCGGCAAGCGGTGCTTTTGACAGAAGAAGGCAAGCAGCTGCTCAGCTATGCGCGGGACATTCTGGCAGACGTCAGGCGCTTTGATGATGCTGTTGCAGACACCATGGGCCGTCAATTTGGCCACCTGAGAATTGGTGCAACGCCCAATCTTTTGAGCGAGGTCATCCCGGACACCTTGCAAACCTTTCACGAACGCTTTCCGCAGACACGGTTGACCGTAGAACGCGGCGATTTTCCGCTGTTGCGTGACATGATGCTGCAGGGCGATCTTGATCTGGTCCTGTCTTCTGCACCCGATCAAGTTCCGCGCGATCTGGTTTCGACGTCGACTGTCGCACGCGATTGCAATGTGGTTGTCGTGCGTTCCGGGCATCCTTTGGCGACCAGCCTGAACGTTTCACCCGAAGACCTCAGCCATTATCCCCACCTTGCGTTTCGCAATTATCCGCGCGGAGTATCTTTTCTGAACACGCTTTTCGCCGGGCGTGCGGTTCCAAGGCCTGCTCTTCTGGCGGCGTCCACTGATTTTGCTACTGCATGGCTGCAACGAAGTGATTTTTGGTGGATTGCATCGTCCATGCAGGTCCGCCGGCACATCCAGTCCGGCACTATGAAGGTTTTGCCGATGCAACTGGTCGACACTGGTTGGGATTTGCTGTGGTCGACGCGACGCAACGCCCGGCCAACCCGTCATGTCAGCGCATATCGGGAGATCGTGGAAGCCTATCTGGCGACCGCGCAATTCGCCGTTTATGACAACCAACAGTTGTCGTGATTTCCACCTATTTGTTATGTGGGTCAGGGCAGATGCCATAAATTCTCTCGTAACGCTGGCGCTGAACGGGCGTCAGCAACGGAGTTTTTATGGCTGCCCACAGCAAAGGCTATGCTTCCACAGGCGCAGGACAGATCCACTTTCGCGCTGTCGCAGGCCCCGGCGTGCCGATTGTGCTGCTTCATCGCACGCCGGTATCGTCAGCCAGTTTCGATAGCGTGCTGGATTTTCTGGATGGGCGCAGGCACGCGATTGCCTTGGATACACCGGGCTTCGGGCAGTCGTTCAGGCCCACCGGCAGTCCATCGACGCAGGACTACGCGGCCTGGTTCCTTGCGGCTCTTGATGATCTTGAACTGAATGTCTTCCACTTGGCCGCACACCATACCGGCACGCACTTTGCGGCCGAAATGGCGCGGCTTGCACCGGACAGGGTCCGGTCGCTGACGCTTTCCGGGGTGTTGTATGCGCCGGCGGAAGAGCGATCCAGGTTGCGTGCAGACATCGGCAATGCCGCCGCAATCGCGCAAGATGGCTCGCACGTGGCGGATACCTGGAAGCTGATGAAAAGCCTCTTCCTCGATTATGACGGGTCATTGGTCCATGCCGAGACGGTGGGCGCGCTGATATCGATGGAGGCCCGCGATCAGGCCTTCGATGCGATCTTCAAACAGGATTTTCGCGCGGTGATGCAACAGGTGCGTTGTCCCGTTCAGGTCGTTCAGGCAGGCGATGACCCTCTTACTCTGGGTGGTATGCTGGCCAACTTCCGCGAAGATTTCCCCGATATACCGGTCCACCTTACCGGGCCTGCCTTCCTCGCCACACCAGAACGGCAGGCAGGGCAGTTCGCACGCGCGATTCAGACTTTCATTCAACCCATCGACGGAACGGAACAAGCAATGACAAACAGGCGCTACACCTTGAAGCGTGGCGAAACCGGCTATGATCTGGCCCGTTCGGATACCGCGATTCCTGTTCCGGCGCAGGGCGAGGTTGTCGTTCGCGTTGGCGCGGTTTCCATCAATCGCCGCGATCTGGGCATTCGGGACTTCAGCTATCCTGTCAACGGAGCGGACAATTTCACGCCTTTGTCCGACGCCGCCGGAGAGATTGTCTCTGTGGGCGCTGGTGTCGATCAATGGCACGTCTCCGACCGGGTAGCCTCCACGTTCTGCCAAAACTGGTCTGGAGGACGTCTTACGCTTCCTGCGGTCATGTCTGCGCTTGGCAGCGGTGGCCCCGGTGTATTTGCAGACCATGTCGTGCTTTCGGCGCAAGGTGTTACGCGCATTCCGGACGACTGGACGTGGCAGGAAGCAGCAAGCGTTCCGTGTGCAGGGGTTACAGCGTGGCGCGCGCTGATGACGCTGGGCAATCTGCAGGCCGACGATTGGGTGCTGGTTATCGGCACTGGCGGGGTTGCGCTTTTTGCGGCGCAGATTGCCGTGGCAGCCGGGGCCAAGGTGATCGTGCTTTCATCCAGTGACGACAAGATCGAAGCAGTTAAAGCCATGGGTGCGCATGCTGGCGTAAACTACAGGACGACCCCCGAATGGTCGGAAGCGGTTCGCGCTATTACCGGTGGCATGGGGGTGAATCACGTTGTTGAACTGGGTGGCAGCGGCACACTGCAAAAATCGATCGCGAGCCTTGGCCTTGACGGTCACCTTGCCATGATCGGCGCGCTTGACGGGTTTGGCGGTGAAATTCCCGGCATGCCGATGATCTTTTCAGCGCTCCGTGTGAGCGCGGTGATGGTGGGGTCGCGGGCAGATCAGGAGGCCCTGATCGCTTTCATGCAAAGCAAGGGCCTGCGTCCCATTATCGACAGCGTGTTTGCCTTTGACGATGCCGATGCCGCTTATGCGCGCACCGAGGCAGGGGCGTTCGGCAAAGTGATCGTGTCATTGGAAAACCCGGCGTGACCGCCATCATGCCTGTCATCAAGGCCGATCTGCAGTCGGCCAATAGCCCAAGGTAATCGTTATAGTCGGCGGCGGAATCGCAATGATGTCCGCCGCCGCACCGCTTGCGCAGTGGAGCGCTAACGGGTGTCCACGACAGTATGCCATCCTGCAGGACGGGGTGGGAATGTGCTGGAGTTGTTTTTACAACTGTTTGTAAAATGTGGCTTTGAAGAAGCGCACTGTGGCGCGCAAACCATTAAAAAATGGTAGCGGAGGAGGGACTCGAACCCCCGACACGCGGATTATGATTCCGCTGCTCTAACCAGCTGAGCTACTCCGCCACACGCTGCGAACCTTGCATGTCCGCTGTGCAGGCCGCGCTCCTAGCCGCGCTCTGCTTTGCGGTCAACCGGGTTTCGCAAGGAAAAATGGCTTTGGCACAGAATGTTCGGCAAGGCTGCTTTTGCGCGGGTTACGCGACCAGCCGATAGCCAAAGCCACGCAGGTTTTCGAGCACCGGAGGACCAAGCGCGTGGAGCTTTCGCCGCAGACGGCTGAGATAGACTTCGACGATGTTGGTCAGCGGATCATCTTCGATCCCCCAGACCGCGCGCAGAATTTCGGTGCGCGAAATCACCGTTCCGGGCGATTCCATCAGCAAGCGCAGCACACCCATTTCCTTGACGGTCAATTGCACCGGCGTTCCGCCGCGCAGCAGGGTCATCGTGCGGGGATCGAATTGCAGATCACCAACCGTGATCGTTCCGTCTGCCTGCGGATGGTTCATGCCAGGCCGTTCGATCCTGCGTTTGACAGCATCCATCCGCGCCAGCAGTTCTTCAAACGCAAAGGGTTTGGCCAGATAGTCATCTGCACCGCCTTTCAGGCCCCTGATCCGGTCTGCCACATCATCGCGCGCAGTTACCATGATGATCGGCACTTCGATGCCGCCTTCGCGCAGCTTCGAGCACAATTCAAAGCCGCTCATGTCAGGCAGGTTGACGTCGAGAAGGATGAATTCGAAAGGCACTGTGCTGGCCAGTTCAAGCCCGGTCTGCCCATCTGTAGCCAGCGTGACGGAACAGCCTTCCTGTGTCAGTCCACGATGCAGCGCGGCGGCCAGTTCGACTTCATCTTCGATAATCAGCAGCTTCATGATTTTGTCCCGGCCCTGTCCATCTGCCCCGGCAACAGGGGGAGACGGATCGATACGGTGGTTCCTTCGTGCAGTTTGCTTTCCAGCCCGATCGAGCCGCCGAGCGCTTCGGATATCGAGCGCGCGATCGAGAGGCCAAGCCCCTGACCGCTGCCCATCTTGCGACTGCCGCGCCGGAAGCGTTTGAACATGTGCGGAATATCTTCAGCCGGAATGCCGTCCCCCTTGTCTGCAATCTGGATCACAGCATCTCCTTGTTCTTCACGGATTGCAACTTCGACAACCGGTTCCTGCGATGAATAGCAGACGGCATTGTCCACCACGATGCGGATCACTTGCTGCAGTTTGGCCTCGTCGCCCTCGATAATGAGGCTGTCGGGTGCCTCGATTATCGCAATGCTCCCGCCATCTGCTTCGATCACGCGCAGGAAATCGCCAACGCTGTTGCGGACGGCCTGAACCACATCAATAGGGGTAATGGATGTTTGCAGCATCGGTTCTTCTGCGCGCGCAATTTGCAGCATGTCGTCGATCAACTCGCCCATCAGGGCCGAAAGTCGGACGATCCGTTCAAGGCTGGTGCGCATGTTGGTGCGATCAGCGCCGGGATCGCGCAGGGTGATTTCAGCTTCGCTGCGCATGATCGAAAGCGGCGTGCGCAATTCGTGGCTGGCGTCGGCCAGAAACTGCTGGCGCAGGCGATTGGCGCGTTCCAGCGAGCGGTTGGTTGCGGCCAGTTCGGTTGTCCGGCTGGCAACGGCGCGTTCCAGTTCTTCGTTGTTGCGGCGCATCGCCTTGGCGGCGTTGCCCACTTTTTCGGCCATGATGTTGAAGCTTGATGAGATCGTGCGAAATTCGGTGGTGCCCTTGATCGGAACCCGTTCGTCGTAGCGCCCTTCGGCCATCGCGCGGGTGCCTGCCCACAGGTTGCCCAGTGGGCGGATGATCTGCCGTTGCCCCCACGCCACTGCCATCAGGCCAAAGATCGTCGCAATACTCAGCGTCAAGGTCAGCGTGTCGGTCACGCCTTTGACGGTTTCGATGGAACTGCGGCGTAGTTCCTTGCCTTCACGCTCTTCCAGCTTGATGAGGTCGAGGACCATCTTCTCCCAACTGGAATCGGCCTCGCCACGGATGGCCCTCTCCATGCTGGCGCCGATCTTCCGCACCTGATCGCGTTCACGCAGTTCGGCCTCGATAAATTGGGCGCGGCTGCTGCGCTGCAGCGAGGTTTCACTAATCAGGCGGATTTCTGCATTGATATAGCGTTCTGCGTTGGTAATGTGCGAACGGACCCCATCGACATACAGCGTACGGTCGCGGTCAAACGCCACCGGATCAATATAACGCTCCTGAATCAGGGTGTATCCCAGCACTGCCAGTCGTTGATACGAACTGAGCGACTGGGCCGATGCTTCGGAACGAGCGTGCTGGGCCTGAACCACTTTCAACGCATGGCGCGCAATCACACCCGGCACAGCAATGGTGACCAGCACGAATGCCAAAGCCATCCACAGCTTGAAGCGCAATGAATTCATCGCACGATCACCATCAGGCGTCGCAACACGAATTGCGTTAACCTGGATGAATGCGTCGGTCGCACGGCACTGTCAGCGACGCTTGCCGCTCTTTCGCAATTATGCCCGTCCATTGACGCAAAGTTCCCCGTTTTGCGTGGGTTGGTATGACCGGACATTTTCCCGCGGATGATAGCGAAATCTACCGCCGTAACCCCGTCCGGCCACAATCAACTGTTGGTGTTATATACAAAAATTCGGGTTCGTCCTGCTGTAGTTTGCCTCTCGACCACCTTTGGCTATTTTATCCATTTTGGTTGTATCTGCACGCAGTGATCCGGTGCGGCAATGCACATAGCACGATGGACGAGGTGACAGGCCAGTCGGATTTTGGCACACAGGCATCATGCGTAGCACCCATGATGAAGCAACCGTCCGGCTCTACCATCTGAGCGATGGGCCGGACGGCGGATCGGCCGAGACGCTGTTCTATGGCTCGCTGTCGCGCGCACTTGAAATGGCTGCGGCACAACCTGAAGCGCTGCAAGAAGGCCTGTTTATCGCCACCGACAACGATGTTGTGGCCTATCTCGACCTGATCGAGAGCTAGGTTCTGACCTTAGGGGCGGTCCTTTCTACACTGCCTCACCGGCAGCCTTGCCGCTGGCCCATGCCCACTGGAAGTTATAGCCGCCCAGCCATCCGGTGACGTCCACCGCTTCGCCAATGGCGTAAAGGCCGAGCACTTTGGTTGCTTCCATGGTCTTTTGCGATAGTGCCTTGGTAGAAATGCCCCCGGCAGTGACTTCGGCCTTGGCATAACCTTCGGTGCCGTTGGGGTGGAATGGCCAGCGCGCCATCTGGTCTGCTGCTGTGCGCAGGGCGGCATCGCGGCAATTGCCGAGTTCGGCCTCAACCCCAAGGCGGCCCGCCAGCGTTTCGGCCAGACGTTCGGGCAGGCGGCGGGCGAGGGTGGAGCGCACCGTCGCCTTGGGTCGTGCGCGCTTTTCCTCCAGCAGCCAGTCCTGCTTTTCATCGGGCAGGAAATCGACATGGATGGGCGTGCGGTGCTGCCAGTAGGAGGAAATCTGCAACATCGCAGGGCCAGACAGGCCACGATGGGTAAACAGCGCCGCTTCGCGAAATGCGGTCTTGCCGTTGCGCACGACGATTTCTGCTGAAACGCCCGACAAGGACCGGAACAGCGCCTCATCCTCTCCCAGCGTGAACGGGACAAGGGCAGGGCGGGTTTGCACCATTGGCAGGCCAAAGCGGCGGGCGATTTCGTGGGCAAATCCGGTGGCACCCATCTTGGGGATGGAAAGGCCGCCGGTGGCCAGCACCAAAGAAGGCGCACAATGCTCGACCCCGTTTAGGGTTATGCGATAAAGCCCGTCGGCATGGTCCAGCGCGGTCACGGGCTGACCAAAGGCGAATGTCACGCCGCCATGGCGGCATTCGACCATAAGCATGTCCACGATCTGTCCTGCTGACTGATCGCAGAACAATTGCCCCAGCGTCTTTTCATGCCAGCTTATGCCGTGGCGGTTCACCAGCGCGATGAAATCAGCCGGCGTATAACGCGACAGGGCAGAGCGCGCGAAGTGGGTGTTTTCTGAAATGTAGCGATCAGCCGCAGTGTGGATATTGGTGAAGTTGCAGCGCCCGCCGCCGGAAATAAGGATCTTCTTGCCGGGCGCGTCGGCATGATCGACCAGCAGCACCCGCCGCCCGCGTTGCCCTGCGGTAAGCGCGGCCATCATCCCGGCGGCACCAGCGCCCAGCACGATGGCGTCATAATGGTGCGCGTTCATTTCAGAAGCTGCGCCGCCAGCGCCTCGGCCACCTTGATGCCATCGACGGCCGCCGAAAGGATACCGCCCGCATAGCCAGCGCCTTCGCCTGCGGGATAAAGGCCCTGAGTGTTGAGGCTCTGGCAATCTTTGCCACGGGTGATGCGAACGGGTGACGATGTGCGCGTTTCCACGCCTGTCATCACCACATCGGGATGGTCATAGCCCGGCACCATCCGCCCGAACGCGGGCAGCGCTTCGCGGATGGCTTCGATCACGAAGTCGGGCAGGCACTTTTTCAGTTCGGTCAGGTGAACGCCCGGTTTGTAGCTGGGGATTACGTCGCCAAATTCGGTGGAGGGACGGTCGGCCAGAAAATCGCCCAGTTTCTGCCCCGGCGCCATGTAGTTGCGCCCGCCTGCTTCGAAGGCCAGACTTTCCCAATGGCGCTGGAAGGCAATACCCGCCATCGGCCCGCCGGGGTAATCGCGGTTGGGGTCAATATCCACGACGATGCCGGAATTTGCGTTGAATTCGGCGCGGGAATACTGACTCATCCCGTTGGTGACGACGCGGCCTTCTTCGCTGGTGGCTGCCACCACACGCCCGCCGGGGCACATACAGAACGAGTAGACAGTGCGCCCGTTCTTGGCTGTGTGCGATATGGAATATGCCGCCGGACCAAGGATCTTGTTCCCGGCGCTGGGACCATAGCGTGCGGTGTCGATCCAGCTTTGCGGGTGTTCGATACGTACGCCGATGGCAAAGGGCTTGGCCTCGACATAGACGCCCCGGTCATGCAGCACCTGAAAGGTATCGCGCGCGGAATGGCCCACGGCCATGACCACATGGCGCGCGGGCAGAAAGCTGCCGTCTGACAGGTGCAGGCCGGCCAACTGCCGCACGCCATTGGCATCGGTTTCGACTTCAAAATCTTCAACCCGCGTCTGGAAACGATATTCGCCGCCAAGGCTTTCAATCGTTTCGCGCATGCTCATCACCATCGTCACAAGGCGGAACGTGCCGATGTGAGGATGAGCTTCGGTCAGGATATCGTCGGGCGCGCCCGCTTTTACGAACTCCACCAGTACCTTGCGGCCGAGATGGCGGGGGTCCTTGATGCGGCTGTAAAGCTTGCCGTCTGAGAACGTGCCCGCGCCGCCTTCACCGAACTGCACGTTCGATTCAGGCGTCAGCACCGATTTGCGCCACAGACCCCAGGTGTCCTTGGTGCGTTCGCGCACGGCCTTGCCGCGTTCGATGATGATCGGCTTAAGCCCCATCTGGGCAAGGATCAGCGCGGCCAACAAACCGCATGGCCCAGCCCCGATCACTACCGGGCGCTCACCCTGCCAGTCAGCCGGGGCCATGACGGGGAATTTATAGGACGTATCGGGCGTGGCGCGCACGTTCTGATCGTCGGCAAAGCGGGCCAGAACGTCGGCCTCGTCCTTGACCACGCAATCGACCACATACGTCAGCAGGATGGCGTGCTTCTTACGCGCGTCATTGCCGCGCCGGAAAATCTGGAAGCGGATCAGATCATCGGGCGCAATGTCCAGCCGCGTGCAGATTGCCACCGACAAATCTTCGGCGGCGTGGTTCAGCGGCAGTTTGAGTTCATTGATGCGGAGCATGGCGCCGCCCTAGCCAGTTTTGGTGGGCAGCGCCACTTGTCCGTTTATGCCGTGAACGGACCGGCGAAGGCGATTTCGCTCACCGGCTTGCGGTCGCTGATCACTTCGCGTTCGCGCAGGCCTTCGGGAAGCTGGGCGGCATCGCCCTGCGTGCCGATGACGAAGGCCATTTCCACCCGGAAACCTTCGGGCACGTTCAGCACTTGCGCCGCCTTGTCAAAGTCCACCCCGGTCATGCCGTGGGTGTGATAGCCCAGCGCCTGTGCCTGAAGCGCGGCGCTGGCCCATGCTGCGCCGGTATCAAAGCTGTGGCTGTGATTGGGGTTGTTACCCTTGTCAGAGCGCATGAATTCGTCCGAAACCGCGAAGACCAACACGCCCGCTTCCTTGGCCCAGCTCTGGTTGAAGGGCACCAGTGCCGACAGGAAGGCGTCGAAGTTGGCATCGCCCTTGTGAGCATAGACGAAGCGCCACGGTTGATAGTTATAGGCGCTGGCAGCAAGGCCAGCGGCTTCGAAGATCAGGTCAAGGTCTTCCTGCGGAACGGCAGAGCCATCAAAAGCGCGCGGGCTCCAGCGTTCGACGATCAGCGGAACAACCTTGGCAGATGCAGTACGGGTCATGGGATTCTCCTTGGGAGGGAAGGGTGAAACAGCAGGTGGGGCCGAGACGGTCAAGCCATCCCGGCTCGCGGGGGATATTGAAATTCCTGATATCAGCGCTGGTCGAAACCAAACCGGCCAGAACCGAAGGCGGCTACTTGCAGCAGGCCGCCAGCCATGGCGATGTTCTTGAAAAAGTGGATGAACTGGTTCTGGTCAGCCAGATTTGCGTGGAAGCTGAAGGCCGCAGCCACGCTGAACGCCGCGATGGCCGAAGCGACAATGCGGGTTTGTACCCCGGCAATCAGCAACAACCCGCCGATCAGTTCCACCGCCACCGCTCCGCCATAAGCAAGCGTCGGCAGGGGAAGGCCCGCGCTTTGGATATAGGTGATCGTGCCGGTGGGATCAGCCAGCTTCGATGCGCCGCTCAATACAAAGATTGCGGCCAGCAGGACGCGGCCCGTGGCGGCCAGCATGTCGGTGGTGGATGAGGCGCGTGACGCCTCGGCAGCAAGAGCAGTCATGGGATCAATCCTTTGCAAATGTCGTGAAGGCGAAATGTGGGGGAACAGGGTGGTCATCGCGCTCAGGCGGCATCCACCAGCACCAGTTCTGCGTCTTCCAGCGCGGTCACGACGATTTCGGTCACACCAGTAATTGCCACACCGTCGCGAGCATTGGCTTCAACCTCGCCAATCCGCACCCGGCCCGTTGCCGGAACCAGATAGGCGTGGCGGTCTTCGGTTAGGGCATAACGCACCGTTTCACCCGCCTTTACCGTTGCACCCAGAACGCGGGCATTGGCGTTGATTGGCAGCACATCGGCGTCGCCCGCAATCCCCGAAGCCAGTGCCACGAATGCGCCTTCCCGATTGTCCTTGGGGAAAGGGCGCGCACCCCAGCTTGGCGCGTGGCCGCGACGGTCGGGGATGATCCAGATCTGGAACAGGCGGGTCTCCTCATCCTCCAGATTGTATTCCGAATGGCGGATGCCGGTGCCCGCCGACATGACCTGAACATCGCCCGCTTCGGTGCGGCCTTCGTTGCCCAGGCTATCGCGGTGGGTGATTGCGCCCTTGGTCACATAGGTCACGATTTCCATGTCGCTGTGCGGATGCGTGGGGAACCCGGTGTTCGCGGCGATACGGTCATCGTTCCACACCCGCAGAGCGCCCCAGTTGACGCGGGCCGGATCGTGGTATTCCGAAAACGAAAAGTGGTGATGCGCATCCAGCCAGCCGTGATTGGCAGCACCCAGCGTGGCAAAGGGGCGCAGTTCGATGTGAGCCTTGGTGGCAGTCTGGGTCATGGCGAAATCTCCGGTTGTGGACGGTCGCCCCGTCCTGTTGCACCCCAGATAGGCCTTGCGATCCAATCGGAATATCCCGATAAAACTGTTCAGGATGTTCGGAATAGTTGAAAGGTTCGCTTGTGGATGTCGGTCAGCCAACTCTCGATCAGCTTCGCCTGTTCCTGGCCGTGGTCGATGAAGGCAGCTTCAACGCTGCGGCGCGCAAGCTGGGGCGGGCGATTTCGGTGGTTAGCTATGGCGTGGTTGCGCTGGAAACCCAGCTTGGCGTGACGCTATTTGACCGTGAAGGATCACGCAAACCGGTGCTGACCCCTGCGGGCAAGGCCATGCTGGCACAGGCCCGCGCCGTGGCCGATGATATCGACGCGCTGATCGCAGGGGTGCGCAACTTCAATCAGGGGCTGGAGGCAGAGCTCGGCTTGGCCATCGACGTGATGTTTCCGACGCCTTTGGTTGCGGCCGTGTTGCGCGAATTTCAGCAACTTTACCCCACGGTTCAGCTTCGCCTGCATGTCGAAGCGCTGGGCGGCATTGCTGCGCTGGTGGTGGATGGAGAGGCGGAACTTGGCATCGGAGGGCCGGAATTGGTCGCCATGCCCGATCTTGAACGCGAGGCGATTGGCCAAGTCGACCTTATCCCCGTGGCCGCACCCGATCACCCATTGGCCCGCATGGAAATCATCCCGCCGGGCGAAGCGCGAAAGCACCGGCAGCTTGTGCTGACCGACCGGTCAAAGCTGACGCAGGGCAGGGACTTTTCGGTCTTTTCCGCCAGCACATGGCGGCTGGGCGATCTTGGTGCGCGCCACGCCCTGATGCGTGAGGGCATTGGCTGGGGCAACATGCCACGCCATCTGGTCAAGGATGATCTGGCTTCGCGCCGCCTTGTGCATCTGGCCATCCCCGAATGGCCCGGCATGGCCTATCGCTTCCACGCGCTATGGCGGCGCGATTGCCCTATCGGCCCGGCGCGCGCGTGGTTGCTTGATGCGTTCAGGCAGCGTCTGGCGCAATGTCCCGCTTGATAAGCGCGGACCGCAGGCAACGGCACACCACTTCATCGCGCTGATTGATGAGTTCGTGCCGGAACGTCACGATCCCCGCATCCGGCCGCGATTTGCTGGCGCGCAGTTCCACCACCTCGCTCGTCGCGCGCATCGTATCGCCGATGAACACGGGCGCGGGCATCACCAGCTTGTCATAGCCAAGGTTCGCCACTAGCGTGCCCAACGTGGTGTCCCCCACCGAAAGCCCCACCATCAGCGCGAATGTAAACGTCCCGTTGACCAGAATCTGCCCAAACTCGCTGGCCTTGGCCGCCTCGGCATCGATATGCAGCGGCTGGGGATTGTGCGTCATGGTGGAAAACAACAGGTTATCCGTCTCGGTCACCGTGCGCCGGATCTCATGCGCGATCGTATCGCCCACCTGCCACTGATCGAAATACCTGCCTGCCATAAAATCCTCCCCTGCAAGGGGAGGGGGACCGCCGCGCAGCGGTGGTGGAGGGGGCCATCCCCCAAACCCGCGCCCGCCGAGAGCCCCCTCCACCATGCTTCGCATGGTTCCCCTCCCCGGATCGGGGAGGATCAATCTGCCTTTTCGATCTTTACCAACAGCGCCTCAACCTGCACCTGCGCGCCGGCAACCGCATTCAACTCGGCCACCACGCCATCGAACGGAGCCGTCAAGGCATGCTCCATCTTCATCGCCTCAAGCACCAGCAACTTCTGCCCCTTGGCGACGGACTGCCCCGCCGCAACATCGACGGAAATAACCCTGCCGGGCATGGGGGAAAGGATCGCGCCGTCCGAAGCCGCACCAGCGCCGCCGCCGTCGGTACGGTTTGGCAAGAAGCGCCAAGTCGCGCCCTGCATTGTCACAAGAATGCTGTCTGCCGCTTCCGTAATCAACGGGTAGCAGCGTTGATCGTAGCTGATCTTTGAAGCAGCATTGCCGGTAAATGCAGTGTTTCTGTCACGGAAGCGGACCTTGTTCTCGCAAGAAGCATTCAACCTGAAACCCGCAAGTTCAGAATTACTACCTGCAAAGCGCTTGATCATTTTTTGCGCCGCAAGATCAAGGAGCCACTGTGGCGGTTCCACATCGCTGGCCGTGTCTTCGATGTGCCGCTCGATAAATCCTGTGTCCAACCGCCCACGCGCAAAATCAGGCATCACAACCAGCGCTCCAAGAAAACTGGCGTTGGACTTGGTTGGCCAAACTTGCGTGTCCCAGCACATCTTGGAAAGCCCCACGATTGCATCTTCACGAGTGTCAGCATGGCAGATCAATTTGGCAATCATCGGGTCATACCACGGAGAGATTGCATCTCCCTGCGTGACGCCGGTCTCAATTCTTAATCGTACGTCCGGGCCGAATTCCATCCGCGCAGTGCCAAGCTCATGCTGCCACCGTGTCGGTCTGTGGGCGTCTGGTATCGTGAAATGATCGAGCCTACCTGTAACCGGCAAAAACCCCTTCGCCGGATCCTCCGCATAAAGCCGCGCTTCCATCGCCCAGCCGTTGATGCTCAGCTCGTCCTGCCGCTTCGGCAAGACCTCGCCCGAAGCCACGCGCAATTGCCATTCCACCAGATCGACACCAGTGATCTCCTCGGTCACCGGATGCTCCACCTGAAGCCGGGTGTTCATTTCCATGAACCAGATGCGGTCGGCGCGCAGGCCCTCCGATCCATCGGCAATAAATTCGATGGTGCCCGCGCCCTCATAGTCCACCGCCTTGGCCGCACGCACCGCCGCGCCGCACACCGCCTCGCGCGTGGCCGCGTCCATGCCGGGGGCAGGGGCCTCCTCGATCACCTTCTGATGCCGCCGCTGCAATGAACAATCGCGCTCAAACAGATGGACGACATTGCCGTGGCTGTCGCCAAACACCTGCACTTCGATGTGCCGTGGGCTGAGGATGTACTTCTCGATCAGCACCCGATCATCACCGAACGAGGACGCCGCCTCACGACGGCATGACGCCAAAGCCTCGGCAAAATCGGCAGAGCTTTCCACCCGCCGCATCCCCTTGCCGCCGCCACCCGCCACGGCCTTTATCAGCACGGGATAGCCAATCGCATCGGCCTCAGCCTGCAACCGTTCAGGCGACTGATCCTCGCCCAGATAGCCCGGCGTCACCGGCACACCTGCCGCAATCATCTGCGCCTTGGCCGCATCTTTCAGGCCCATCGCGGTGATCGAAGCAGGCTTTGGCCCAACCCACACCAGCCCTGCATCAATCACAGCCTGCGCAAACTCGGCGTTCTCGGACAGGAACCCATACCCCGGATGGATCGCTTCGGCCCCGGTCGCCTTGGCAGCGGCGATGATCTTGTCCCCGCAAAGGTAACTTTCCCGCGCCGGCGCTGGGCCAATATGCACCGCCTCATCGGCAGAGCGGACATGCAGGGCCTTGGCATCGGCATCCGAATAGACCGCCACCGTACGAATGCCGAGCCTGCGCGCGGTGCGAATAACGCGGCAGGCAATTTCGCCGCGGTTGGCGATGAGGAGGGATTTGATCATAGGATGGCTCCAGCATCCTCCCCGAGCTTGCTCGGGGAGGGGGACCATGCGAAGCATGGTGGAGGGGAATTAAAATGCTTCGAAATATCGCGCCCAAGGCCGAGCCCGGAAACATCCAGCGCGCGCGAAAGCAACGGCGAGCCATGTCCTTGCCTGAAGTCTTGCTCTGGCAAATCCTGAAAACTCGCCCTGAGGCTATCAAATTCCGTCGGCAGCATCCCAGCGGGCCTTACGTGCTCGACTTCTTTTGCAGCGACGCGCGCCTTGCGATTGAGATCGATGGCAAGTCCCATGATATGGGGGACAGGCCGGAGCACGATACCGCGCGCGATGCCTACTTTGCCTGTGCTGGTATTGAAACGCTGCGTATTCCCGCAACCGATGTGTTGCGTGATCCGGGAGCAGTGGCGGAAGCTATCGTTGCGGCGGTCCGCAGCCGATTGCCCCTCCACCATCCGGCTGCGCCGTACGGTCCCCCTCCCCGAGACTAGCTCGGGGAGAATCTGATGAGATCGCATCACATCCTGAACACCCCGAACCGGGGTGCCTCCGCAATCGGGGCCTGCAAGCACACCTCCAACGCCAGCCCCAGCACATCGCGGGTCTGCACAGGATCGATCACCCCATCATCCCACAGCCGCGCCGTAGCGTAATAGGGGTTGCCTTCGTCTTCATACTTCTGCCGGATCGGAGCCTTGAATGCCTCGGCCTCTTCTGGTGTCCACTTGTCCGCATCGCGGTGCACGGTGGCCAGCACGGATGCTGCCTGTTCGCCGCCCATCACGCTGATCCGCGCGTTGGGCCATGTGAACAGGAAGCGGGGCTGATAGGCCCGTCCACACATGCCGTAATTGCCCGCGCCAAAGCTGCCACCGATCAACACGGTAATCTTGGGCACCTGCGCCGTGGCCACGGCTGTCACCAGCTTTGCGCCATGTTTTGCAATACCTTCGGCCTCATACTTTCCGCCAACCATGAAGCCGCTGATGTTTTGCAGGAACAGCAGAGGCACGCGGCGCTGACAGGCCAGTTCGATGAAGTGCGCGCCCTTTTGTGCGCTTTCCGAAAACAGCACGCCGTTGTTGGCAAGGATCGCCACCGGCATCCCGTGGATGTGGGCAAAGCCGCAGACCAGCGTGGTGCCATAAAGCGCCTTGAACTCGTGAAATTCACTGCCGTCCACGATCCGCGCGATCACCTCATGCACGTCGTAGGGCGCGCGAACGTCTTCAGGGATGATCCCGTAAAGGTCGTCGGCGGGATAGGCCGGAGGCCTCACATCTCGCACCCCTGCGAAAGCCGACCCTTCAGGCATACCGGCACCCAGATGCGAAACGATGTCGCGCACGATGGTCAGCGCGTGTTCGTCATTATCAGCCAGATGGTCCACAACGCCTGATTTGCGGGCATGCAGATCGCCTCCGCCCAGCGCTTCGGCGGTGATTTCCTCGCCGGTCGCCGCCTTTACCAGCGGCGGCCCGGCCAGAAAGATCGTGCCCTGTTCGCGCACGATCACGGTTTCATCGCTCATCGCCGGAACATAGGCGCCGCCCGCTGTGCAACTGCCCATCACACTGGCGATTTGCGGAATGCCCCACGCGCTCATGTTCGCCTGATTGTAGAAGAACCGGCCAAAGTGATCGCGGTCGGGGAACACGTCGGCCTGATTGGGCAGGTTGGCTCCGCCGCTGTCGACCAGATAGACGCAGGGCAAATGGTTTTCGGCGGCAATCTCCTGCGCGCGCAGGTGCTTCTTCACCGTCATGGGGAAGTATGTGCCGCCCTTTACCGTGGCGTCGTTGGCAAAGATCATGCAGTTGCGGCCCGAAACCCGGCCAATCCCCGCAATGATCCCCGCGCCCGGCACTTCATCGCCATACATGCCACCGGCGGCAAGCTGCCCGATCTCCAACAGTGGCGATCCGGGGTCCAGCAAGCGTTCGACCCGTTCTCTCGGCAGCAATTTCCCCCGCGCGACATGCCGTTCACGACTGCGCGCATCACCGCCCAGCGCGGCCTGCGCAACACGCGCCCGCAGGTCTTGCGCCAGCGCGCGGTTATGGGCCGCGCGCGCCTGTGCCTGTGGTGACGAAAGGTCGATATTGGTCGAGAGGACGGGAGCGCTCAACGCGTGCTGCCTTTCAGATGCTTGGCAAAGAACGGCAGCACATGGGTGCGAAACCGGTCTTTCACCCGGTTGCCGTGATCGCCGACATAGATTTCCCAGTCGTGGGCAATGCCGAACCGGGTCAGCGTTTCGTGGATCAGTTCATCGTCCGCCCGCACAAAGTCGGTGTCGCCGGTATCGATGGCAATGCCGCTCATCCGCCGCAGCGCGGGCAGGTATTGCGATGCCATGGCAACCGGCGAATTGGCCGCCCATTTGGCAATGACCAGATCGTTCACCTTGCCGCCTTCGGTGCCAAGGTCGGCATAGAACGGCGGCTTGGCGGGGTTGGGTGACCATGCCGCCGACACCGCGAAATTGCCCCGGCTCATCCAGTCGGCTGCTGCGGCCTGTTCAACCGACCAGCCTTCGTATTTCGGATCGGCCGACGAGGCTGGGCGCGGAATCTGGCAGCACGGGTTCATGGCATATAACGCGCCGAACATGTCGGGCCGTTTCATGCCCAGCTTCAGCGTGCCGTATCCGCCCATCGAATGCCCGGACAATCCGCGTGCTTCGCGCGTGGCGATGGTGCGAAAATGCTTGTCGGTCCACGCGACCAGATCGTTGGTAACGAAATCCTCGAAATTGCCGACGGTGGGTGAGTTCGAGTACATCGATCCGCCCCACTTGGTCATGCTGTCGGGCACGACCACGATGGCTTCGGTGCCTGCAGCTTTCAGCGCAGCTTCAAAATCGGTGCGTTCGACATATTGGTCAGCGGTCGAATTGTAGCCGTGCAGGAAATAGACGACCGGATAGCGACGGCCCTTTGCCTTGTCATAGCTGTCGGGCAGGAACACATAGACGGTTCGATCCGCCGAATTGCCTTCAAGATTGCCTTCCAGCGATGCGCCGTGAACGGTGGTCTTTTCCACCCGTGCCAATGCCGGGTGGGCAAGGCCAGCAAGAGCCACACAGGCCAGGATCGTCTTCAGGCGCATCACTCTCTCCACAGTTGCTTTTATCGCGCGCCGATCAGTTCTCGCCCGATCAGCATCCTGCGGATTTCATTGGTTCCGGCCCCAATGTCCAGCAACTTGGCATCGCGCAGATAGCGTTCGACCGGCCAGTCCTTGGTATAGCCCGCGCCGCCCAGCGCCTGCACTGCTTCTCCGGCCACGCGAAAGGCGTTTTCGCTGGCGAGCAGGATCGCGCCTGCTGCGTCAAAGCGCGTCGTCTGCCCGGCATCGCAGGCCTTGGCCACGGCATAGACATAGGCGCGTGCCGCCTGCATGCCGACATACATATCGGCAATCTTGGCCTGTATAAGCTGGAAGGTGCCAATCGGCTGGCCGAACTGCTTACGCTCGCGCACATAGGGGATCACAGTGTCGAGGCAGGCCTGCATGATGCCGATCTGCATCCCGGCCAGCACAACCCGCTCATAATCCAGCCCGCTCATCAGAACGCCAACCCCGCCGTGCAGCGGTCCCATCACGTTCTCTTCCGGCACGAAGCAGTCATCGAACACCAGCTCGCAAGTGGGCGATCCGCGCAGGCCCATCTTGTCGATCTTCTGCCCGATGGAAAAGCCGGGCATGTCCTTTTCAATCAGGAACGCGGTAATGCCCCGGCTGCCCGCATCGGGTGAGGTCTTGGCATAGACCACCAGCGTATCGGCATACGTCCCATTGGTAATCCAGAACTTGGTGCCGTTCAGCCGGAACCCGCCCGCCACCGCATCGGCACGCAGCTTCATCGAAACCACGTCCGATCCCGCGCCTGTTTCCGACATGGCAAGGCTGCCGACATGCTCGCCCGAAATCAGCTTGGGCAGATACTTCGCCTTCTGATCGTCATTGCCCCAGCGGCGGATCTGGTTGACGCAAAGGTTTGAATGCGCGCCATAAGACAGCCCTACCGATCCGCTTGCCCGGCTGACTTCCTCCACGGCAATTACATGGTCCAGATAGCCCAGACCCAGCCCGCCAAATTCTTCCTCAACCGTTATGCCATGCAGGCCCAGCGCGCCCATAGGCTCCCACAATTCGCGCGGGAAGCGGTCATTGCGGTCGATTTCGGCGGCCAGCGGCGCGATCTGTTCGTCGGCAAAGCGGCCTGCCGCCTCGCGGATCATCTGGGCGCTTTCGGTCAGGCCAAAGTCGAAATCGGGCGTGGCGCGCATGGCAGTGCATCCTCTCTGCTTATGGGCAAAGACTACCATCACCAAACCATCGCTCAAAATTGATTTATTCAGGCATTTGTGATAGATTTTGCCTATGATGAAGCGCGCCCATCTTCGCCAGTTCCTTGCCCTTGTCGAAACCGGCAATTTCACCCGCGCGGCAGAAAGGCTTGGCGTGGCGCAACCCACGCTGTCCGCCGCCATTGCCGAACTGGAGCGCCTTGCCGGAACCCGCCTGTTCCTGCGCGATAAACGGCAGGTGCGCCTGACCGACGCGGGCGCGCGCCTTGTCACCCATGCCCGCGCGATAGAGCGCGAATTTCGTGCTGCCGAAGCCGCCTTTGTTGATGCGCCCGCGCCACTCGCCCCGTTGCGCCTTGGCGTCATTCCCTCGGTCGCCACGGCCATGCTGTCGGTCATGGTCAACCTTTGGACAGCCACGCAGCCGCTGGCCTTGTCAGAAGGAACCGATGCCGAATTGCGCCGAAAATTAGGCGACGGGCAGGTGGATGCCATCCTTACCCTGCTGCGGCCCGACGATGCCGACCGTCCTTCGCTGCCCCTGTTGGATGAAGGTTACCGCTTGCTGATGCCAGCGGACCACCGGTTGGCCAGCGCTGCGCTGATCGACGCGCGTGATGTCGCCGCCGAAACCATGATCGCCCGCCGTTCGTGTGAAATACTGGGCGAAACCAGCCGCTGGTTCACCCAGCGTGGCGTGCGCCCGCCATTCTTCCTGCGCTCATCCAACGATGATCGCTGTATCGAAATGGTCCGGGCCGGGATGGGCGTCACCACCGCACCACAATCATTGGCGCGTGAAGGCGTCATCGCGGTGCCGCTGGCCGATTACGATTTCCGCCGCACGCTGGGGCTTTTGGCCGGGCGCGACAGGCCCGATCTGGTCGCAGAGGAAAGCCCGCTGGCAAAAGCCTGCAAGGGCGGCTTCCAACCCTAAACTAACCCAACCGCCCGTGTTGAGCGAAGTTGGGACACCACACCCTGCCAGATGCCGTCCTACTTCACCGCGTAAAGCAACCGACCTTCGCCCAATCGCTCAAGAACGCCGCTGATGTCACTGTTTGAAAAGGCAAAGCAACCTTGGCTGCGCCCGATCCGCCCTTGCGATTCCGCCATGTCTTTGCTGACATAGCTGGCGGCATGGATCACGATGCCGCGTTCCATCGCCGCGCTGTTTGCCGCTTCCAGGCCAATCAACCGGCGTGACCGGCCATGCTTGCCGGAATATGTCACCCCGGTCAGAAAAGCGCCGGGGCTTGATGCGTTGGATCCATAGCGATTGGAAAACTGTTGCACCCATCCACTATTGGCCGGGTCCGATCCGCTGCCATGCGAAACAAGGTGCGAAGACAGCACTTTGCCGCCTTCAATATCGATCAGGTGAAAACGCGCCTCGCGCGATGCCTTGGAAAAATCCACCAGTCCGACAAGGTCGCGGTGGCGGATATAGGGGGCGTGGGCATCCAGCGCGGCAACCGCGCGTTGCACCATCAAAGGCGGTGTTGGCCGCGAAAATGGCGACGGTTCAATTTCCCGTGGAGGTGTGACAGCCAGCGCCGGCTGGCCCGAAACGGCCATGCTACCCAGCGTTGCCACCATGGCGCCTAAAAACTGGCGCCGATCAGGAACCATTATGTGAGACCCCAGTTATCAATCGTTGGGCCTGAATTTGTATGCTGCGCATCACACCTGCAAGACTGGCAGCCAATCCTTGCGACGAGCCGTGCATGACCCGCCACCTGCTGAGCCGTCGGCCCGCGCCCACCTGTTTCTTTGCCAGTCGAGCTGCGAACGCTCGATTGCGGGGTCCCGTCCGGTTCTGTGTCTCTGCAGGGGATGAGCAGCTTGGCGCAAGCGCCGTGCATCTCGGCTCAAGCATATTGTCTATGAAATAAGTTGAGTTATCTTCGGCGAACTTGTCGGGACGTATTCCGAGTCGACCGGCCCTCATTTCGGGAGATTTCTGATGACCACCGAACGCTTTGCAGAAGCGGGGCAGGCTCCGCTTATTCTTACCGTACCGGGCCTTGGCAATAGCGGGCCGGGCCACTGGCAAACCATCTGGGAAGACGTGCTGCCCAATTGCCGCCGGGTCGACCTTGGCCTGTGGGAAGAACCGCACCGCAACACCTGGGTCAACAAGATCAACCTCGCCATTCAACGGGCCGACCGTCCGGTCGTGCTGGTCGCGCACAGCCTTGGCTGTCTGGCGGTGGCGTGGTGGGCAGAATTTGAACGGCCCCGCGATGGCAAAGTCATCGGCGCGCTGCTGGTCGCCCCACCCGACGTGGAAGAACGCCCCATCGACCGCCGCCTCACCCGGTTTGCGCCATGCCCGCAAGGCGAACTTCCCTTTGCGTCATGCCTCGTCGCCAGCCGCAACGATCCCTACATGCGGATCGGCGCGGCACGGCGTCTAGCAGACGCATGGGGTAGCCAGTTTGCGGATGCGGGTGAGGCGGGCCATATCAACGCCCAGTCTGATCTTGGCGAATGGGCGTTCGGGCAGTTGCTGCTTGACCAACTGCTGCCAACACCGCTTCGCGACGCGCAGAATGCGACCGGGATCGGGCCTGTCGGGAACTTCCGACCTGACCGCTCGCTGCGCCGGCTCGGCGCGTGATGGTTCAGATCGGACCGGCGGAGGGGCCGGTCCGATCTACGGTAAAGCCGTAGGTGTCATTTGCCCATCTGAAACCGGGTGTTTGCGGACGTTCCCAGCCTTCTGTGTGCAGTTCGCGGCCGTTCAGGTCACTCCAGGTTCCATCTTCCGGGAAGGCTGAGAATTGCGAAAGTTTGCTTTTACGCCAATGAGATAGATCGCAAACATAGTCTTCCAGCGCCAGATCACGGGTTTCCCAGTTTATCCAGGTGATCGCGTTGTCCTGCGCATAAGCGTTGTTGTTTCCGCGCTGGCTCCGCCCAAATTCATCACCCGCTGTCAGCAGGATCGATCCGGTCGAACAGAACAGCGTGGCCAGCATCGCGCGGGCGTAAGCAGCGCGTTTTGCCAGCACATCCCGATTATCGGTTTCACCTTCTATCCCATTGTTCCAACTGAAATTCTCACCGTGTCCATCACGGTTGTCCTCGCCATTGGCCCAGTTGTGGCGCTGTTCATAAGCCAGGGTATCGGCCAGCGTGAAGCCGTCGTGGGCCGCAAGAAAGTTGACCGACCGGGACGCTTTGCCAAATATGTCCGATGATCCCGCCATGCGCGTAGCCAGTACGCCAATGCCAGCATCGCCGCGCCAGAAACGGCGCACATCATCGCGGTATCTATCGTTCCATTCCAGCCAGTTAGACGGGAAATTTCCCAACTGATATCCGCCGGGGCCGATATCCCACGGCTCGGCAATCAAAACCCGGTCTGTCAACCACGGATCTGCGGCAATATCGTTGAAAATCTGCGCTTTGGCGTCAAATCCGGGGCTGCGCGCCATAATCGTGGCCAGATCAAAGCGAAACCCATCAACCCCGCAATGCCGCACGAAATGGCGCAGCGTATCCAGCGCCAGCGCGCGGACGGCGGGATTACCGAAGTCCAGTGTATTGCCGCATCCAGTATCGTTGATAAGCGTCCCGTCAGGTGCCTTGGCATAGGCCGCATCGTCCAGCCCGCGCAGACACAGGACGGGGCCATGAACATCGCTTTCCCCGCTATGATTCAATACGATATCGAGGATAGTTCCGATGCCTTCCGCGCGAAGTGCAGCCACTGTATCGCGCAATTCTGCCACGCCACCGGGACAAAGGCGCGGGTCAAGAGCCATTGGCGCAACCGGGTTGTATCCCCACGCATTGGCAAGTCTCAGCGGCGGCAGGTGTCGTTCATCAATCCACGCAGCAATGGGCATGAGTTCGATGGCAGAGACATTCAGCCGCTTGAGATGCGCAATCACCGCTGGATGGGCAAGGGCGGCCACGGTGCCGCGCTGCTGCTGCGGAACGGCAGGATGCAGCATGGTAAAGCCGCGCACGTTCACTTCGTAAATTAACCCGCCGTGCTGAAAACAGGGCGCATGTAGTGCTACTTCCGGTAGCGGTCCCGTTATGATGGATTTCGGAACAAAACTTGCCGTATCAACGCCATATTCTGATAAGCTGGCGTCGTATCTGAAGGGTTGGTCCAGTTCTGTAGTATAAGGATCAACCAGCAGCTTTGCAGGGTCGAACCACTGACCATTGCCCGGCGACCACGCTCCATCGGCGCGATAGGCATAGCGGGAGCCGGTGTAATCCCCAACGATTTCAACACGCCACCAAGCCCCATCACGCGCCATCGGCATCCGTTGTTCCACTTGCCCATCAAACAGGCAAAGCGTCAGCGCGCTGGCATGGGGGGAGCGGACGGCGAAGCAGGTCTTGCCGTCCGCGACAGTGGCGCCGGGCGTCACGTCACCACATCGGGCGCGGTGCGGCCGGTGTGGCGGACGATTCCGGCGATGGCATCGGCCGCTGCGATTAGGTCGGCCAGCATGTCCGGCGTTTCCCGGTCCAGATCGCCACCAACCGGTTCATAGCGTTCCAGATAGACACGCAGCGTTGCGCCTTCGGTGCCGGTGCCAGACAGGCGGAAGACCACGCGCGATCCGCCTTCGAACATCACCCGCACGCCTTGATTGGCGCTGGTCGAACCATCCACCGGATCGAGGTAGGAAAAGTTATCTGCCACCGAAACAACAAGTGATCCAAAGGACTTACCAGCCAAACCTGCGAGAGATCCTTTCAATTCACCCATCAGGACATCGGCCTGATCGGTGGGCAGCGCTTCGTAATCATGGCGCGCATAATAGTTGCGCCCGAATTGCGCCCAGTGTTCACGCGCGAGTTGATCGACGCTGATCTTGCGCACGGCCAGAATGTTGAGCCAGAGCAGCACGGCCCAAAGGCCATCCTTTTCGCGCACATGATCGCTGCCCGTCCCGGCGCTTTCTTCACCGCAGATGGTGGCCATGCCAGCGTCGAGAAGGTTGCCGAAGAACTTCCAGCCAGTTGGCGTTTCAAAGCATGGCAGGCCCAGCGCCTGCGCCACGCGGTCTGCCGCAGCGCTGGTAGGCATGGAGCGGGCAATGCCCTTGAGGCCCGACGCATAACCGGGAGCAAGGTGCGCATTGGCGGCCAGCATGGCAAGGCTGTCCGACGGGGTGATGAAGCGGCCTTTGCCGACAATCAGGTTGCGGTCGCCATCGCCATCGGACGCCGCGCCAAAGTCTGGCGCGTTCGTGCCAAACATGGTGTCGAACAGTTCGTGCGCGTGAACCATGTTCGGGTCAGGGTGATGCCCGCCGAAATCTTCGAGCGGGATGCCGTTGCGCACGGTGCCGCTGGGAAAGCCAAGGCGACCTTCGAGGATTTCGGTGGCGTAAGGGCCGGTCACTGCGCTCATCGCGTCAAATGACATGGTAAAGCCGGCCTGAACATTCGCCCGGATCGCATTGAAATCGAACAGAGTTTCCATCAGTTCAGCGTAATCGGCAACACAATCGATCACTTCAACCGTGAGTGGGCCACACTTGGTTTCTCCCAGCGTGTCCAGATCCACATCGTCCGCTTCTACCGTCAGCCAGCGATCGATCGTTTGCGTGCGGGCATAGATCGCATCGGTGATGCCTTCCGGGGCGGGGCCGCCGTTGGCAATGTTGTATTTGATTCCGAAATCTTCGTCCGGGCCGCCGGGATTGTGGCTGGCCGAAAGGATCAAGCCGCCTGATGCGCCATATTTGCGGATAACATGGCTGGCTGCCGGGGTCGACAGGATGCCGCCTTGCCCCACCAGCACCCGGCCATAACCATTGGCCGCGGCGATGCGGATGGCGATCTGGATGACGGTGCGGTTGTGATATCGGCCATCGCCACCGAGCACCAGCGTCGAACCATCAGCACGTTCGACCACATCGAACACCGACTGGATGAAGTTTTCCGCATAATTGGGTTGCTGGAAGACCTTCACCTTTTTGCGCAGGCCGGACGTGCCGGGCTTTTGGCCGGTGTAGGGGGTGGTCGATACGGTAATGGTCATTGGTCCTCCGCGATGAGACGGGCGTAGAGGTCCGCATAGGCCTTGCCCGAACGGTTCCACGAAAAATCGGCTTTGATTCCTGCGCGTTGCATAGAGCGCCATGCATCTCGCTGCCAGTAAAGTGTTACCGTTCTGCTGATCGCATCAGAAAGGGCGGCATAGTGAACCCCGGTGAACTGTATGCCGGTGGCGACACCGCCGTTCAATGCGGCAAGATTGGCGTCGATCACCGTATCGGCAAGGCCGCCGGTGCGGGCGACCACTGGGACACAGCCATAAGCAAGGCCGTAAAGCTGAGTCAGGCCGCAAGGTTCAAAGCGGCTTGGCACAAGGATGGCATCGCCGCCTGCCTGCATACGGTGGGACAAGGCCTCATCATAGCCGGTGCGAACGGCGATCTTGCCGGGATGGCGCATGGCCGCGGCGTGAAATGTCCCCTCCATCGCCGCATCGCCAGAGCCGAGCAGGGCAAGGCGGCCGCCGATGCCGACGAGGTGGTCGAGCGTTTCGAGAAGGACATCTATGCCCTTTTGCCAGGTCAGCCGCGAGATGACGATGAACAGCGGCCCATCGCCGGGTTCAAGGCCGAATTCAGCTTCCAGCGCGCGCTTGTTGGCGTCGCGCCGGGCAAGGGTTTTGACGCTGAAGCGGCTTTTCAGTGCTGGATCGGTTTCCGGGTTCCACTGGGCAGTGTCGATGCCGTTGACGATGCCGGATACCCGCGCATCGCGGCTGACGATCAAGCCTTCAAGACCCATGCCGAATTCGGCTGTGCGGATTTCTCGCGCATAAGTGGGGCTTACGGTGGTGATGGCGCTGGCCGCTTCCAACCCTGCTTTCAGGAAGCCGATGCCGCCATGGTATTCCACCCCATCCATCGACCAGGCATGGGGGGGCAGGCCAAGCGCGGGGAACAGGTCTGCGCCATAATGGCCCTGAAATGCCATGTTGTGAATGGTCATTACCGATGGCACGCGCCGTCCGCCTTCGGGCGTGGCAAAGCGCATGTAGGCAGGCGTCATGGCTGCTTGCCAATCGTGCGCGTGGACCAGATCGAACGCGCGCCCTTTTATGGTGCCTGATCCCACGTCTGCCGCTGCACGGCTAAACGCGGCGAAGCGGCGCCAGTTATCAGCCCAGTCGCGCCCCGACGTATCACCGTAAGGACCGCCATCGCGCTGAAAATAGGCAGGCGCATCCAAGACCAGCAGCGGATGCCCGTCGATCTTTCCGGCAAGCAGGCGCGCCTTTTCGCCCAGCAGAGAAGCCCACGCGTGAACCGTGCGGGGGCGGGACAGAGCCTTGATGACCGCCGGATAGCCCGGTAGCATCGTGGTCATCTCTATCCCATGTGGAGCGACTGCGGCGGGCAGGGCGCCCGCCACATCGGCAAGACCACCGGTCTTTATCAGCGGTACGGCTTCGGACGCGACGGAAAGAACCTTGATGGTCATGAAAGCTGATCGATCATCCGTTTGGTAATGAGGCAAACGCCGCTTTCGGTGCGGCGGAAACGCTGTGCATCAAGTTCGGGGTCTTCACCCACGACAAGGCCTTCGGGGATGCGAACGCCGGAATCTAGGATTACCCGGTTCAGCCGTGCGCCGCGCCCGATGTTGCAATAGGGCAGGATGACCGCCTCTTCGCAACTGGAGAACGACCCCATCTTTACGCCTGTAAACAACAGGCTGCGTTTGGCGATCGCGCCCGAAACAATGCAATCCTGCGAGATCAGCGAAGAGATTGCCATACCCCGGCGGCCTTCTTCATCGTGCACGAATTTGGCCGGAGCGGCGATGATCTGATCGGTCCAGATCGGCCAGTCGCGGTCATACATGTTGAGCTTGGGCACAACGTCGGTCAGATCGAGGTTGGCTTCGAAATAGGCGTCCAGCGTGCCCACATCGCGCCAGTATTCCTCGATTTCCTCTGCCGCGCGGATGCACGATGCGGTGAAGCGGTGGGCGACAGCCTTGCCGTTCTTGACGATCTTGGGAATGATATCGTTGCCGAAATCGCGGCTTGAATTGGGATCGGCAGCGTCTTCGCGCAGAATGTCGAACAGGAACTTCGTGTCAAACACGTAGATGCCCATCGATGCCAGCGCCATGCTTTCATCACCGGGGATGCCAGGCGGATTTGCGGGCTTTTCGACGAAGGCGGTGATTGTGTCCGACGTGTCGACGGCCATGACGCCAAAGCCGGTTGCCTCCATGCGCGGCACGACAAGGCAGCCGATGGTCACGTCAGCGCCGCTTTCCACATGCTGGCGCAGCATCAGTTCGTAATCCATCTTGTAGATGTGATCGCCAGCCAGAATGACCATGTATTTGGGCGCGTAGGACGCGATGATATCGATGTTCTGATACACCGCATCGGCGGTGCCTTCATACCATTGGTGTTCGGACACGCGCTGCGATGCGGGCAGGATGTCGAAGCTTTCGTTGCGTTCGGGGCGCATGAAGTTCCACGCGCGCTGCATGTGCCGGATCAGCGAGTGTGCCTTGTACTGCGTGGCGACGCCAATGCGGCGGATGCCCGAATTGATCGCATTCGACAGCGCAAAGTCGATGATGCGCGATTTACCCCCGAAATACACGGCGGGCTTGGCGCGATTATCGGTCAGTTCCTTCAGTCTGCTGCCGCGACCGCCTGCAAGGACATAAGCCATCGCATCGCGTGCCAGCGGCTGAGAGTAAGTGTCACGCATCCCCTGTTTCTCCGTCCCTAACCTTCAAATTCCAGTATCAGCGTGGCTAATGGTGGCAGCACCACGAAGGCCGCGCCGTGTTCGGCCGTGACCTGCCCCAGATTGCCGATGCCGCTGCCGCCATAATCCTGTGCGTCGCTGTTCAGCACTTCACGCCATGCGCCATCGTGGGGCAGGGTAAGGTGATAGTGATCGTGGACCTGCGGGGTCATATTGCTGATGATCGCAATGGGCTTTGCACCGGGGGCCTTGCGCAGCCATGCAAAGACGCTGGCCTGTGCGTCATCGACCACCAGCCATTCAAACCCTTCCGCTTCGCAATCGCGGGCGTGCAGGGCAGGACGGGAGGTGTAAACCCGGTTGAGGTCGCGCACCCAGCGGCGCACGCCTTCGTGGGCCGGGGCGTCCAGAAGTTCCCAGTCCAGCGAGCGGGCTTCGCTCCATTCGCGGCGCTGGGCAAATTCCTGGCCCATGAACAGGAGCTTCTTGCCGGGATAGCCCCACATCAGGCCATAGTAGGCGCGCAGGTTGGCGAACTTCTGCCAGTCGTCCCCGCTCATCTTGTTCAGCAGGCTGCCCTTGCCATGGACCACTTCATCGTGGCTGAGCGGCAGGACGAAGTTTTCGCTGAACGCATACATCAGGCCGAAGGTAATATCGTCGTGATGGTATTGGCGGTGGACGGCATCGCGGGCCATGTACTTCAGCGTATCGTGCATGAAGCCCATGTTCCATTTGAACCCGAAGCCAAGGTTTTCACGCGGGCCATCGTCAAACGCGGGTTTTGATACGCCGGGCCACGACGTGGACTCTTCGGCAATGGTTAGGAAACCGGCGTGGCTGCCATAGACCGCGCGGTTCATCTTGCGCAGAAATTCAACCGCTTCCCAGTTTTCGCGGCCACCTTCGTCGTTGGGAATCCATTCGCCGCTTTTGCGCGAATAATCACGGTAGAGCATCGAGGCGACGGCATCCACGCGCAGACCATCAACGTGGTAGCGTTCCGCCCAGAACAGTGCGTTGTTGACGAGGAAACTGACCACTTCGTTGCGGCCAAAGTTGTAGATCAGCGTGTTCCAGTCAGGATGGAAACCAAGGCGCGGATCTTCGTGTTCATAAAGGGCAGTGCCATCGAAGCGGACAAGGCCGTGTTCGTCGGTGGGGAAGTGGGCGGGCACCCAGTCGATCAACACCGAAATTCCGGCGCGGTGTGCGCCATCGACAAAGCGGGCAAAACCTTCGGGTGGGCCAAATCGGGCCGACGGGGCGTAAAGGCCGGTGGTCTGATAGCCCCAGCTTGGGTCATAAGGGTGTTCCGACACCGGCAGGAATTCGATGTGGGTAAAGCCCATTTCCGCCACGTATGGGATCAGCCGGTCGGCCAGTTCGTCCCATGTGTAGAAGCCTTCATCATGCGGCTTTTGCCACGATCCGGGGTGAACTTCATAGATCGACATGGGCTGACGGCGTGCGTCAATCGATGCCCAGTGGGCGCGGTGGCCTTCATCGCCCCAGTCCATCTTAACCGGATGGGCGGTGAGCGAGGCCGTGCTGGGGCGAAATTCTGCCGCCTGTGCATAAGGATCGGCCTTTAGCGGCAACACCGTGCCGTCAGCGGCGGTAACGCGGTATTTGTAAGCGTGATGTTCGCCGATATCGGGCACGAACACTTCCCACACGCCAATGTCGACGCGGTGGCGCATGGGGTGGCGGCGGTGGTCCCAATCATTGAAATCACCTACCACTGAAACAAGGCGGGCATTGGGCGCCCAGACGGCGAAGTGAACCCCGCGCGCGCCTTCGTGTTCGATCAGGTGCGCGCCCAGCTTGTCAAACAGGCGCAGGTGGGTGCCTTCGGCAATCAGGAAGTCGTCGAGCGGGCCGAGCACCGGGCCGAAGGAATAGGCATCGGTGACCAGCCATTCGTGGTCACCCGCCTTGCAGGCATAGCGTACCGGTTGGGGAGAGCCATTGACCTGTCCTTCGAACAGGCCGCGCCCGTCAACCCGCGTCAGCTTGCCCAGCTTCTTGCCGGACAAGGACCATACCACCACCTCTTCGGCACCGGGAAGGACCGCGCGGGCAAATGCTCCGTCTGGTCCTTCATGGATGCCAAGAAGCGAGAAAGGATCGGCGTGCGTCCCGTCCAGAAGGGCTTCGATTGCGCTCGCCGGTGGCTTCATTGTGTCTTTCAGACCCCCCAGATATCGCGGGCATATTCGCCAATCGTGCGATCGGACGAGAACCAGCCCACGTTGGCAATGTTCCTGATGGCGGCGGTCCGCCAGCCTGCCTGATCTTCCCAGCGCTTGTCGATGCTGCGTTGCGCTGCATGATAGCCATCGAAATCAGCCGCGACCATGAACCAGTCATGGTCATAGATGCCGCCCATCAGCCCGGCATACCGATCAGGGTCATCGGGTGAGAACACGCCGGTTGCGATGGCCGAGATTGCCTGCTGCAATTCGCGAGAGCTTTCGATCACTTCGCGCGGGTTGTAGCCATTGGCGCGCTTTTCTTCGACCTCTTCCGCGGTAAGGCCAAAGATCACGATGTTGTCATCGCCAACGTGATCCTTGATCTCGATATTCGCGCCATCAAGCGTACCGATGGTCAGCGCGCCGTTTAGCGCGAACTTCATGTTTCCGGTGCCCGATGCTTCCATGCCTGCGGTGGAAATCTGTTCGGAAAGATCAGCCGCCGGGATGATGCGTTCGGCCAGCGTCACGTTGTAGTTGGGCACGAACACGACCTTGAGCAGGCCGCCCACCGATGGATCGGAATTGACGCGGCGGGCAATGTCATTGGCCAGTTTGATGACCAGCTTGGCGTTGTGATAGCTCGACGCCGCCTTGCCGCCGAATATCTTTACGCGGGGCACCCAGTCGCGTTCAGGGTGCGACCGGATCTGGTCATAAAGCGCCACCGTCTCGATCAGGTTGAGCAACTGGCGCTTGTATTCGTGAATGCGCTTGATCTGCACGTCGAACAGGGCATCGGGGTCGAGCCGGACGCCGGTCAACTCCTTGATATGCTTGGCCAGCGCGATCTTGTTGGTGCGCTTGACCTCGGCAATGCGTTCACCCAGCGCGGCGTCTGCGGCGAAAGCGTTAAGGTCAGCCAGCTTGGCCGCATCGTCGAGGAAGGCATCGCCGATGGCGTCCTTCAGCACCGAAGTCAGCCTTGGATTGCACTGTTGCAGCCAGCGGCGCGGGGTGACGCCATTGGTCTTGTTGTTGATGCGTGTGGGATAAAGCTTGTGCAGGTCGGAAAAGACCGTCGATTTCATAAGGTCGGTGTGCAGTGCTGCCACGCCGTTGACGCTGTGCGCGCCGGTAAAGGCAAGGTTGGCCATGCGCACGCGCCGTTCGCCGCCTTCGTCGATCAGGCTGATGGACGAGATGGCGCTATCATCCAGCCCGGCTTTACGCGCTTCGCGCAGCACACGACTGTTGATGGCATATACGATCTGCATGTGGCGCGGGAGCAGTCGTTCAAACAGCGGCAGCGGCCATGATTCCAGAGCTTCGGGCAGCAGGGTGTGGTTGGTATAACCGACCGTCGCCTTGGTCACTTCCCACGCTTCGTTGAATTCAAGGCCATACGTATCGACCATCAGCCGCATCAGTTCAGCGACGGCCACGGCGGGGTGAGTGTCGTTAAGCTGGATCGCCGCCTTGTCGGGCAGGGTGCGGATGTCGCCATGATACTGGACGTGGCGACGCACGATGTCCTGAATGGAGGCGGAGGTGAAGAAGTACTCCTGCCGCAGGCGCAGTTCCTGCCCGGCGGGGGTGGAGTCCGCAGGATAGAGCACACGAACAAGGCTGTCGGCGCGCACCTGTTCAGCCATGGCGCCAAAGTGATCGCCCGCGTTGAAGGCGTCGAGCCGCAGCGGATCGAAAGCATGGGCGGTCCACAGGCGCAGTGTGTTCACTCGCTTGCCACGCCAACCGACGACAGGTGTATCGACCGCGCTGGCTTCAACCTTTTCGGCAGGGCGCCATTCCACGCCATCGCCATTATCGACCACTTCACCGCCAAAGCCGATGATATAGGCGCTTTCGCGGCGGTCGAACTCCCATGGGTTGCCGTGGGATAGCCACGTTTCGGGCAGTTCCACCTGCCAGCCATCATCGATGCGCTGGCGGAACATGCCGTTCACGTAGCGAATGCCATATCCGTATGCGGGAATATCAAGGCTGGCGAGGCTTTCCATGAAACAGGCGGCCAGACGGCCAAGGCCCCCGTTGCCAAGTGCGGCATCGGGTTCCAGTTCTTCCAACGCGGCCAGATCGAAGCCATGTTCGCGCAGGGCCTTTTCCATGTCGCGCGTCAGGCCCATGTTCGACAGGGCGTCGCGCAGCAGGCGGCCGATCAGGAACTCAAGGCTGAGATAGTAAACCCGCTTGCCGCCTTCGTCATAGGTCTTGCGAGTGGATTCCATCCATTTGTCGATCACCGCATCGCGCAGGGTGAGGACGGTGGCGGTGTACCAGTCATGCGGCTTGGCTGCGCGTTCATCCTTACCCACGCGCTTGCGCAGCACATCGATGATCTGCGCATCGATTTCAGCGGCTTTAGAATTGGTTTCGAGGCTCATGGTACACGTCCCACCCTGCTTTGCCTGGCAACCATGATGGGCATTGCCACCGTGGCGCAGGCATCGTTGCACCGGCCTTTCAAAACGGACCGCCTCTTGTCTTGCCGCATCGATAGACGTTCGACTGGCTGAGGCTTTGACCGCAGATCATCACACTCCCGTGATAATGGGTATGCCAGTGCCTTGCGCCACGGCAAGCGGCGATTTTGCGCTGACAGGAAATCGTGATTTTGTGCAGCACCATGGCGAGCGCAAGAATTGCGATGACCGCCAGCGGCCCCGCGCTTTTTGCCTGCTAATGGTTTTGCCACGCCCCACCCACATCTGTTCAATTGCGCAATACTAGTGCGCCCTTGGTGGAATGTCGGGCAGAATACGTTTGCGCGTCAGAACATGCGGCGCAAGACATTGTCCTTGATGACAAAATGGTGATGTAGTGCCGCAGCGATATGCAAAATTACCAGACCAGCCATCAGAAAGCCTAACACTTCATGGCTTTCATGCGCAATTTCGGCCAGCGCTGAACCTTTGGTGACGGCCAGTTTTGGCCATTCAAACAAGCCATAGATGGAAATCGGATATTTGCCGGCCGAAGACATGATCCATCCGGTGACCGGCACAGCCAGCATCAGCGCATAGAGAATGCCATGAGTAAGTTTTGCGACAAGTCGCTGAAGGCTGCTCATGGTGGCGGGCCAGTCCGGCATCGTCCAGGTAAAGCGCCAGCCCAGACGCGCCAGCGACAACAGCAGGATCAGGATGCCGGTAGCCTTGTGGACCGGGAATGGGTTCCACATGTCTTCAATCGCTTCGCCACCAATGCCGCTGGCAAGGTTGAACAGAATCATCACCGCGAGCACCGCGTGGAAGGTGCGCGCCACACTGTTGTAACGCACCACTTCTGCACTTCCTGCCAGATTTGTCATGCCTACCGAACCTCCACGCGAATGCCTGCCCAGAACGTGCGAGGCGTGCCGATGTCCATAGACCCGTCCTGAAGGCGCGTCACTATCGTCTCACCACTCAGATTTTCGCCGCGCAGGACAAGGCTGATGGCATTGTGCAATGGGATTTGGGCAAAGGCGTCGATCGTGGTCGCAGCAGGCAGCAGGTCGGTTTCAAGGTCATCTTCGAATTGCGATCCCGTGTGGCGCAAGGTAACTGCAAGCGACCAGCGCTCAGCCGGACGCCAAGATGCGGTAGCGCTGCCTGCCCAGCGCGGCGTTTGGGCGGGACGTTTGCCATTCAGTGCAATGGAAGCGCCGAAGGCTTGCATTTGCGCGTCGGTATAGGCCAGCGATCCGTCGAAGCCGAACGCGCCCGACCGTAGCCGTGCGCCCATTTCGATGCCTTGGGCATGAACTGCGCCCACATTTTGCCGCTGGCGTGTGGTGGTATTGCCGCTGACGCCCAGCGTGACGTTGGCAATGGCATTGCGGATGCGGTTGTCGAACGCGGTTGCGTTCAACGTGATCCCGTCAGCCGGGGTCACATCAATGCCCAGTTCAAAGCCTTCCAGCTTTTCGTTGCGTAGTGCAGGGTTGCGTTGCGTCGCGCTGATCGCCACGCCGCCACCCGAACGCGGAGCAACCACGGTGAAAGATCGGTAAAGTTCATTCAGCGTGGGCAGGCGCAGGCCGGTATAGGCTGCTGCGCGCAAGGAAACGCCGCTGCCTGCATCCAGCACGCCGCCGCCACGGAAGCTGCCCTGCCACCCGGCGCGACTGGCAAATGCAAGATCGGTGGTGCGTGTGCCGGCAGGCGTTGACTCGGTCACGTATCCGTCGCGCACGGTCCACCGGTCTGCCCGTGCCCCTGCGGTCAGCAACAGCGCGCCGATTGTCCAGTCATCCTCGACGAACAGACCAAGATCGCTGGTCTTTCCGCCTGCCGTGCGTCGCGCGGTGACAAGGCCGGTGACAGCGGAATAGGCGTCTTCGGCCATATCGCCATCGGCAAGGCGAAGGTCCGCGCCCAACCGCAGGACGTGTCCATTGCCGACTGGTGGGCGCAGTTCGGCCTTGCCGCCAATGCCGGTGGATGGCGTGGCGCGCTGGTCCAGCGTCTTGCGAAAACTGGTGGAACTGATGACCACATTGGTAAAATCGCGCGCCTGCACATAGCCCAGCACATCGAAAGCCCACAGGCCGCGTCCGACAAGGCGCAGCGAGGCGTCCTGTCCACTGGATGATGTATCTGCACCAGAAAAGCGCAACGTGCGGCGGTCTTCGAACACAAGGCCGCGCATCTGCAATTCGACCGCATCGGTCAGCGGTGCAACTGCCCGAAGGCCTGCGGACCATGCATCATACCGGGCGCGGGCGCTGATCGGCACGCGCTGGCTGACAGGCGTTGTGTAGAACCCTTGGCCACGATCCCAGCGGCCGGACAGCATGGCAAAGCCGTTGCCCAGATTGGGCGACAGCGTGCCTGAAAGCTCCGTTTCGCCACGGTCGTTGGCAAGAAGCCCCGCCTGCACCAGCCCAAGCTGGTCGGCGTTCGCGCTTTCCAGTTCCACCGTTCCTGCCACTGCGCCCGCGCCAAATGCGCCTGCGCCGCCGCCCCGCGTGACGCGCGCCGTGGCAAGACGTTCGGGCGCGATGGCGCTGAACGGGATATAGCCGAAAAATGGGTCCGCCACGGGCACGCCATCAAGCAACACCAGCGTTCGGCTGCTGGCATTGCCGCCCAGCGCGCGCAGGGTGACGCCCTGTGCCGACGGATTGGACGAACGGCTGTCAGACCGGCGGAATTGCTGGAACCCGGCAGCAGACGATAGCGCATCTTCCAACCGTCCGGATGCGGCACCCAGCAATCGCTCGCGATCAATCTGTTGTACATTGTAGGCAGGGGCTGCCGGTGGTGCTTCAAGCCCTGTGCCGATGACCACGATCTGCGTTCCATTGGCGTCCTCTTCGGCATATGCCGTGCCGGACAGGCTGGTGGCCGCAATGGGCAAGGTGGATATCAAGCTGGCGATTCGCCGCATCGGAACATGCTCCATCACGGCCCCTTGGCGAGCCTTGCGAGCCACCTAGCCTGTCGATTCGGATTCGCCAGCGGAAATCTGCGCCTGCAATCATGCGGCATATTATGCCGTGAAAGGATGGTGTGCCGGAACAAGAGTCCAAATTTATGACATCCGTCCGGAAATGACATGCGGTAAATGGCGTATGTCCTGTGCTGCGCCGCAAAATATGTTTCCGGAAGAAACAAACAAATGAGGGCAGCATGACCATCCAGCGACTAACCCAGGTTGAACCCGCCGTTGTCATCAAGATGGCGTCGATCCTGACCAGCCAGAAGCCGGACGTAATTCAGGACCGGTTCGGCATCGGCCTGAATACCTGGGTCAAACTGCGGGAAGGAAAGGCAATTCGTCATTCGGTGGCGATTCGACTGTTACAGCGTCTGCAGCGCGATCAGGTGATCTGAATGCGGCGCAGCCATGACCGGTAAGACTTTTGGTGGGGGTTGAGTAACGCGCGTTTGCAGTGCACAATCAGTATGTGCCACAAACCATAGCAATGGCGCGCGGGGTCGAAGGCGATGGACATTCATCCAAAGGGGCAGGGACGGCTTCCGGGCGTCGATGCCCTGCGGCCTGAAAGTCCTTTTCATCGCATGATGGCATCCATTTTTGGTCGTGCGGGCACCCTTTCTATCTCGCGCCCGATGATGTGTGCCGCATTCGCGATCGCCAGCGTTGGGCTAGTCCTGGGGCTGGCGGATTTGGTTACGGCCGATGATCTCCGCGCCCTTCATGTTTTGCCAATCACGGCACTGGGCTGCGCGATAGCGCTTGGTGGTTTCGGGCTGGTCAGCCCGCGCGCTGCAGGCGATCAGGCCCCGGCCGAACGTGATGACATGATCCGCGATCGTGATGCCGCCACGGCGGCCAGTGCGGCCAAAAGCCGGTATCTGGCAAGTGCCAGTCACGAAATCCGCTCTCCGCTCAACGCCATTTACGGCTACGCGCAACTGGTTGAGCGCGGCGGCGCGGTCGATCCCAAAGATGCGGCGCGGGTGATACGCCGCAGTGCCGAACATCTCACCAACCTTGTTGAAGGCCTGCTCGATATCGCCTCGGTCGAGCAAGGGATGATCCGGCTTGACCCAGCGGTGGTCCGGCTTGGTCCATTGGTGGATCAGGTGGCTGACATGTTTCGCCCAATGGCAGAGGCCAAGGGGCTGATATTCCGCTGCGAAATGCCGGAACGACTGCCCGAATTCGTCCGTATGGACGAACGCCGGGTGCGGCAGGCGCTCATCAATCTGGTGTCGAACGCCGTCAAATTCACAGCGAGCGGCGAAATCGTGGTGGCGCTGCGCTGGGCCGGACAAATGGCCACGTTTGAAGTGCGCGATACCGGCCCCGGTATTTCAGAAAGCCGACAGGAACAAATTTTCGCGCCATACGAAAGGCTGGATGAGGTCGAGCGGACCGAGCAGGCGAGTGCCGGACAGCAGGGGGCAGGGCTGGGACTCGCCATCACCCGCGCCATTGTCCACATGCTGGGCGGCGATCTTCAACTTGATAGCGCTGTGGGGGTGGGATCGTGCTTCCGCATCGTGCTGATGCTGCCGCAGGTTTCGGGCATGGTGAACCGCGCGGCAGAGCGTTTGCGCCCTATCGGTTATGCCGGGCGTCGGCGGTCGATCCTGCTGGTTGATGACGATGCCGACCACCGGATGCTGCTGCGCATTGCGCTGGGCGATCTGGGCTTCGAGGTTGCGCAGGCCAGCGATGGACACACTGCACTGGCGACATCGGGGAAAGGGCATTTCGATGCCGTCATTCTCGACGTGCAGATGCCCGGCATTTCAGGGTGGGAAACGGCGGCCTATCTGCGCGCGGTTCATGGCGATGCGCTGAAGATCGTGATGCTGTCTGCCAATGCAAACGAGCGCCATGGCTTGGTCGGGTGCGAATCCGATCATGACCGCTTCTTGCTCAAGCCGGTTGATCTTACTGCGGTGATCGACGCGCTTGGCGTCCTGCTCGGCCTTGAGTGGATCATGCCTGAAAGTGCAGTCGCACAGCAAGACGTGCCGCAAACATTTGCTGTCCCGTTATCGCCGCAGGTGCGTGAACATGCAGAACGGTTGAAATCGCTTGTGCAGATCGGGCATGTCCGTGCATTGGAAGGTGAAATTCGCAGTCTTGAGCAGGCGGACCCCGCCGCAAGTGCGCTTGTGGCCAGACTTTACGACTGTCTGGACCGATTTGATCTCGCCGCGCTGGGGCGAACGCTGGAGGAATTGTAATGGCTGTCGGCGATGCCCGGCGTGACACCGTGCTTGTCGTTGATGACAAGCCGGATTCCCTACGCTTCCTGACCGATACGCTGGAAAGCGCGGGCATTACCGTGCTGGTGGCAATATCGGGCAAGGCCGCGCTCGATCTGCTGGAACATATCGTCCCCGACCTGATCCTGATGGATGCGGTAATGCCGGGCATGGACGGATTTTCAACCACTGCGCTTATCAAGGCACGCGCCGAACTGGCGCATGTGCCGGTGGTGTTCATGACCGGGCTGACCGAAAGCGAACACGTCATCGAAGGGTTCGAGGTTGGCGGCGTGGACTATCTGCGCAAACCGGTGAACGTGCATGAACTGCTGGCACGGGTGCGCGTCCACATCGGTCATGCCCGTGCGATGCATGCCGGTGCTGCAGGGCTGGATGCCACCGGGCGGTTGATGATGGCCACTGATCCGCAAGGCCTGCTGTTGTGGTGTACCCCGATGGCTGAACAGGCGATCACCAAGATCAGCCCTGAATGGAGCCGCGAACAAGGCACGTTGCCCGCCGTTCTGCGCGGCCCGATTGAACGCCTGCTGGGCCGCAATGCCGGGCAGGGCGCATCGGCCAAAGTCGAACAGGCTGACAGCACCCTCGAACTGGTGGTGATTGCGCAGTATCGTGAAAACGAAGTGCTGATCCGGCTGAACGAGCTGAACCCGCGCGCCGATGTAGAGCGTTTGCAGCAGCGCCTTTCATTGACGGACCGTGAGGCTGAAGTGCTGCTGTGGATCAGCTATGGCAAATCCAACGGCATGATATCTGAAGTGCTGTCGATCAGTCCGCGCACGGTGCAAAAGCACCTTGAGCGCATTTTCGAAAAGCTGGGGGTCGAAACCCGTGCCGCTGCGGCGGCAGTCGCGATAAAGGTTCTGGGGAACTGAAACGTCGGCCGCAAGGGAGGAAGAAATCCTTGCGGCCGACGCTCAACCGGCCTTCAAGCATCCAAGACGGTCCAGGGTAGCCGCCCCGGTGCCTGTTGGGCCTGCAATCAAATCACCGTGCCTTACGGTTCGGCAAATCGCCGTATCTGGCGGTTTGAAGCATATCATCGCATTCAGCGGCTTGAAGCAACCGTTTTGCGCTTGGCTGCCATGGCCATCTGTTGAACCGCCTGTTCAACACTGGCTACTGCAGCGCGGCGGCATTGATAATCGGGCAGTGCCACTACGATCATCCGGTCTGCCGGGTCACACGCTGCGATCGCGGCATCCGAAATGCGCAGGCGCAGGCGCTGCACATCTGCCGGGCGGGCAAGGTCAAGCCCTTCGGTCGACACCGATATATTGACAGTCTGTACAGAATTGGCGGCGAGTGCCATCTGCGGAGCAGACAGCAGGCCAACCGTCGCAGCAGCGACGAAGAGCGGTTTCATGACATGTATCTCCTGCGTAGCGTTCTTTTTGTTGTATCGGTCTGGCCGGTTTCCCCGGTCCACCCGCGGCAGAGGACGGGCTTTCCCGTTCCATCTGGTCCGCTTGCAAAAATACGCCGTCGTCATGGCCGTTTCAAGGCATATTCTTGACGGTCATCAAGGATTCTTCGGCATAAACATTGTGCTGTGCAGCATTCGTATGCGGTTTGCGCCCGGCCGCCGAACCGATAAGCAGCACTGCCCCTGCATCAAGGGGCAGTCAATCTGGAGCGCGCGATGTCAACTTTGCCGGAAATCCCACTCTCGCGTTCGCTTGGCTCGCCTCTCTTGGGCGATGAAGCCGGCCTGACGATCTCAAGCATTGGCTGGGGCATGTGGCGATTGGTCGAAGCGCGGCTTTCGGCAGGCGAGATCGACGCATTGGTGAATGGTGTGCTGGATGCGGGAATTACCCTGTTCGACACGGCTGACATCTATGGATTTAACGGCGCAGGTGGTTTCGGAGATGCAGAAACCCTTCTGGGTACGGCGCTTGGAGCCAATCGTGCATTGCGGTCGCGCATGGTGCTGGCAACCAAGGGCGGCATTTGCCCCCCGCTGCCATATGACCAGTCGGCAAGCTACATCGCACAAGCCATCGATGCGTCGCTGAAGCGCCTCAATACCGACAGGATCGACCTGTGGCAGTTACACCGGCCTGATGTTCTGACCCATCCGCAGGAGTTGGCACGGGCGCTCGACGATGCAGTTGCAGCGGGCAAGATCAGGACGTTGGGAGTGTCCAATTTTACTGTGCCGCAGATCGATGCATTGCAGCATTTTCTGGGCCAGAAACTGGTGTCTACCCAGCCCGAAATCAGCGCGCTGAGGCTGGATTGCTTTGAAAACGGTGAAATGGATCATGCGATGATGCGCGGTCTGAGTGTTCTGGCCTGGTCGCCGCTGGGTGGTGGGCGAATCGCCACGCCAGTTTCCCCGCGCGAACATGCCGTGGCTGCGGCGCTTGATGCCTGCGCCAGTGAACAGGGCATCAGTCGCACGCTGGCGGCACTTTCATGGCTGATGGCGCATCCGGCTGGCATTGTGCCGATTGTCGGTTCGCAAAATCCGGCGCGAATTGCCGAAGCTGCAGGCGCCAGTGCCGTGCGCTGGACGCGAGCTGCGTGGTATGCGGTTTACGTCGCCTCGCGGGGCGTACCGCTACCCTAAATGCACCAATGCCTTGCGTCGCACTCTTCTTCCGGCTGAAATGGTGCGGGAGAGATGACATATGACCATGATGCGTGCCTTGCAGGTGCAGCAACTGTCCACCGACCTTGGCGGCGTTGCGCTGATTGATGTGCCACGCCCGGTCGTGGTGTCCGGAACGGCATTGGTGCGGATCGAGGCTGCGGCGCTGGGGTTTCCCGATCTGCTGATGACCAAGGGCTTGTATCAGGCCAAACCGCCGTTGCCGTTCGTGCCGGGCATGGAGGGCGCGGGCACCGTAGTAGAAGCTGGCGAGGGCTGCCCGTTTCGCGTTGGTGACGAAGTAATCGTCGGCGGGCTTACTGGCGGCGTGGCGCAATATGGCGTTTTTCCAGCGGCAAACCTCATGACAAAGCCCGCACGGTTGACGATGGAGGCCGCTGCAGCCTTGCGCGCAGCCTACCTTACGGCGTGGGTGGCGCTGGTGCGACGGGGGATGGCGCAGGCGGGAGAATGGCTGCTGGTTCATGGAGCCGCCGGCGGCGTAGGCCTGGCTGCTGTTGATCTGGGCAAAGCGCTGGGCCTGAAGGTGATCGCCACGGCATCAACCCTGCAAAAGCGGGTCGCCATCGCCAGTCTTTATGCACCCGATCATGTTATTGATCCGGCAGAGGGCTTGCGCGATCAGGTGCTGGAACTGACTGGCGGGCGCGGTGCCGATATGATTTTTGACCCGGTTGGCGGTGAGGTGTTCGATCAGTCCACTCGTTGCATCGCTTTTGATGGGCGCTTGCTGGTCGTTGGCTTTGCCGCAGGCCGTATTCCGCAGATTGGCGCGAACATTCCGCTGATAAAGGGATTTTCGGTGGTCGGTGTGCGTGCCGGGGAATATGGCCGCCGCTTTCCCGAACGGGGAGTGGAAAATGTGGCCAGTATTCTGGAATTGGCCGCTGCAGGAACGATTCGCCCACACATCCACCAAGCTTATATGCTGGATGACTGGCGCGGTGCGTTTGAGGCAATGGAATCGCGCAGTGTAGTCGGCAGAAGCGTAATTTTGCCGCATCTTGGCTGATACCGGTTACCATTCGCACGGTTCAAGCCGCGCGCTGACCAAAAAAATGGGCCGCACCGTTGCCGGGCGGCCCTGAAAAGTTTGGGAGAGGATGCCTGAAAGGCCCGTCCGATTTGGGCGTTAAGCCGTATTTGTGCAAGTGCGAAACGGGAAATGGTGATTGCGAAAAATGCAATTTAAGGTTGGGTAAGGCCTGACCTGCTCTGAAATAGCGTCAGAAATCCCGAATTTCGTGGGGATTCAGTGACCGCTTCAGACCGTCCGGCAAGATCTGCAAATGCGTTACCTGCACCTTCTGTTAGGTCGTGATCCGCATTTTTGGAACCGCTTGCAAAGACGGTTGCACTCGTTCAGACCGATTGCTATAAATCATAACAGATTGGGAGAGCCGAGATGAAGTTCGAACGCATCAATCCGCTTACCGGCGAGGTTGCCTCGCAAGCTGATGCCATGAAGGCATCAGATATTCCTGCCATTGCCGCCAAAGCTGGCGCTGCATTCCCGGCATGGGCTGCCATGGGGCCAAATCCCCGCCGCGCCGTACTGATGAAAGCCGCTGCCGCGCTGGAAGCGCGGGCCGATGCCTTTGTCGACGCGATGATGGGCGAAATTGGCGCGACCAAGGGCTGGGCGCTGTTCAATCTTGGCCTTGCCGCCGGTATCGTGCGCGAAGCCGCAGCGCTGACCACGCAGATCGCGGGCGAGGTGATCCCGTCTGACAAGCCGGGCTGCCTGTCCATGGCGCTGCGCGAACCAGTGGGCGTGATCCTGGGCATTGCCCCGTGGAACGCGCCGATCATCCTTGGCGTACGCGCCATCGCTGTGCCGCTGGCCTGCGGTAATGCGGTTATCCTGAAAGCCAGCGAAACCTGCCCGCGCACCCATGCCTTGATTATCGAGGCTTTTGCCGAAGCAGGCTTTCCCGAAGGCGTGGTCAACGTGGTCACCAATGCGCCTGCCGATGCGGGCGAAGTTGTCGGCGCGCTGATCGATGCGCCGGAGGTGAAGCGCATCAACTTCACCGGCAGCACGAATGTCGGCAAGATCATTGCCAAGCGCGCTGCGGAACATCTGAAGCCCTGCCTGCTGGAACTGGGCGGGAAGGCCCCGCTGATCGTGCTGGAAGATGCAGATCTGGACGAAGCGGTGAAGGCTGCGGCCTTTGGCGCGTTCATGAACCAGGGCCAGATCTGCATGTCGACCGAGCGGATCATCGTGGTCGATGCCGTGGCCGATGAATTTGCCAAGCGTTTCAAGGCCAAGGTTTCTGGCATGGCGGTGGGTGATCCCCGCGAAGGCAAGACGCCACTCGGCGCCGTGGTGGATGCCAAGACCGTGGCCCACTGCCGCAGTCTGATCGAAGACGCCCTGGCCAAGGGCGCTGAACTGCTGACCGGCGGTGAAACCACGCAGAACGTGCTGATGCCCGCGCATGTTGTCGATGGCGTGACGCAGGAGATGAAACTGTTCCGTGATGAAAGCTTTGGCCCGGTGGTCGGCATCATCCATGCACGTGACGAAGCCCATGCCATCGAACTGGCGAACGACAGCGAATATGGCCTGTCCGCTGCGGTGTTCACTCGCGACACCGCGCGCGGTCTTGGCGTTGCTCGCCAGATCAAGTCCGGCATCTGTCACGTCAACGGCCCGACCGTGCATGACGAAGCGCAGATGCCTTTCGGTGGCGTCGGTGCTTCCGGTTATGGCCGTTTTGGCGGCAAGGCCGGGATCGAAAGCTTCACTGAACTGCGCTGGATCACCATTGAAACCCAGCCCGGCCATTTCCCGATCTGACCTGAATTTGTATACCTGAAAGGCACGAACCATGACCGAACAGAAGATTGACCGCGCGGAAGAAGATACCGTCGCTTTCACCGTGGAAGACGGCATCGCATGGGTGAAGTTCAACCGCCCGGAAAAGCGCAATTGTATGAGCCCCAAGCTGAACCGCCGTATGAAGGCAGTTCTGGAAGAACTGGAATTTCGCGATGACGTGAAGGTTCTGGTGCTGACCGGCGAAGGCGATGCGTGGACCGCCGGGATGGACCTGAAGGAATACTTCCGCGAAACCGAAGCGCAGGGCCTTGGTGCGATCCGCAAGTCGCAGCGCGAAAGCTATGGCTGGTTCGAACGTCTGCGCTGGTACGAAAAGCCCACTGTGGCAATGATTAACGGCTGGTGTTTCGGTGGCGGTTATGGCCCGCTGTTCGGCTGCGACATTGCCATCGCTTCGGAAGATGCGCAGTTCGGCCTTTCGGAAATCAACTGGGGCATCCTGCCCGGTGGCGGCGCATCGAAGGTGGCGCAGGAACTGATGCCGTTCCGCAAGGCGATGTATCACGCCATGATGGGCGAAAACCTGACCGGCAAGCAGGCCGAAGAGCAGGGCCTGATTACCGAAGCCGTGCCTGCCGACAAACTGAAGGCGCGCGTTCTGGAAATCTGCGAAGCGCTGAAGAAGAAGGACAGTCATGCCCTTCGCGCTACCAAGTGGGCCGTGCGCCGCATGGTCGACATGACGTATGATAACGGTCTGGAATACCAGATCCGCGCGCAGGAAGCGCTGCACAGCTTTGGTGGCGCTGCCGCGCGCAAGGAAGCGACCCGTCAGTTCCTTGACGAAAAGAGCTTCAAGCCCGGCCTTGGCACGTTCGACACGAGCAAGGTCGAAGGCTGAATCTTTTTATCCGCTTTTGAGAAACGCGCCCCGGTTGCTTATGCAGCCGGGGCGTTTTGTTGTTGCCAGCCCGCCCGGTTGCCGCCAGCCTTCGCCAATGCAGCAGGAGGCGGAATGACCGGTCGCTACGACGCGCTGATTATCGGCGGAGGCCACAATGGCCTGACCTGTGCGTTCTATCTGGCCCGTGCAGGCATGAAAGTGCGGGTGCTGGAACGGCGTGATGTGGTCGGCGGGGCGGCGGTGACCGAGGAATTCCACCCCGGTTTCCGCAATTCCACGGCCAGTTATACCGTCAGCCTGCTCCAGCCCAAAGTCATTGCCGATATGCGCCTGCACGACCACGGCTATCGCGTGGTGGAACGCGAGGTGAGCAACTTTTTGCCTTTTGCGGACGGTTACCTGAAACTGGGAGCCGGACGAACGCAGGCTGAGTTTGCGCGGGTTTCGGCACATGATGCCGAGGCTTATCCGCGTTATGAAGAAGCGCTGGAGGGCATGGCGCAAGTGCTGCGCGATTTGGCTTTGCAGTGCCCGCCAAGGGTCGGTGGCGGGCTGGCAGCCATGGCCAGCGCGGCGCGGCAGGGGTGGCCACTCGTCAAGCTGGACTTGCCAGCGCAGCGCGATCTGCTGGATATCTTCACCCGGTCCGCGCGCGAATTTCTGGATGGCTGGTTTGAAGATGACCGGGTGAAGTCCGTCTTCGCCTTTGACGCAGTGGTGGGCAATTTCGCCGGGGTTTCAACGCCTGGATCAGCCTATGTCCTGCTACATCACGTTTTTGGTGAGGTGAATGGCAAGCCTGGCACGTGGGGATACCCCATCGGCGGGATGGGCGCGATCACGCAAGCGATGGCGAAGGCCTGTGTTGCGGCGGGTGTGGAGATCAGTCTGGAAACGCCGGTTTACCGGGTGCTGGTGGACAAGGGCAAGGCCGCTGGCGTCAGGCTGGAAAGCGGCGAGGAGCTTTATGCGCCCATCGTTGCCGCCAATGTCGGCCCGGCGCTGCTGTATCGCCGCCTGGTGGATGGGCATGAACTGCCCAACGATTTTCGCCGCCGCGTGGAAGGATACCAAGCCGGATCAGGCACGTTCCGCATGAATGTGGCGCTGTCTGAATTACCTGATTTCACCGTCCTGCCGGGCAAGGCGCGAGCCGAACATCACACCGCTGGCACCGTGATTGCGCCGGGCATGGACTATATGGACCGGGCGTTTGACGATGCGCGGCAGTATGGCTGGTCACGTCAGCCGATTGTGGAAATTACTATACCGTCCACGCTGGATGACAGCCTTGCTCCGCCCAGCTGCCATGTCGCCAGCCTGTTCTGCCAGCAGTTTGCGCCGGTTCTGCCCGATGGCCGATCATGGGACGATTGCCGCGAAGAGGTGGCCGATCTGATTGTTGATACGGTCACCGCCCATGCACCTAACTTCAAGGGCAGTGTGATTGCGCGCCAGATTCATTCGCCGCTCGATCTGGAGCGCAAGTTCGGGCTGGTGGGCGGGGACATCTTCCATGGGCGGATGAGCCTTGACCAGCTTTGGGCCGCGCGGCCCGTGCTGGGGCATGGCGATTATCGCGCGCCGGTGCGGGGGCTATATATGTGTGGATCGGGCACGCATCCCGGCGGTGGGGTTACCGGCGCACCGGGGCACAACGCGGCCGCGGAGATTCTCCGCGACCGGTCGATGCTGTGGAAGTTACTGCATAGGCAGTAGGGGACGCTCAGGCCAGAACCTCGGCCAGCGGGGTGTATTCATAGCCCAGTTCGCTGGCGATCGCTTCATACGTTACTTTGCCTTCATGGACATTGAGGCCAGCGGCAAGGTTGGGGTCGGCGCGCAGGGCTTCCTTCCAACCCTTGTCGGCAATGCGCAGGGCGTGGGGCAGGGTGACGTTGTTCAGCGCATAAGTGCTGGTACGGGCAACCGCGCCAGGCATGTTGGCCACGCAATAATGCACCACGCCATCGACCACATAAGTCGGTTCGGCATGAGTGGTGGCACGGCTGGTTTCAAAGCAGCCGCCCTGATCGATGGCGACATCCACCAGCACCGCGCCGGGCTTCATCGTGGAAAGCATGTCGCGGGTGACCAGCTTGGGCGCGGCGGCACCGGGGATCAGGACTGCGCCGATGACCAGATCAGCCTCGGCCACGGCGGCGGCCAGTGCTGCCTTGCCCGAATAGAGCGTGCGGGCGCGGCCTTCGAAATGGTTATCCAGCCGTTCCAGCACATCGGGATCACGATCAAGGATGGTCACGTCCGCGCCAAGGCCAACGGCCATTTGCGCCGCGTTGAAACCGACCACGCCGCCGCCGATCACCACGACCTTGCCCGGAAGCACGCCCGGTACGCCGCCCAGCAGCACGCCGCGCCCGCCATGGGCCTTTTCCAGCGCGGTGGCACCGGCCTGAATGGCCATGCGGCCCGCGACTTGGCTCATCGGTTTCAGCAAGGGCAGGGCGTTGCCTGCGCCGGTGACCGTTTCATAGGCGATGGCAGTGACGCCAGATTTCACGAGATCGGCAGTCTGTTCAGGATCAGGCGCAAGGTGGAGGTAGGTGTAAAGCACCTGCCCCTTGCGCAGCATGGCGCGTTCGACAGCCTGTGGTTCCTTCACCTTGACGATCATTTCGCACGCATCAAACACCGTCTTGGCATCGGGCTGGATGACCGCGCCTGCGGCCTGATAATCTGCGTCGCTGGCGCCGATACCGTTGCCCGCACCACTTTCCACCCATACTTCATGCCCGTGTGAAACCAGTTCGCGCGCACTTTCGGGGGTAAGGCCCACGCGGTATTCGTGGTTCTTGATTTCACGGACTGTGCCGACACGCATGACGATTACTCCTGAATGTGTGCTGCCTGATGAACGCAAAACTATTCTTATCGCTCCGGCAGTTCTTGCCTAATTTCATCCTTGATTGCGGCGCAAGTGGTGATAATTCCCACGTTTGACAGCATAATCAGGAAAATTTCGCATGGACCGGGCTGACATCGCCTTGCTTGAAGCAATTCAGGCGGACTCGGCGCTATCAATTGCCGAACTGTCGGACAAGGTCGCCCTGTCGCCATCGGCGTGCCACCGCCGGATCAAGGCGCTGGAGCAGGCGGGCGTGATTATCGGCTATGGCGCGCGACTGGAGCCGCGCAAGCTGGGGTTGACGGTGCAGGTTTTTGTCGAGATCACGCTGAACAGCCAGAGCCGAGAGGCGATGGACCGCTTTGAAGAAGCGGTGGCCGATTTTGACGATATTCTGGAATGCCACCTGATGTCAGGCGGAGCGGATTACCTGCTGCGTGTGGCCGCGCGCGATCTTGAACAGTATGACCATATCCACCGCGATTGTCTGGCGCGGTTGCCGGGGGTTTCGGCTATGCGGTCCAGTTTTTCGCTGCGCCGGATCAAGCGGATGCAGGGCTATCCGGTGCTGTGCTGACGCGCACAGCCCTTATTTCAGCGCGGCGATCCAGCAGTTCAGCAGAGCGTTGGTGAGACCTTTGTCGATAGCTTCGGCGGCTTCCTCGACGCCTTCGTGCCAGTCACGCGCTTCACCTGCGACGATGAGGGCGGCTGCGGCGTTGAACAGAACGGCATTGCGGTAGGGGCCTTCTTCGCCCTGTAACAATGCGCGTAAGGCGGCCGCATTGTGGGCTGCGTCTCCGCCACGGATAGCGTCTACCGGGCTTTCAGGCAGTCCGACATCGGCAGGCGTGATACGTCGCATCAGCAACTCGCCGTCCTTCACTTCGGCCAGTTCGTTCCCGCCTGCCAGACTCAGCTCATCCAGCCCTTCGTCGCCAGAAATGACCAGGCTGTGATCGGTGCCGAGGCGCTGAATGGCTTCGGCATAGATGGGCACGTAAGCGGGGCGAGCGATGCCGACGAGCTGGCGGCGGACCCCGGCGGGGTTGGCTAGCGGTCCCATCAAGTTGAAGATGGTGCGGCGGCCCAACGCTTTGCGGATGGGCATGATGCGCCCCATCGAGGGGTGATGACGCGCGGCGAACAGGAAGCAGATGCCAAGGTCGCCCAAGGTGGCTTCGGCAGTTTGCGCAGCGCGATCAAGGTTGAGACCGAGTGCTTCCAGTGTATCAGCCGCGCCCGATTTGGAACTGGCAGCGCGGTTCCCGTGCTTTGCCACCGGAACGCCGCAGCTCGCCACAACAAGGCTGACGGCGGTAGAGACGTTGAGCGTGTGGTGGCCGTCGCCGCCAGTGCCGCAGACATCGATGGCGTTGGCTGGCGCGCTGATCGGGATCATCCGCTGGCGCATGGCGCGGGCCGCCCCCGCGATTTCGCTGGCGGTTTCTCCCCGGTCCGACAGGTCGGTCAGGAACTGCGCGATCGCTTCGTCAGGAACCGTGCCGTCAAGAATGGCAGCGAAGGCGGCTTCAGCCTCAGCCTCTTCCAGCGGGTGTTGCGGATCTGGCAGCGCGGTCATGCGGGCAGCGGATTGGTGATGATGCCGCAAATCTTCAGGAAATTCGCGATCATGGCGTGACCGTGTTCGGTGGCGATGGATTCCGGGTGGAACTGCACGCCGTGGATCGGCAGCGACGTGTGGCGGAAGCCCATGACGTGGGTATCGTCCGACCGCGCGTTGACTTCGAGGCAATCGGGAATGTCTGTCACGATCAGCGAGTGATAGCGGGTGGCGATGAACGGGCTAGGCAGGCCTGCGAACATGCCGGTGCCGTCATGTTCAACCGGGCTGGTCTTGCCATGCATCAGCCCGCCGCGCACGACTTTACCGCCGAAATACTGGCCTATGGACTGGTGACCAAGGCATACGCCGAGCAAGGGCAGCTTTGCATCCGCCGCTGCGCCGACCAGATCGAGGCTGATGCCCGCTTCGTTGGGGGTGCAGGGGCCGGGCGAGAGCAGGAACCCTTGCGCGCCGGTGGCGATGGCTTGTGCAGCAGTAAGCGCGTCATTGCGGACGACTTCAACCTCTGCGCCCATTTCCATCAGGTAGTGGACGAGGTTCCAGGTGAAGCTGTCGTAATTGTCGATGACGAGGATCATGGCTTACTGTCCATATTCCGGTTCGCTGGCAACGCGGACGGCTTCGCGGGCTGCTGCGAAAAGCGCGCCGCTTTTAAGTTCGCATTCTCGCTGTTCGTATTCGGGGTTGCTGTCGGCGACGATGCCTGCACCTGCTTGAGCGTGAAGCACGCCATCCTTGATGACGCCGGTGCGCAGGACGATGCAGCTATCGACCGAGCCATCAGGCGCGAAGTAGCCGACGCCGCCGGCATAAGCGCCACGCGTTTCGGGTTCGAGTTCGGCGATGATCTCGCACGCGCGAACCTTGGGTGCGCCCGAAACGGTGCCTGCGGGGAAACCGGCAAATAGGGCATCGACACTATCGGCGCGGGTGGTGTCCAATTGGCCGACCACGTTCGATACGATGTGCATGACGTGGCTGTAGCGTTCGACCGTGTAGCTTTCGGTGACTTTCACGGTGCCAGCCTTTGCCACGCGGCCCACATCGTTGCGGCCAAGGTCGAGCAGCATCAGATGTTCGGCGCGTTCCTTGGGATCGTCCAGCAGGCTCAGTTCGTTGGCGCGGTCTTCCTCAACCGTTTTGCCGCGCGGGCGGGTGCCGGCGATGGGGCGGATGGTGACTTCGCCATCGCGAATACGGACCAGGATTTCCGGGCTTGATCCGGTGAGAGCGAAGCCCGGCATGTCGAGGAAATAGAGGAACGGCGAGGGGTTGATGCGGCGCAGCGCGCGGTAGAGCGCGATGGGCGGCAGCGGGAAGGGCGCGGTGAAGCGCTGGGCGACGACGACCTGAAAGATATCTCCCGCCTCGATATAGTCCTTCGCAGCCGTGACCATGCTGGCATACTGGCTGGCAGGCATGACCGGGGTGGGCACGACATCGGGCGCATTGGCAAGGCGCGGGTCAGCAGGAACAGGGGCAGACAGCTTGCGAATGGCGCTGTCGATACGTTCACCGGCAGCTTCGAGCAGGTGCGCGGGATCGCCACCTTCGGCCCAGACGGGGGCGATGGCAAAAAGTTCGTCAGACAGGCGATCGAACACCAGCACCACGGTCGGGCGGGTGAACAGCATATCGGGCAGGACCAGATCGCTTTGCGCTGCGCGGGGCAGCTTTTCGACAAGGCCGATGGTTTCATAGCCGAAATAACCGACCAGACAGGCCAGTGCAGGCGGCAGTGCGGCGGGCACATCGATGCGGCAGGCCGCGACAAGGCTGCGCAGTTCGGCAAGGCTGTTGCCGGGAAGCGGGGCGAAAGCCGCTTTGTCATGCCGCCAGATGCGGTTGATTTCGCAAGTCGGGCCGGTGGCGCGGAAGACCAGATCGGGATCGATGCCGAGCAGGCTGTAACGCCCGCGCACTTCGCCGCCCTGCACGGATTCGAGCAGGAAATCGCCGCGTCCGTTTTCCATCAGCTTGAGCGCCGCGCCCACCGGGGTTTCCGTGTCCACGATCAGCTTTCGCCAGATCAGCGCGGGGCGACCGGCGGAAAGCTGGGCGAGGGCGGCCTGATGGTTCTCAGGCAGGCCGGTGACGGTGGATGCGGCGTTGGTGGACATTTCTACTCTTGCTGGGAAAAGCGATTATTGCGCGTTCGCGCCGGTCAACTGATCGCGGACGGCCTTGATCGCGGCATCATTGCGTTCGACGCCGACGTCTGCACGGATGGCGCGGCGCAGGCCCTCAGCATATTCGTTGCCGGTTACCACGCCGAGTTCGCGCGAGGCCTGTGCGAAGATCGGATCGCCGCGCTTCACCGCGCCGGGCACGATGTCTTTCAGCGATACGATATACCAACCAGCCTTGTTCGGGCCTTCAAGGCGCTTGGACGTGCCTTCAGCCATGGCGAACAGCAGTGCGAGGGGCGGCGGAACCTGCCCCTGCATCTGCGAAAGCTGCTGGCGGCCCATATCGACCGATTGTGGCGCAGGCAGAGCGACGCCTGCCAGCTTGATTGCTTCGGCCAGCGGCGTGCCCTTGTTCAGCGCCGCAAGGATCTTGTCGGCAGCAGCCTTGGCTTTGGCCGAACCTTGTTGCAGCGCCCAGTCGCGGGTTACCACATCCTTGATTTGGGCGAGCGGGGCAGGGGTAGCTGCGGTAAGCTGGCCAACATCGTAGATCGCGAACTTTTCACCCGGCTTGATTTCGGCAAGCTGCGGTTCGCCTTCGCGTTCCATGGCAAATGCGGCCTGGACCAGCGGAGCCAGATCGGGCGCGACGGTTTCACCCTGCTTGCCAAAAACTGCGCCATTGGCGGTGATTGGTTGCGTGGTGGAAAGCGTCAGGCCCAGCGTCTTTGCGATATCGGCAAGACCGGTTCCGCCATCGATTTCCTGCTCCACTTGCGCGGCGAAATCGGAAAACGCAGCGCGGCGCTTTTCCGCGGTGAGGATGGTGACGAGTTCTGCACGTGCCTGATCGAGCGTCTTGCCCGGATTGCTGCGGATGGCATCGACCTTGACCACATGCCAGCCGATGCTGGATTTGGCAGGCGCAGCTAGTGCACCTTGCGGCGTGGCAAAGGCGGCATCGGCAACCGCCTTGGATGTCTGGTTGGTCAACGCTTCACGGGTCTGGTTTTCCAGCTTGCTGGCGGCAAGCCCCTTGGCGCGGGCAGCGGCATCCAGTGCACCACCCTTGACCATTTCGGCGGCAAGCGCTTTGGCGGCAGCTTCGGTAGGGACGATGACCTGCGTTATCGTGCGCTGTTCGCTAGGCGCATAGGCGGCGGTGTTCAGCTTGTAACGATTGGCAATCTCAGCCTCGGTCGGCGCAGGTGTCGATTTGAGCGTCGTTTCATCAACCAGCGCATAGCGGATGGTGCGGCGTTCAGGCTGCATGTAGCGCGCCTTATTCGCGTCGTAGAACGCTGCCAGTGCCTTGGCATCAGGGCCAGTGGCTGGAGCAAAGGCCAGCGAGGGCACGGTCAGGATCGAACCGTTACGCTTTTCGGTGAGAAGGGCGGCGTAACGCACGACACCTTCGGCGGGCATCTGTGCCCCGAAGGCTGCGGGCAGCAAGACCTGCCGGGCCATCAGTCCCTGAGCCAGATCCCGGCGCACGTCCTTGTCGTTCAACCCACGCTGGGCGAGCAGTTGTTCATAGGCTTGCTGGCTGAACTTGCCATCCGGTCCTTGAAACGCGGCGATCTTGACGATTTCGCTGTCAACCAGCCGGTCACTGGCAGCAAGACCATGCTTCTTGCCCCATTCGGCTAAGGCTAAGCGATCAACCATGCCGGAAAGCACGCCATCAAGCGCGCCGCCTTCGAGAAATTGCTTCATCGTAAGGCCGGGAGTCTGCTGCCGGTCCTGTTCGAAAGCGTTGGTCAGCGATTTGCCCAATTCACCGGTGCCGATGCGTTCGGAACCAACCTTGGCCGCGCGATCTCCTCCGGCGATACCGCCAAAGCCGCTGCCGGTGACGTCTGCGCTGGCAAAAGCCAATGCGATCAGGCCTAGGAATACGAGCGCAACGGCAGCACCGACGCGGGATTTGATGAAGGAGCGGAAGAAGCCGAGCATTTGCGGGTGTTCGTCTCTTGATAGGGCAGAGGCAGGCCGTGCAGGACCGCGCCGCATGATGGCAATTGGTCGATGCCTTTAAGAGCCAATCGCGTTTCCCGCAATGGTCCGCGTGGGGCAGAATGTGTGGTCGCGCAGTTCCGCTCAGCGAGAATATCGGCTTTTTTACCGAACAATGCGATCAGGCGTTTTGCAGAATCAGCACAGGTTTGATAGCCGCCCGGCGAGCATCGCCTAAATGGCGGGCGTAAATATCGATTGTTTCAGGGATTCTTCAGGGGAACTGGCCGATTATGCCGCACCGTCCGTATATCGTGGGCAACTGGAAGATGAACGGCGTCAGGGCCATGCTGGCCGAAGCGCGCGCTATCGACCGGGCTGCTGCCCGCTATCCCGATGTGCAGGTGGCGCTAGCGCCGCCGTTCACGCTTATTGGCACGCTGCGCGAAGCGGTAACCGCCATGGGCATTGGCGGACAGGACTGTCATGCGCAGGCCAAAGGTGCGCACACCGGTGACGTATCGGCACCCATGTTGGTGGATACCGGTGCTGATTTCGTGATTCTGGGCCATAGCGAGCGTCGCAAGGACCATGCCGAAGGCGATGCTCTGGTGCAGGCCAAGGCAGATGCCGCGCTTTCTGCTGGTCTGGGCGTCATTGTTTGCGTGGGGGAAACCCTGGATGAACGTGATGCAGGCAAGGCGGTTGCCGTGGTCGCAGGGCAGGTCGACGGATCGCTACCCGCGGGAGAAGGTGCGGGCGATGCCGTTGCCGCAGGCAAGGTTTCCGTAGCTTATGAACCGGTCTGGGCTATCGGCACCGGTCGCGTTGCTGCGGTTGAAGATGTGGTGACAATGCACGCCGCCATCCGCGAACGTCTGCTTGCGCTGTATGGCGAGGCTGGAGCGAAAGTGCGCATTCTGTATGGCGGTTCGGTAAATGCCGGGAATGCCGCAGAATTGCTGGCGGCAGAAGGCGTCGGCGGCGCATTGGTGGGCGGGGCAAGTCTGACCGCAGAAGCGTTTCTGCCGATCGTGGCGGCAGCCGGAACGGGTGAGGCCTGAGGCAAGAGGCTTTTAGCAGGCGGCCTTAAGCGGCGACGGGTTGCGTCGCGGCGTTTGCGCGCCTACATGGCCGGAAATTGCTGCGCGGGTGCGCGCCAAGGATTAGAGATTCATGTCGCTGTTCATTTTCCTAACCGTCGTCCAGGCGATTGTCGCGGCACTGCTTGTCGTCGTGATTCTGATGCAGAAGTCCGAAGGCGGCGGTCTTGGTGTGGGCGGCAGCCCTTCCGGGTTCATGTCTGCGCGTGGCGCAGCCGATTTCCTGACGCGCATGACGTCGGTGCTGGCTGGATTGTTTGTGATGTTGAGCATTGCGCTGGCTACGCTGGCGGTGGGCACCACGTCTGGCCGCGAAATTGACACCTCGCTTGAACGTGCAGTGCCGGTGCAGAATGTACCTGCGGCTGATCCGCTGGCACCTGCACAGGGTGGTACGCCAGCTGTGGCGCCTTCCGGGGCGGCGCCTGCTGCGGCCCCTGTAAATGATCCGCTGGGCGGCGCTGCCGGTCAGTAAGTCTTAATTGCCAATATGGTGTGCCGACCCGCTTCCATCATGGTTGCGGGGCGGCATTCTTGTTGTTTTCGATCAATGCCTGTGGATTGCCGCAAAGATTACAGCGGTAACCGCTTGCACGTTGCCAACCTCTGACGCTAAGGCCCAACTCCCATGGCGCGGTACATTTTCATCACCGGCGGCGTGGTCTCCTCGCTCGGCAAGGGACTCATGGCGGCGAGCCTCGCGGCTCTGTTGCAGGCACGCGGATATCGTGTGCGAATCCGCAAGTTTGACCCCTATCTCAACGTCGATCCGGGCACGATGAGCCCGTATCAGCACGGTGAAGTCTATGTGACTGATGACGGGGCAGAAACCGACCTCGATCTTGGGCACTATGAACGCTTCACTGGCGTTTCTGCGCGGCAGGCTGACAACATCACGTCAGGCCGGATCTACCGCGACATCATCGCCAAAGAGCGCAAGGGCGCATATCTTGGCGCGACGGTGCAGGTAATTCCGCACGTAACCGACGCGATCAAGGACTTCGCACAGGCCGAGACGGAAGATCTCGACTTTGTGCTGTGCGAAATCGGCGGCACGGTGGGCGACATTGAAGGCCTGCCCTTCATTGAAGCACTGCGCCAGTTGCACAACGAGATGCGTGACGAGACGTGCTTTGTCCACGTAACGCTGGTGCCGTATATTGCGGCGGCGGGCGAGTTGAAGACCAAGCCGACCCAGCATTCGGTGCGCGAATTGACCGGGCTGGGTATTCAGCCCGACATCCTGCTGTGCCGCTGCGAAAAGCCGCTGCCCGAAAGCGAACGCGCAAAGATTGCGCAGTTCTGCAACGTGCGCAAGTCAGCGGTCATTCCGGCGCTTGATGCGTCGAGCATCTACGCTGTGCCCTTGCAGTATCATGCCGAAGGGCTGGACAGCGAAGTGCTACGCCACTTTGGCCTGACCGCGCCGGACCCGGATCTGACGCGCTGGGACGATATCGTTGACCGGTATCAGAACCCGGAGGGCGAAGTGACGATTGGCGTGGTCGGCAAGTATGTCGGTCTGCAGGATGCCTACAAATCGCTGAACGAAGCGCTGGCGCACGGTGGCATGGCCAACCGCGTGAAAGTGCGGGTGAAGTGGCTGGATGCCGAATTGTTCGAAAAGGACGATGCGGAAATCGCGGCGCATCTGGAACCGATGCACGGCATTCTGGTGCCCGGTGGCTTTGGCGAGCGTGGCACCGAAGGCAAGATTGCTTCGGTCCGGTTTGCGCGCGAACGCAAGGTGCCGTTCTTCGGCATATGCCTTGGTATGCAGATGGCCTGCATCGAAGGCGCGCGGAATACAGCCGGAATCGAAAAGGCATCTTCAACCGAATTCGGTCCGACCGACGAACCGGTGGTGGGCATCATTACCGAATGGATGACGGCGGAAGGCCTTGAGACGCGATCGGAAGGTGGCGATCTGGGCGGCACGATGCGGCTTGGCGCTTATGACGCAAAGCTGACCGGCAACAGCCATGTGGCGGCGGTTTATGGTGCCGAAGCGATCAGCGAACGCCATCGCCATCGCTACGAAGTGAATGTGGCCTACAAGGAACGTCTTGAGGCCGGAGGTCTGGTATTTTCCGGCATGTCGCCTGATGGCCTGCTGCCGGAAATCGTGGAACGGCCTGACCACCCGTGGTTTATCGGTGTGCAGTTCCATCCTGAACTGAAGAGCCGTCCTTTCGAACCGCATCCGCTGTTCAAGGGCTTTATTGCCGCAGCAGTAAAGCAGGCACGTCTGGTTTAATTTGACCTGAGGGGCTGGCTTTTGCGCTGATTCCCTGATTACTTGCCCTCATGCCGCAAGTGTTGCGGTTTTGAGGGCGAATAGCGGATGGATGCGGCCAAACTGGCGGAGACCTTGACGGCGCAAAGCCTGTTCGCGGACTGCGATCAGGCGGAGCTTTCGGACATCATCGCTCGAGGGCAGGTGCGTGCCTTCAAGCCCTCGCAGGAACTGATGGCGCAGGGCGAGGAGGGCAAGACGCTTTTCATCGTGCTGAAAGGGTTGGCGCGCGTCAGTATGGTGGCCGCCAATGGGCGTGAAATCATTCTCGATTATGCCGAGCCGGGCCACGTTCTGGGCGAAATCGCATTTCTGGATGGCGGCGACCGTACCGCATCGGTCGAAGCAATCGATCCTGTCGAAGCACTGGTCCTGACGCGAACAGCATTTTCTGACATTATCGAGCGGCACAAAGGGCTATCGCTGCGCCTGCTGAAAGCGATGGCGCGCCGGCTGCGGCAGAACAACGCGGTCATCGAGGCCGACCGGGCCTATACATCAGGGCCGCGTCTGGCGCGGTTCCTGTTGCGGCTGATGATGGGCGATTCGGTGGATGCGGGCACGCAGTTGAAGCTGGCGTTGAGTCAGGGCGAATTGGGCAACTTTGCCGGCATGTCGCGCGAACAGATCAACCGCCAGCTTTCCGCTTGGGCCGACAACGGCATTGTCGCGCTGAAGGGCGGGCGAGTTACCATCCTTGACCGTGAAGCGCTGGTCGATGTGGCCGAGGCGTGGTGAGGTTCAATCAAGGCTGATTTGGCGCGTAAGTCGCAGGGCATTCAGAAACGTGGTGTCATGGCTTACCAACAGCATGGCCCCGTCATAGGCCGACAGACCGGCTTCGATTGCTGCGATGGTTTCCAGATCCAGATGATTGGTCGGTTCATCCAGCAATAGCAATGGCGGCGGCGTGCCGGAAAGGACGCAGGCCAGCGCCGCGCGCATGGTTTGGCCACCGCTGAGCGTGCCGACGATCTGGTCTGCCGTCGCACCGCGAAAGCGAAACCGGGCAAGAGCAGCGCGGCCAGCGTTTTCATCAAGATCGGGCTGCAGCCTGAGCAAATTTTCGACGATGGAGCGTTGTGGATCGAGCATGCTAGCGTGCTGGTCGAGCAGCCCGAAGGGCACATGCACGCGCACGGTGCCGGACGAGGGGGCAAGCATTCCCCGCACCAGCCGCAGCAGAGTTGATTTGCCGGAACCGTTTGCGCCGGTCAGTGCAACTCGTTCCGGACCGGTCAGCGACAGGGACATATCTGACAGCACTGGTCGGCCGGGAGCATAACCTGCGGTCGCATTGTCGATTTCCAGAACCTTGCGCCCCGATGCGAGGCCGGTGGCGTCGACGGTAATGACCAGCGGTTCAATCACTTCAAGCTGGGCGCGAGCGCTGGCCAGATCCACTTCGGCAACGTGTTGTTCGCGCTGTGCCAGTCGTGCGTTGCCGCCAGAGGTGTTTTCGGCGCGTTCCCGGCGTGCCCCGATCAGGATGCGCGGTATGCCACCCTGCGCGGCCTTGCGCTGACCCACGCCATCGCGGCGATCCTTGCGTTCGCGCGCAGTCTGGGCGCTGTTGCGGGCGTGATCCACCGCGCGTTCGGCCAGATCTAGCGTCTGCCGAGCGGCGGCAAGATCCATCGCCTTGCGTTCCACATAATGGCTGTATGTGCCGCCATAGCGTGTTGCGCTCAGCGGCGTCAGTTCGACAATCGCATCCATGCCTTCCAACAAGGCACGATCATGACTGACGACCAAGGCGCCTTTGCGCCAGCCTGCAAGGAACTCGGCAATGTTGGCGCGACCTTCGATATCGAGGTTGTTGGTCGGTTCATCCAGCAACAGAAAATCGGGATCGGCAAGGATTGCGGCGGCCAGGCCTGCGCGTGTTTGCTGACCACCCGATAGCGCTTCTACCGGGGTGCCGGGGTCTGTATTAAGCCCGCTGGTGGCAAAGGCGGCGATCAGGCGGCTTTCCAGCGTCCAATCGGCCAGTTCAAGATCTTCGGCGGAGGCAAGGCCTTGTTCGGCGCGGCGCAACCGTGCCAGTGGTTCTGCAAGATCAAGGGCTTCGGCCAGCGTTTCACCGGGCTTGCGCGCAACGATCTGACGCAAATTGGCGATTGTGCCGCCAAGATGCACAGAACCGCTGGAAGGTGTGATTTCGCCCGCAATCAGACGCAGCAGCGATGATTTACCGGTGCCGTTGCGGCCGACAATACCGGTGCGCTCGGCAGTAAAGGCAAGATCAAGCCCGGAAAGGACATGCTTTCCGTCAGGTGTTGACCAGCAAAGACGAGACAAGGTGATGGAAGCGGGCATGGGACACGGTTTTCCTGAAGGCATTGCAGATGGGCTTTGCTATCAGGCAATGGTCCATGACGTTGAAACTCCGCGACTTTGGATGATGGGAATAACCGCCATCCGCATAGAGGGCAAGGGAGCGAGTCTTTCGACCCACTCCCCAGCACGATTTTGACCGCTTACCCGGTTCAGGCTGCGGCGGAATTATCGCCTTCGATGACCTTGAGCGGCGTCTGCGCGCCGATCAGCACCTTCTTCGGCTTCATCGCTTCGGGCACTTCACGCACCAGATCGATGGTCAGCAGCCCGTCTGCCAGATCGGCTGCTTCGACACGGACGAAATCGGCCAGTTCGAAACGGCGTTCAAAGCCGCGATTGGCGATGCCGACATGAAGGTATTCACGATCCTGCGGTTCGGGCTTTTGCCCCTTCACTACCATCAGATTCTGCTGGGCGGTAATGTCGATATCTTCGGCCTTGAAGCCTGCGACGGCAAGAGTGATCCGATACGATTCCTCGCCACTGCGTTCGATATTGAAGGGAGGGTAATTGTCACCGGTATTGGCGCGGGCCTGGCGTTCGAGCAAGTCGAACAGGCGGTCAAAACCCACGGTGGTACGGCGATAGGGGGTGAAATCAAAACGGTTCATGGCAATATCCTCAATGCTTGAGCAATCTGCACTTGCCTTGGTAAACCCGGATATCCGGCGCTTACCGCAGCGGTTTGTGGCCATGCCCGTCTTGCGGCGCATGACACGGGAACCCATGTGTGTTAGCGATTCTGACATTTCAAGACCCCGTTTCAACACAGAGAGAAACCATGCCGAACACGCCCAAGGTTGAAGTCTATACCAAGTGGGGCTGCCCTTATTGCGTGCGTGCAAAGGCGCTGCTTGAAGGTAAGGGCGTAGCGTTCGAGGAATATGACGTGACCATGGGCGGGACAAAGAAGGCCGAGATGCTTGAACGCGCACCGGGGCATCAGACGGTGCCGTCGATCTTTATCGATGGCGTCCATGTGGGCGGATCGGATGATCTTGCCGCGCTGAATGCGCAGGGCAAGCTGGATTCGATGTTGGGCCTGTGACGGGCGTTACTGCGCGCGATCCGGTAAAGGTTGCGCTGTTCCAGATGACCAGCGGGATCGATCCGGCGACCAATGCTGCCGCCATTACAACTTCTGCGCGGGATGCGGCAGATGCTGGCGCACAGATGCTGTTCACGCCCGAAATGTGCGGGATGCTTGACCGTAACCGCGCGCGCGCAACCCTCCATGTGGTGGGCGAGAGCGAAAATCCGGTTCTGGCGGCGGCACGGCAGGCCGCTCGGTCAACCGGTGTGTGGATCGACCTTGGTTCGCTGGCGATCCTGCGTGACGACGGCCATTGGGTAAACCGGGGTTTCGTGATTGATGCTGATGGTGAAATTGCCGCCCGGTATGACAAGATCCATATGTTCGATGTGGATTTAGCAACCGGCGAAAGCTGGCGGGAATCCGCGGCTTATGCTCCGGGCGAAGCAGTGGTGACGGTAGAAACGCCGGTAGGGCTGCTGGGCCTTGCCATCTGTTATGACGTCAGGTTCCCCGCCTTGTTTGAAGAACTGGGTCGGCGCAAATGCGATGCAATCCGCATTCCGGCCGCCTTTACCGTGCCTACAGGCAAAGCGCACTGGCATCTGATGCAGCGCGCGCGGGCGGTCGAGGCAAGCGCTTGGGTGATTTCGGCCGCGCAGGGTGGGCACCACGAAGATGGACGTGAGACGTTCGGTCATTCACTGGTGATCGATCCGTGGGGTGATGTCGAGCTTGACCTGGGCGAGGGCAGTGCAATCGGTTTTGCCACGGTTGATCCTGCGCGCACGCGCGAGGTTCGGGCGCAACTTCCCAGCCTTGCAAACAAGCGTCCGATTGACGGGGTGGTAGCATGATCGTGTTCGATCTGCTGTGCGACCCTGGTGGACACCGCTTCGAAGGATGGTTCGGTTCATCCGGTGACTACGAGGACCAGCAGGCGCGAGGGCTGGTATCGTGCCCTGTGTGCGGATCAGCGCAAGTGGGCAAGGCGGTCATGGCCCCGAACGTGGGACGCAAGGGCAACCAGATGCCCGTAGCCGCAGTAGGTAAGGTATCGACCGTGCCTGCGGCAGCAGGCGGGCAGGTGCAAGCAGGGCCGCCGGTGAACGATCTGGCGCTGCCGGCGCAAGCGATCGAAATGCTGAAAGCGGTAGCCGTGATGCAGGCCGAGGCGTTGAAGTCGTCAACCTGGGTGGGTGATAAGTTCGTCGATAATGCGCGCGCCATGCATTATGGCGAAAAGGATGCTGCGGCAATTCACGGCCGCGCGACAATCGACGAAGCGCGCGAACTGGCCGAAGAAGGCATTCCGATAGCCCCCGTTCTTATACCGCTGGCGCCGCCCGACGAAACCCATTGATAATGCCGCTCAAACGGTATTGCCAAAAGGCAAAACCGTTGCAAGCGTGCCACGCCCTGCCTAAAGGAGGCGCGGGCGCCCGTAGCTCAGCAGGATAGAGCACCAGATTCCTAATCTGGGGGCCATGGGTTCGAATCCCGTCGGGCGCACCAATTAAATCAGGGCTTTATACTGCAATGCCTTGAGGTGTGAAAAGAGGGGCTTCGCCTCGTACAATCACCATACAATCACCACGTCAAAGATTCGGCCCAAACTGCTACCAGTTCATGCCCGTTTCCGTTTGGCGTTCTTGCAGTCTGCCTTGCCCGCATTGGCGGAAATCTGCCGTTTCTGAACAATCGAACGTGTGGCCGCGTTGGCGGCGATAACGAGAGTTCTTGGAGTCTGAACCCTCCTGTGGACACGCTGTATGGTGTGGGTTGACGCGATCGTGTCCACAATTTGGGTAGGGGCGCGAAAACTATTTCGGCGGAGGACTTTTTTCCCTTGATGTCTAGTATTTCTGCGGAGTCGCGGCGCCATTTCTCGGCTTTTCAGGCGACGAGTTGAATCGCATATGCGACGACTGGAGTCGCAAAGCGGGGTTTACCCCCCTTGTCTCTCAATCCGCTTGAGGCACTATGGGTTGTGTCGGGACAGCGGACCACGTCCAAAGTCGGAACGAAAAGGCCGGGGTTGCTGCCCCGGCCGTTCCCGGCAAACCACTGTGCTCGAAGGCGGTGGATGCTCGATGCTCTGTGAAAGCCTGCGTACATTGCGCAGTGTCGGCTATCGGGTCAAGCGGCCTTCGAGTGCTTCATGCTTGGAGCAGTTAACCATGTCGACGCCTTCTTGGCAGGAAACTCCTGCCGGTCCTTCTCTCAACGCCTATT